>DASPFV010000064.1:0-54463 GCA_035620975.1 Vicinamibacterales bacterium
TCGGGACCGCCGTGCTCGAGCGTCGGTACCAGGCACCGCGCCTGGCCGCCTTCGTGCACGACCGCCGGGTCGCGGGTCCCAAGATCATCCTCGGCGACTTCAACGAGTGGATGCGCGGGCTCGCCACCCGCACGCTCAGCGACCTGTTCGAGAGCATCGACATCCGCGCCCACCTCCGGCGCCGGCGCACGTACCCGGGCTTCTTCCCGGTCCTGCACCTCGATCACATCTACTACGAAGGGCACGTGGACGTCCGGCAAGTCGAGTTGCCGCGCAGCCGCAAGGCCCTCATCGCCTCGGATCACCTGCCGCTGGTGGCGACACTGCGGATCGGGTTCCCGGAGTAGGCATCACGATCCGCGGCCGGGCTTCGCTCGCGGGACGAGGCCGGCGCGCGATGACGGAACCTGCAGGCCAGCGCATCCGTATTGACGGGTAAGCTTTCAAAGTGATATCAGTTTGAAAGCTGTCGCCCGGCGGTACCCGGGGGGATGGGGCCGCCGGATCGCGGCGGGGCGGGTACGCGCGCCCGGCTGCAGTCGCCCCGAAGGCGCTCCGGCAGCCCGCCAATGCCTTCGCCGCGGCCGGACGCGTGAGTGGGTCCGGGGCGCAATCCCCGGCATGAGGAGGATGGTCATGATCCGCGAACGTCAGTACGCCGCGCTGCCCGGGATTCCGATGTTGCTGCTGCTCCTGCTCGTCTTCGCCCTCGTCCTGTACGCGTTGATCACCGGAGCCGAGCGGGCGTCGGTCGGCCGGAACGTCGGCCTGGGCCTGGCGCTCGGCCTCGACATCTTCCTCATGGCCGGCGTCTTCGTGGTGAACCCCAACGAGGGCAAGGTCCTGCAGTTCTTCGGCGACTACGTCGGAACCTCGCGCCGGCCGGGCCTTCGCTGGGCGAACCCGCTCTTCACCAAGAAACGCGTCTCGCTGCGCGTGCGCAACTTCGAGAGCGCGCGGCTCAAGGTCAACGACCACGAAGGCAACCCGATCGAGATCGCCGCAGTCGTCGTCTGGCGGGTGGTCGACACCGCGGAGGCGATCTTCGAGGTCGACGATTACCAGAACTTCGTCAAGGTCCAGAGCGAAGCGGCGGTGCGCAACCTCGCGACCAGCTACAAGTACGACGCTCACGAGGAGGATCAGATGTCGCTCCGCGGCCACACGCTGGAGGTCGCGGAACACCTGAAGAAGGAGATCCAGGATCGGCTGTCGCGGGCGGGCGTGGAAGTGCTGGAGGCGCGGATCAGCCACCTCGCCTACGCGCCGGAGATCGCCCAGGCGATGCTGCAGCGGCAGCAGGCGGGCGCCATCATCGCCGCGCGCCAGCGGATCGTCGAGGGCGCCGTGGGGATGGTGCAGATGGCGCTCGACATGCTGTCAGAGCGCGAGATTCTGAGCCTCGACAACGAGCGGCGGGCTGCGATGGTGAGCAATCTGCTCGTCGTCCTCTGCGGCGAGCGGGCCACGCAGCCGGTCATCAACACGGGCACGATCTATCAGTAGCGCGTCGTGGCCGAACGCAAGCCGTTCCTGCTTCGGATCGATCGCGAGGTGCTCGAGGCCGTTCAGCGGTGGGCAGACGACGACCTGCGCAGCCTGAACGGCCAGATCGAGTTCATACTGAGGCGGGCGCTGAAAGAGTCGGGACGCGAGGTCCGGGCACGGGATCGGACCGGGGGCGGCACGGATCCGCGCTAGAGGTCTTGACCCTCAGAATCTGTGCTCTCGAGTCAAGTCTCTGGGTCAAGACCGTCCGCGCGTGAGCGCGGCGTTATCAAGCGATGCCATCTAGCGAGGCGGAGCGTCGATGGTCTGAGGCGCAGCCTCGCTAGGACTCTTCGTACTCCTCTTCGTTCGGCGGGAGCAGGCGCGTAGAGGGGCGGAGCGCTTCGCGATGATCGTAGACCGGCAGATCGCGTACGTGCAGCGCCGAGAGGCACGCCGGCGCCTTCTCGTCGACGATCACGGTGACGGGGCTTCCCTCGACCCCGGCGCGGAACGCGATCCGGCAACCGCAGGCGAGGCGCGCGTGAGCGAAGCCCTTCAACATCGTGAGGTCGATCATACTACAGGAGGGCCTTGATCTCCTGCTCGAACCTCTCCTTGGTGGCGGGGCCCAGGTGCTTGCCGCAGACCGACCCGTCGCGGCCGATGAAGAACGAGGTCGGCAGCCCCCAGACTGGTCCGAACGCCTCCAGCAGATCGTCGTGATCCCGTCCCACCAGGACGGGGTAGTTCATCTTCAGCTCGCTCGCGTACTCGCGCAGCGTCGCCGGATCGTCGTCGGTCGACACCCCGAGGATGACGAAGCCCTGGTCCTTGTACTTGTCGTAGAGCTCGACGAACGCGGGAATCTCGATTTTGCAGGGCCCGCACCACGTGGCCCAGTAATTGAGCAGGATCGCCTTGCCCTTGAAGTCGGCCAGCCGCACCTCCGCGCCGTTCATGTCCTTGACCGTGAACGCATCGAGCTTGCCCTTCCCTTCGGCGCTGCACGACTTCCCCGTCGCGTGGCTCGCCATCATCTCGGGCTCGCTCACCCCGGCGTGGTCGCCACGACCCATCAGGAACGGAATCGCCAGCACGCCCACACCCACGGCCGCCACTCCGGCAATCAACCAGCGAACTGTCATGTGTCCCTCGACATCACACCGAAACCCCCAACGCGCGAACCCGCGAACCTTGAACCCTGAACCTCTTTAGTTCCCCACCCCGCTGCGCGGGACCCACGATGTCATGAAACAGGCGCGCCACGGGCGCGCCCCGCCGGAGCGGAGCGGGATCCTGGGGCCCCCGCGAGCGACGGCGATGGGGGGTCCGGCGGGGCGAAGCCCCCCGGTTTCCCTTTAGTGAGCCGTGCGCTTCACGTAGCGGACGACCTCGTCGAGCTCCGCCGGACGCGCGCGCGCCACGACGGCATACGTGCGCCCGTTGCTCGACCAGATCACCGCCTCCTGTCCGAGCTTCGCGACGAACTGTCCGCTGCTGCCGGCGGCGATGTCAGCGCTGTTCAGCACGTAGACCGAGAAGGGCTGCCCGCGCCACTTGTACATCAGATGCGCCGTCAGCCCTTCCGTGGAAGCACAGCGCCGAATCGTCAGGAGCTGCAGCTGCTGGGTCGGGTTGCTCGCGGGCACCTGGAGATGCCAGCCGCGCGCCGACGTCCACTCCTGTCCGAGGGCCACCGCATCGACGTCGTGGACGTCGCCAGGCGCGAACTGGAAACACTTGACGTGATCCACGACCAGCTGCGCCGCCAGTGCCTCGACGCTGCTCGCCAGGCCGAAGAAGAACGCGCCGGTGACCGCCAGCAGCAGCGTGGCGGCCATCGACAGCGGCACCATCGCCCGGCGCGACAGCCAGGTCCGGGTGCCCTGGATGGCTGGAGGGCCCTGGGTGCGCACGGAGCCCCACGTGGGCGGAGTGCCCGGGGGGCGAATGGGGCCGGAGGTGGCAATGGTCCCCGCAGTCCCCGGGGCGGCCGGCGCGCAGAGGTGCGCTGCGCAGCGGTCGCGAAGGGGATCGGGGGCGCAGGGCTTCAGGCCGGGTCGCCGTGCGACGAGGAGGGCGCGCGCGGTGCGCTCGCAGGAGACCCGCGATCGGCAGGGCGTACACGCCTGCAGGTGCGCGTCGATCGCCACCTGATCGGCGGCCGACACCTCCCCATCCACGTAAGCCGCGAACAGCGGCTCGAGATCACCGCACCGGGACATGGTCTGCCATTCCGCTCATCTTCCTCGCAGTCGGCTCACCGGCTGGCCGCCCGGCCAGCCAGCGAAGAGCCTGTCCGCGACAGGTGCTGGTACAGGAGCCGCCGCCCCCGGGAAATCCGCGACATCACCGTGCCGATCGGCACGTCCAGCATTCCGGCGATGTCCGCATACGAGAACTCCTCGACGTCCCGCAGCCAGACCGCTTCGCGAAAGGCCGGCGGCAGCGCCTCGAGCGCCGCCTGCAGATCCGCGTCGAGCGTGGCGCGGCTGAGCAGCTGTTCCGGCGTGCTCTCCTCGGCGACTCGATCGACCGCCTGCTCGACGGTCTCGCTGTCCACGTCGATCGGCGTCCGCCCCTCGTGCCGGCGCATGTTGCGGAACGTATTGTGAAGGATGGTGTACAGCCACGCCTTCAGGTTCGTGCCCCGCTCGAACTGATGGCGGGCCCGGAACGCCTTGAGGTAGGTGTCCTGCACCAGATCCTCGGCATCCTGGGTCCGCCGCGTCAGCCGCAGCGCCGTCCCGTACAAGCCGTCGATGAACGACAGCGCCTCGGCGGCGAACTCGTCGTCCGGCCCATCGGGCTCGGCGGGCCCGGCACGTGACGCCGGAGGGCGTCGGCGGAAGACCATCCGGTCAGACCTTGTCCGGCGCCCACAAGAGGAACACCCGGGGGGCGCCGTTTTATTCCTGAGGATTGTACTAGATGCCCCCTTCCGGGGACGCCCGGCGTTCGCCCCGGAGGACAACGCGCGAGAGCCCGGCCGTAGCGGCAGGAAATCCGGACCATCCCGTAGGCACCGCCCTTGCTCGCGCCGCAGCCGGACGGCCACACCGCACGCGTGCGTCCGGCGCTCGCCCGGTGTCTCCTGCCGGGGACGTAGGCGTTGCGGCAACCGTCTTAGCTACAGTAACATCGGCGACAGCAGTCGGACGGACCGGTGTCGCCGCGTTCACGCAGCCGGCTGTCCGCCTTCCGCTGCCGTTCTCCGAGGTGATTTATGCGCACGCGCTCTCCGCGCGGACCTGTCGCGCTCGTAGCCATCGTGGCCGTGGCGATCGTTCTGACGGGGGTGTCCGCCCACGAGGCTCTCGCCCAGACGCGGTACATTCCCTATTTCGGCAAGAACAAGATCCGCTACGACAACTTCCGGTGGCACATCTACACGACCGATCATTTCGAGATCTATTACTATCCGGAGATCGAGGAGCACCTCGAACGCGTCACGAGCTACGCCGAGAGCGCATACCAGCAGATCAGCTCGGACCTGAAGCACGATTTGGCGTTCAAGGTGCCGATGGTCCTCTACAAGACGCAGAGCGAGTTCCAGCAGCAGAACATCGAGGCCACGGAGCTGCCCGAAGGCGTGCTCGCGTTCGCCGAGCCCTATCGCGATCGGATGGTCCTCCCGATTGACGAACCCTCCGACGCGCTGTACCGCCTGATTACCCACGAGCTCACTCACATCTTCGAGTTCGACATCATCCCGCGCTCGCTTTTGCGGCGCAGTCTCCCGCTCTGGGTCGACGAGGGGCTGGCCGATTACATGACGGGCTACTGGAATCCCTTCGATCTCATGACCGTGCGTGACGCGGCGATCGCCGACATCGTGCCCGCGATGAGCGACTTCCAGGGCGCGGCGTTCATCGACGGCCGTCTGCCCTACAACCTCGGGCACGCCGCCTTCGAGTTCATCGAGTCCAAGTGGGGCAAGGAGGGGCTCCGGCAGTTTCTCTTTGCGCTGCGGAAGAACGTCATCGGCGGCGGCGAGAGCGCGTACGAGGAGGCGTTCCGGCTGCGGGCCGAGGAGTTCGACGAGCAGTTCGAGAAGTACCTGAAGGATCGCTTCAAGCCGTTCCGCGACAAGGAGCGGCCGGCCGACTACGGCCGCGATCTCGCCCCGAAGCGCGACAAGACCCCCTATGTGAGCGTGGTCTCCATCGAGCCCTCCCCGTCGGGCGATCTCCTGGCGGTCATGGCCGGCAACCGGAAGGACCAGGAACTCGACATCATCCTGCTTTCCACGAAGGACTCGAAGGTGATCCGCAACCTGACGGGCGGCTTCAACAAGGACCGCGGCTTCGAGTACATCGCCACGCCCGGCGGATTCCGTAACAACGCCGTCTCGTGGATGTCGTGGTCCCCGCTCGGCGATCGGCTGGCCTACATCGTCCGGACGGAAAAGCTCAAGACGCTGATCCTCCAGAACGTCGTGTCGGGGAGGATCGAGCGCCGCATCGAGCTGAGGACGGTCGACATGCCGGAGTCGCCCGACATCAGCCCGGACGGCCGCGAGGTGGCCATCTCGGCGCTCTCGGGCGCGACGGGCGACATCTTCGTCGTCAACATCGAGAGCGGCGAGATCCGGAACCTCACCAACGACCAGTTCGGCGATTTCGGTCCGACGTGGGCTCCCGACGGCAAGTCGATCGTCTATCTGGCGCGCGTGAGCGGAAACGACAAGCTGTTCCGCGTCGACCTCGCGACTGGCGTGAAAACCCAGCTCACCTTCGGCACTCACGACGACGGGCAGGCGCAGTTCATCGACGAGGAGACGCTGGTCTTCCCGTCGACCGCGGTGGACCCGAACCAGCCGCAGGATCCGGAGGTCGCGCGCAACGGCAACATCTACAACATCTGGACCCTGAATCTGAAATCGAACGAGCTTCGCCAGTACACCGACACGCTGACGGCCAATACCTCGCCGATCGTCCTGCGCGACCCGAAGCCGTACCGCATCGCGTTCGTCACGTACTACAAAGGCGAGTACGGCATCCACACTCTGCAGCGCGAGGAACCGCTCCACACCGTCGCCAGCTCCGACTTCGGCGAGCCGACCGGGACGCCCGTGGACTTCCAGCCGCCGCTGGATCACACACTCGTCCAGCAGAACATCAAGAAGAAGGGGACCTTCGAGAAGCTCTTCCTCGAGGGCCGGCCGCCGGTGGCGCTCGGCGTGACGAGCGGCGGCGACCTGTTCGGCGGCACGCAGGTGACGTTCACCGACGTGCTCGGCGACAAGCAGTTCAACGTGTTCGCCGCGTCCGTCTCGCAGTATCGGACCCTGGCCTTCTCGTACATCAACTTGTCGCGGCGCTTCCAGTACGCGCTGCAGGGCTATTCGCAGACGCAGTTCTTCTACGGCTACGACCCCGGGACGCTGTACGGGATCAACTACGGCTATCTGGATCGCGACCTGGCCATCGCGACCCAGACCGCTCGAGGCGCGACGGGCATCGGCATCTACCCGCTGAACCGGTACACGCGGCTGGAGCTGTCGGCCGGCATCATGCAGTTCGGCCAGGAGTACAACGAGCCCGGCCTGCAGGAGATCGCCGACCAGTACCAGCAGGCGCTCTACGGTCGCACGCTCTTCACCGACGGCACGTTCATGCCGCTCGGCATCAACTTCGTGCAGGAAACGACGGTCTTCCGCGAATACGGGCCGCTCTCGGGCAGCACCATGTCGCTCGGGTACGAGTATGCGCCCGCGTTCGGCGAGCTGCTCTCGCGGCAGACTGTCGACGGGGACGTGCGCTACTACGTGCGGCTGGGCACGAACGGGGTGCTGGCGCTCCGTGGCCGCGCGTATAAGAGCTGGGGCGACTTCCCCGGCTACTTCTACTTCGGCGGGAACTCGGAGCTCCGCGGCTACGACTACCTGTCTTTCCTCGGGAACAAGGGAGGCTTCGCCAACGCCGAATTGCGCTTCCCGATTATCGAGGCGGCCCTCACGCCGATTGGCGTCGTCGGCGGGTTGCGCGGCGTCTTCTTCCTCAATTTCGGGGCGGCCGGCTACGAAGGGGTCCCGGTCACCGTCTGGACGAGCGACACGACGATCGAGACGCCCATCCTCGGCTACCAGTTCGATCCGACTTCCCCGAGCGGCGCGCGCCCGGTATTCGGCACGCCTCGGGAAGTCTCGGGATTCCGGCTGATCGACAGTCGCGCGTCGTACGGCTTCGGCCTGCAGACCTTCGCGCTGGGATTTCCGATTCACTTCGACTGGTCCTGGCGGACGCTCTTCAACCGCGACTGGGAGGACGTGCTCTTCGCCTACCCGGCGGCGCTCGACGGCTTCACCGGCGACAACGGTGGCAGCGAGTGGTTCCGCCGGGTGAAGTTCTCGATGTGGATCGGCTACGATTTCTAACGAGGCTCCGCCTCGCTGGTCGCATTGTTTGATACGCCGCGCTGACGCGCGGGCGGCCTTGACCCCGGAGAACTTGATTCATGTGTACAAGTCCTGAGGGGTCAAGGCCTCTAGTCCGGGACGGCACGGGATGGGCCGGCCGCTGGTGCGCCAGCGACGAAGCCGCGGCCGGATCCAGCCCGCGTGACTCCTGATCCTGAGCGCGCATGGGCGCCGATACTCCTGACCCGAAGCGGCGCTGCCACGACCTCGTGGGCCTCCTGGCGGATTACGTCGAACGCCAGCTCCCGCCGGATGTCCACGCGGAGCTCGAAAAGCATCTGAGCCGCTGCCCGCGGTGCGTCGCCCAGCTCAAGACCTATCAGTCCACGGTGTCGCTCCTGCGATCGATCACCGAGGACGAGCTGCCCTCCGAGCTGCGCTGCAACCTCCACGCGTTCCTCCACCGCAACTGCAAGAACTGAGCGCGGATGTCCGCGGATTGCGGATTGCGGACTGACTTCTCACGGGTCGAGGATGGCCCGGATCGCGGACGTACGGCTTGACGACGCACGGGTCGCGGATGCGCGCGCCGTCCGCGGGTTCGCACTGATTCCCTTGTCCCGGCCGCGGGCGGGTCCCGCCGAAGCCGGAAAGCCGAAGGCGGCTCGCTATAATGGCGCCGTGACCGTTCCCCCCAAACGCCCGGCCGAATCCGCCACCGAGATGGTGCAGGTGGTGCTCCCGAACGACGCCAACGCGCTCGGGTTCATTCTGGGCGGGACAGTGATGCACCTCATCGACATCGCCGGCGCGATCGCGTGTCACCGGCACACGCGGAGCCTGCTCGTCACGGCGGCGGTCGATGGTCTGCAGTTCCTGCACCCTATCAGAGTGGGTGACCTGATCATCCTGCGGGCGGTGGTCACCGCCGTCTGGAGCACGTCACTCGAAGTGCAGGTCGAAGTCTTCTCGGAGGAGACGCTGACCGGAACCCGGAGGATGACCAGCCGGGCCTATCTCACGTTCGTGGCGACGGACCGCGACGGCTGCCGGCATCCGGTCCCGGGGCTGCTCCTCGAGACGGCCGACGAGCAGGCGCGCGCCGCGGAGGCCAACGCCCGCCGGGCGGAACGCCTCCGGGCCAGGCGCGCGCTGCAGGTCTGATCGCGGCCCCGGGGCAGCGGGGCGGCTACTCTCCCTCGAGCCCTACCAGGCTGCGTTCCATGTCGATCGTCACGCGATACCGGCTCAGGAACTTGTGCCCGACGATCCCTCCGAGCTGGAACCCGAGGAGCGCGCTCGGGGCGCGCAGGTTCAGGACGACGACAGGGATGCCGGTGAAGCGGATGCGATTGAACTCCAGGTCCACGTTCGGCATCAGGAACGCCTCCTTGTCCCAGCCGGACGTGCCGTAGACCTTCAGCGGAATGCGTCGAAACGGCGCCGCGGGCTGGATGAGCCCGGCCGTGGCGTCGCTGATGGAAATGACTTCCCCCCCCGTATCGACGACGAAGGTGGCGGGGAGTGAGCCGTTGATGGTACCGCGGACCATCGCGAGCCGGTGCATGCGCATCGGCAGCTCGTGCTGGTAGGACGCCGGCGGCAGCGCCCTGCCCATCTCGAGCTGGCGCTTCGCATAGTCGACCCGCATTGAAAGGCCGAGCGCGAGCGGGGAGAAACTCTCCGGCTCGCGCCCCGGTAGACCGCCGAGCGGCGGGTTCTTGATGAGACACGGGACGTTGCGGACCTTGAGCGCGCCGAACTCGAGCTGGTCGATCCGGCCGACCTGGAGGCCGCGCAACCCGATGTGTCCGACCCCGGCGCTCTGCATGTAGGTGATCGGGGCGATCGACCGGCGTCGCGCCACGTCGCGCGAAATCACGGTCTGTTCGGCGCCCGTGTCCAGCACGAATTCCTGAACGCCCCCGTTCACCTTGCCGCGCACCCATACCTTGTCGCGCTCGATCCGGATGGGAACGGTCCAGATTCCGCCCGGCGGCGGCGCGTCGATCTCCAAGGGCCGCCGGCCCGCAAACGACTCGAGAAACCGAATCTCGGCGCGGGCCCACGCGGCCTTCATGCTGCGCTCGCGGTTCGGCAGCAGGTTCAGGTAACTGCCGAGCGAGGCGGCCGCCTGATCGAAGCGGTGCATCCGCTCGTAGATCGCGCCCAGCGTGTGGTGGAACTCGGGCTCGCGCGGATTCAACCGGAGCGCTTCCTGGACGTCGGCCTGCGCCCGCTCGAGCTGCCCGGTCGCGGCCAGCGAGCGTCCCCGGCCGTGGTGGGCTCGCGGCTCGGCGGCATCGAGGCGCATCGCCTCCGCGTACGCCGTCTCCGCCTCCTCGAACAACCCGCTGGACCACAGCGCGTCGCCGTGGACGGCAGCGGTCAACGCATCGGCGGGATGCGTCTGCCGGAACGCCGCGGCGGCGTCTGCGGCCGCGCCGAACTCCCCCGTGCGCAGCAGCGATAGCACCACCCCGGCGCCGGCCCGCACTGCCAGTCGCCGATCGTCCGCTCCGGTGGCCCGCTCATAGGCGTCCCGCGCCTCCGCGTATCGGGCTTCCGCGAAGAGGAGATCCCCGAGCTGCACCTGGACCGACGCCGCCCCCGCCGTCTGAGCTGGCAGGCCGAGCGGCAGGGCGGCAGCCGAAACCGCCAGAACGAGACAGGCGCACGCAAACCGCGGAGACATGGGTCCTTGAACCCCCAATCAGCAGCCTCCAGTTTCGGACGCCCAGACGAGGGCAGAGCACACCGCGAAACAACTGCCCGTGCGGCTCCCCGGACGAAACAACCGACGAATCCGCGCCCTCGTATTACTTCTGGTAGTACTGCGCGTTCACAGGGATGAAGCTCTTCCACTTCTCCGGGGTCTCATCGAGCGCGAAGATGGCCTCGACCGGGCAGGCGGGGACGCAGGCGCCGCAGTCGATGCACTCGTCGGGATGGATGTAGAGCATCTCGGCTGCCGCGAACTCCGGCTCGTCCTTACGCGGGTGAATGCAATCGACCGGGCACACGTCCACGCACGCCGAATCCTTCGTTCCAATGCACGGTTCGCAGATGATGTACGCCAACGCTCCTGTCCTCTCTGCTCGCGAAACCCCAGCCCGCCGTCAGCCGGGAGTCTCCCCTTATATCGCGAAAGCCCCGGCGCTGGAAACCCGAGCCTGAAGGCATGATTATAATGGCCTCCTCCCAGTGACGACCCGTGCCCGAGGTGTCGCGCCGTGCTCGTCCGCCCCGCGCGGAACACGACGGCGACTGCTCTGGCTCCTGGCGTGGCTCGTCGCCGCACCGGAGATCGCGGCTGCCCAGGGGCTTCCGGCGGGGCCGTTCACGGCCCTCGAAGGCACGCTCACCGTCGGCGGCGAGGTCGTCGCCACCGTGGGCGCGCCCGACAACGAAGCCTTTTTCAACTACACGGACTACGAGCACAACGTACTGCGCATGATGCGCCTCGCCCTCTCGGCGGCCTGGCAGCCGCTCGGTCGGGTCGCGCTCGTGGCCGAGGTCCGGTCCGAGGACTTCGACGGCGTCCGGCCTTACGCCGCCTATGTCCGCGTGCGACCGTGGGCCTCGATCCCCCTCGATTTCCAGGCCGGGCGGATTCCGCCGGTATTCGGCGCCTTCGGGCGCCGCGCGTACTACGCCGACAACCCCCTGATCGGATATCCGCTCGCCTACCAGTACCTCACGTCGCTCAGACCCGACGCCGTTCCGGCCACGCTCGACGATCTCCTGCGCATGCGCGGACGCGGCTGGCAGCCCACCTATCCCGTCGGCTCGCAGGAGCTCACCCCCGGAGTCCCGCTCGTGTCCGGCTTCCGATGGGACACCGGTGTGCAGGCCCATTACGCGACGCGGCGGCTGGAGCTGTCCGGTGCGGCCACGCTCGGCACCCTGTCGGATCCCCGCGCATCGGACAACAACGACGGAGTGCAGGTGTCCGGTCGTGTTGCCGTGCACCCGGTCGTCGGGTTGACGGTGGGGGGGTCTGCGGCAGACGGCGCGTGGCTGGCGGACGACGTGCAGCGGTTGCTGCCCTCGCCGGGGAGGCGGTATGCCCAGACGGCGTTCGGTCTCGACGCCGAGTACTCGAGGAGCTACTGGCTCCTGCGGACCGAGCTCGTCTGGAGCCGGTTCGACGTGCCGTTCGCCTCGACGGGCGTCGTCGAAGAGCTGGACTCCCTCGGCGTCTGGATCGAAGGCCGCTACAGGGTCGCTCCGCGAGTCACGGTCGCGGCCCGCCTCGATCGGCTGGGGTTCTCGACGGTCGAACGTGCAGCCATCGGCGTCTCGTGGGATGCCCCGGTCACGCGCGTCGAAGGCGACGTGAGCTATCACCTGCAACGCAACCTGACGCTGCGTCTCGCCGTTCAGCACGCCGACCGCGACGGGGGGCGTATCCGGCAGCGGACCTATGTCTCCGGACAGCTCGCCTACTGGTTCTGATGGCTCCTGCGCCCGCCGCTCGACTCTGCCTGCTCGCCGGCCTGGCCACACTCACGTGGGTGACCGCGGTCCACGATTCGGCCGGGGTGACGACAGGGCCCCCAGGGCTGCCGCACACGGGGACCGCTCACTCCGGACCGAGCATGACCGCGACCATCAGGGGCCGGGTCGAGCTGCGCCGCCAGCCCGGCGACGTCGAGCGTCGCCCGAACCCCGGCGATCTCGCCATGCCGCCGGCTCACGGACCGACCGACAGGCGCCGGAGCGTCGTCTATCTCGATCCGGCCCCGACCGCGGCGTTCGAGCCCCGCGATCGCCCGCGGGCGCGCATGGACCAGCGCAACGAGACGTTCGTGCCGCACGTGCTGGCCATCGTCGCCGGGACGACGGTGGATTTTCCGAATAACGACGAGACGTACCACAACGTGTTCTCGCTGTCGCGCGCGCGGCGCTTCGACCTGGGGCGGTACGCGGCCGGGCGCTCGAAGGCGATCCGCTTCGATACGCCCGGGATCGTGCGCGTCTTCTGCGACATCCACGCGCACATGAGCGCCTACATCCTCGTCTTCGCCCACCGCTACTTCGCGGTGACCGACGACCAGGGCGGCTACCGGCTCGACAACGTGCCGCCCGGGACGTACACGATCGTGGCCTGGAACGAGACCACTCCGCTCGAGAGCCGGTCCGTGGTGGTCCCCGACGGCGGCGGCGACGTCGAGCTCGATTTCTCGCTCGGGCGGCGATGACCCTCTTCTCCTCGCTGACGAACCGGATCTTCCTGGCCACCGCGCTGCTCGTGGTGCTGGCAACGGCCGTTGGCGTGTACAGCATCAACGTGGCCGTGACGCGGCAGGCTTACAACGAGCTGCGGCGTGGGCTGGAAGAGGCGGGCACGATCCTGGAGGAGCACCGCACGACCCTGTTCGAGCACCTCGCCCGCGAGGCGCGCCTCGTGGCGGATCTCTCGAACCTGAAAGCCGCGATCGACACCAGGCACCCGCCGACCGTGCAGCCCCTCGCCGAGGGCTTCCAGAAGCGGATCGGGGCGGATCTCCTCGTGGTCACCGACGACACGGGGCGGTGGCTGGCGGAAGCGGGCCGCATCCAGGTCGAGACTGGCGATCCGGTCGTCGTGCGGACGATCGAGGACGGCCTGCGGGGCCGGGAGGCTGTGGCGCTCTGGCCGAGGCCGCGCGGCGTCGTCCAGGTCGTGTGCGTGCCGAGCTTCGTCGCATCCGATCTGCTCGGCACGGTCAGCGTCGGCTTCTCGCTCGACGAGGAGACGGCTGCCCGCTTCAAGGCACTGACCAACAGCGAGATCGCTTTCGCCTTTGGCCGGCGCATTCTGGCCTCGACGCTGGAGGCCCGGTTCCATCCGACTCTGGCCGGCCTGATCGGCACGTCCGACATCCGCGAGTTCTGGCTCGACGACACCGAATACGTCGCCGTGGCGCGGCCCATGCTGCTCTCGACGGCGGCGGGCAGCGAGCCGGCCCTCGCGCCTGCGCAGGGCCTCAGCGCGCTGATCCTGCGCTCGAAGACCGAGCGCCTCCGCTTCCTGACCGTGATCCACCGCCAGCTCGCCGGCACGGCCGTCCTCGCCGTCCTGCTGGCAACGCTGCTGAGTTACGCGATCGCGCGGACGGTGACGCGGCCGCTGGGCGCGATCACGGCCACGATGCGCGAAATGGCCGCCACCGGCGACCTGACGAGGCGCCTTCCGGACACGGCGGGCAGCCGCTGGGAGGACGAGGACGCCCGGCTGCTGGCCAGGACGTTCAACGCCATGACCGACTCGATTGCGCGGTTCCAGCGCGAGGCGGCGCAGCGCGAGCGGCTTTCTTCGCTGGGCCGGCTCTCGACGGTCGTGGCGCACGAGATCCGCAATCCCCTGATGATCATCAAGACGGCGCTGCGGGGGCTCAAGGCCCCCGCGCCTGCGCCCGAGGCGGTCACTGCGGCCGTCGCCGACATCGAGGAGGAGGTGGCGCGCCTGAATCGCATCGTCTCGGAGGTGCTCGACTTCGCGCGGCCGATCAAGTTCGAGCTGGCCGCCGTCGACGTCAACGACGTGTGTCGCGACGCCGCGCGCGCGGTCGAGTCGGACACCCCGGACATCTCCGTCCGGCTGGACCTGGATCCGGCCGCGCTGCAGGCCGTCACCGATGCCGAACGGCTCCGCCAGGCGCTGGTGAACATCCTGACGAACGCCCGGCACGCCGTGGCAGCCCGCCGGGACGGGGCAGCGATACCCGATCCCATCCGGCTTCGCACGCGCCGGTCGGACGCCCGGGTGGCCATCGACGTCCGGGACAGGGGCACGGGCATTGCAGCAGACGATCTGCCGCGCGTCTTCGACCCCTACTTCACGACCCGCCGGACGGGCACGGGGCTGGGACTCGCGATCTCTCGAAACATCATCGAAGGGCTCGGTGGAACGATCCGCGTCTCGAGCCGCCCCGGCGACGGCACGGAGGTCCGGATCGAGCTGCCCGCGACGTCGGACCGCGCCCGCACGTGAGGGACGATGACGACCGGATCGATCCTGCTGGTGGACGACGAGGCGAAGATCCTCAACGCGCTCGCGCAGGCGCTGCGCGCCGAGGGCCACGAGGTGGTCGCGACCACGTGTGCGCGGGAGGCGCAGCGGCTGCTCGGCCAGCGCCTGTTCGATCTGTTGATCGTCGACAACCTGATGCCCGAGCTGACGGGGCTCGATCTGATCCGCGAGCTGGCGTCCGCGCCGGCCGGCGAGCGGCCGCAGGTCGTCATGATGACCGCGCACGCGACCGTCGAGAGCGCCATCGAGGCGATGAAGCTGGGCGCGTTCGACTACCTGCAGAAGCCCTTCGAGATTGACGAGCTGATCGTCGTCGCGGGACGCGCGCTGGACCACCAGCGGCTGCGTACCGAGCACCGGTACCTGATCAGCGAGCGCGACGCCGAGTTCAATCAGTACGGCATCGTGGGGCGCAGCCGGCGCATGCAGGAGGTGATCCGGACGGCGGAGGTCGTGGCGCGGTCCCGCAGCACCGTCCTGATCACCGGCGAGACGGGCACCGGCAAGGAGCTGGTCGCGCGCGCCATCCACTATCACAGCGCGCAGCGCGAAATGCCCCTGATCAAGGTGAATTGCGCGGCCATCCCCGAGACGCTGCTCGAATCGGAGCTGTTCGGCCACGTCCGCGGCGCGTTCACGGGGGCGACGACGAGCAAGCGCGGCAAGTTCGCGCTCGCCGACGGCGGCACCATCTTTCTCGACGAGATCGGCACGATGAGCCCCGCGCTGCAGGCCAAGCTGCTGCGGGTGCTGCAGGAGCGTGACTTCGAGCCCCTCGGCTCCGAGCGCACGCAGAAGGTCGACGTGCGCGTGATCGCCGCCACGAACCGCGACCTGCGCCTGATGGTCACGGACGGCCGCTTCCAGGAGGATCTCTACTACCGCCTCAACGTCATCCCCATTCACATCCCCCCGCTCCGCGAGCGCCGCGAGGACATTCCAGTCCTCGTGGAGCACTTCATCGCGAAGCATGCGGTGCGGGCCGGCAAGCGCATCGAGGGGATCGCGCCGGGCGTCCTCCAGAGCCTGCACGCGTCGGACTGGCCCGGCAACGTGCGCGAGCTGGAGAACACGATCGAGCGCGCCGTCGTGCTCTCGCTCTCCCCGACCATCGGCGCCGAAGTCGTCCGGCTCCTTGACGCCAACAACTCGCCGCCGCCCGGACTGCCGTCGCTGAACCTGCGCCAGAATCTCGACTGGACCGAGCGCGAGACCGTGCGTCGGGCGCTCGAGAGCTCGGGCGGCATCAAGAAGGACGCCGCCGAGTCGATGGGCATCAGCCAGCGTGCGCTCAGCTACTACCTCGCCAAGCACCGCGTCGAGTAGGCACGACGCCCTTACGGACGGCGTAAGACAGTTTCGGAGGCTGTAATCCCGCGAGGACTGCAGCCGGAGATTCCGGCGCCCCACCGCCCAGCGCTCCGGGCATTCCCCTTGCCTGCCTGGACTGCGGCTGCCGTGCCGGAAGATGCTCGTGTGCGCGGCGCGCCAGACAGGAGACTCCGGTGCGACGACGTCGTCTCAGCTGGCTGCCGGCGGCGGTCCTTGCGCTGCTGTGGTCCGGGCCGGTGCACGCGCAGGCCACTGCCGCGTCGCCTCAGCCCGAGCCCGAGCGGTCCGACCCCGACGTGCTCGTGGATCCGCTGCAGCCCGATTTCGCCCTGGCCGCGCTGCCGACCACGCTCCGCATGCCTGCCGGGAAATGGGCGTTTCGCGTCACGCACCGCTTCACGCGCCCGCTCGGGCAGGGAGATTTCGGCGACCTGCTCGGCGATGCCTTCGGGCTCGACGGCGGGGCACAGATCGGGCTCGAGCTGCGCTACGGGCTGATTCCGGGGACCCAGATCGGCGTGCACCGCACGAGCGACCGGACGATTCAGATCTTCGGCCAGCACTCGATCCTGAGCGACCGTGATCACCCGTTCGCGCTGGACGCCTACGCCACGCTCGAGGGGACGAACAACCTCCGCGATCGCCACCAGAGCACGCTGGGTGCGCTCGTGTCGCGGAAGTTCGGCCGCTACGCCGTGCTCTATGCCGAGCCTTTGGTGGCGCTCAACTCGAGCCCGTTCGAGTTCGGCGACTCGCACAGCCTGCTCCTCGGCCTCGGCGGACGTCTGCGCGTCCGCCCGTCGATCTACATCGTCGGCGAAATCACGCCGAGGCTGGCGGGTTTCGACCCGGGCGCCGAGCAGATGAGCTTCGGCATCGAGGCGCGCGCCGGCGGGCACCTGTTCCAGCTGAACTTTTCGAATGGCTTCGGCACGACGTTCGGACAGCTCGCGCGCGGCGGATTCACCTACGACGACTGGTATCTGGGTTTCAACATCGCGAGGAAGTTCTTCTGAGCAGGGGAGCACCCGCTGCTCGGTTCGCATCAGGGGGGGAACTGTGGCTGGTCAAGGGAAACGGCTCGCGGCCGTCGCCGGGATGCTGGCGTGCCTCACGGCCTGCGGAGGGGGCAGCTCTCCGACGGGGCCTTCGGGCGGCGGCGGCGGAGGCGGCGCAGCGGTTGGCTCGACCGGTGCGCCGGGGCCGAGCGGGGCGACGATCACGATCACGGCCGGGGGCGTGAGCCCCTCGCAGGTCTCGATCAGCGTGGGGCAGAGCGTCACCTTCGTCAACAACGACTCGCGGTCGCACGAGATCGCGTCCAACCCGCATCCGACGCACGGCTCGTGTCCGTCCATCGAGGGCGGGCTGGGCATCGTCGGTGCAGGACAGACGAAGCTCACGCATGGTTTCTCGGGTGCAGGCTCCTGCGGGTTCCACGATCACCTCAATCCGGAGAGCGGTTCGCTGCAGGGCACGATCACGATCCGGTGAGTGGCGGGTCTGCAGGTTGAAATAAGAAGCCACGCGTGCCGCTCCGGTGTGGTGGCTTCCGCCTCTCGCGCCCCCGAACAGCCGGGCTCCCCGCTCCAGGTCGCGCTCACCGCCTTGGTCCGATGGCTGAGACCAGAAACGGGTTCATGGTAGCTGGTTCCGGTGGCTGGTTCCGGTGCCTGGTGCCTGGTTCCGGGTGCCTGGTTCGGGTTCCGGGTTCCGAGTTCGGTTGAAACACCAGGCACCAGGAACGGACGCCGCCTCAGTATTCGTACACCCCGCGCCCGACCTTGCGGCCCAACCGGCCGGCCATAACGTACTGGCGCAGCAGCGGGCACGGGCGGTACTTCTCGCCGAGGCTGCGATGGAGGTACTCCAGGATGCTCAGCCGCGTGTCGAGACCCACGAGATCCACCAGCTCGAAAGGGCCCATCGGATGATTGAGACCGAGCTTGAGCGCCCGGTCGATGTCCCGGGCCGAGGCTACGCCCTCCTGGAGCATGTAGAAGGCCTCGTTCCCGAGGCTCGCGTTGACGCGCGTGGTGATGAACCCCGGGGACTCCCTGACGAGCACCGTTTCCTTGCCCATCCGCGCGGCAACCGCCTGCACGGCGTCGAGAGTCGCGGGCGCACTCTCGAGCGCCTGCACGATCTCCACGAGCCTCATCCTGTGCACCGGGTTGAAGAAGTGCATGCCGGCGACCCGGGAGGGGTTCGCGAGCGTCGCCGCCATCTCGGTGATGCTCAACGCCGACGTGTTCGTGGTCACGATGGCCCCGGCAGGCGCGTGCCGCTCGATCTCGGCGAACAGCCCGATCTTGAGGTCGAGCCGTTCGGGCGCCGCTTCG
The DNA here is from genome assembly GCA_035620975.1 of Vicinamibacterales bacterium. Lineage (GTDB taxonomy): Bacteria > Acidobacteriota > Vicinamibacteria > Vicinamibacterales > 2-12-FULL-66-21 > DASPFV01. The sequence continues at coordinate 18,545 of DASPFV010000064.1, forward strand.
ATCACGAAGGCTGCGTCGCCGAGCGCGTCGGCAATCCGGCCGGCGGTCGTCAACCGCCTCAGCATCGCTCCGGCGTCCGGAACGCCGGGCTTGCCGAGCTCCACTCCGCGACGGATGATTGCCTCGATGGCGCCGTACGCCCGGCTCAGCGCGTCCTCGGAGACATCGTACAGGCAGGTGTCGTAACCGGCGGCGATGGCGGCATGCGCTATCCCGTGCCCCATCGTGCCGGCTCCGAGGACGGCGATCCGATGCACGTCAGTCATGACGATCGGGCTCGCGCCTCGAGCTTCCCGGGCTCGGCAACCACCTCGTCGAGGACGTCCATGGCCCGGTCGACCTCCTGCTCACTCGTGTAGAAGTGGGGCGCGATCCGGATGCCGGCGCCGGGGCGGTAATCCACGATCACCTCGCGCCGGATGAGCTCGCCTGCGACCATCTCGCCGTCCGGGACGTCGACGACCACGGCGCCTCCGCGGCGCGCGTCGTCGGTGGGCGTGTTGACGCGGTAGCCCGCGCGTATCGCCCGATCGATCAGCCGGCGCGTCAGCCGGAGCGATTTCTCCCGGATGGCCGGCACGCCGATCCGGGCGACGATCTCGTAGCCCGCGCGAGCGGCGTACAGCGCCGGTACGTTCGGCGTCCCGCTCTGCACCCGCTCGATCCCGCTGGCGTATTCGAGCGGGCCGCGTGCGAACTCGAACGGCCGGGCGTGCGCGGCCCACCCCGCCAGGGCGGGCTCGAGCGTCGGCAGCAGATCGGGCCGGACGTAGAGGTAAGCGGTGCCCGGGCCGCCGCACAGCCACTTGACCGATCCCCCGGTGGCGAAATCGGCTTCCAGCGCGCCGACAGCCAGCGGGACGGTGCCGGCGGCCTGATAGACGTCGAGGACAACGCGCGCACCCACCCGGTGTGCCTTCTGGATGACCGCGCGCGCATCCTGGATGCAGGAGCTTCGGAAGAGCACCAGCGAGAGCGGCACGAGCACGGTCCGCTCATCGATGGCCTCCAGGAGGCGCTCCAGATCCACGCTCACCCCATCGTCCGACGGCACGTAAACGATCTCCGCTCCGTACCGGCGGAACCCCTCGAAGAGGTACATGTTCGACGGGAACTCGAGATCCGTGAGCACGATCCTGCGCCGCGCGCCGTCGTACGAACAGCTCGAGGCGATGACGCCCATCGCGGACGTGACGTTCGGGTGCATCGAGATCGTGCCCGGACGGACTCCGAGGATCGGCGCAAGCAGGTCCCCCACCGTGCGCCCCATGTCCCACCACCCCTCGGCCCAGGCCCGCACACCGCGCCTGGCCCAGACGTCCGCGTACTCCTGCAGGCCGGCTGCCGCCTGCCTCGGCATGGCGCCGAGCGAGTGGCTCACCAGGTACGTGCACGTGTCGAGGATGGGAAACTCGGGGCGCCACGCCAGCAGAGGGTCCTGCATCGGCGGCTCACATGTTCAGGTCGATCCACACGCTCTTGACCTGCGTGTAGTGCTCGAGCGCGTGCGCGCTCATCTCGCGCCCGAAACCGCTCTGCTTGTAGCCGCCAAAGGGGACTGCCGTGTCGTAGACGTTGTAGGTGTTCACCCAGATGGTGCCCGCCTGCAGCCTGCTCGCGACATAGTGCGCCTTCTTGATGTCACGCGTCCAGACGCCTGCAGCCAGCCCGTACATCGAGTCGTTGGCGCGCGCGATGGCTTCGTCGAGGTCCGCGAAGTCGATGGTGGCGAGCACTGGCCCGAAGATCTCTTCCCGGGCAATCGTCATCTCGGGGTTCACGTCGGCGAAGACCGTCGGCTGCACGAAAAAGCCCCTGCCGGTGCCGATGTCGGCGCGCGCGCCGCCGGCCACCAGCGTCGCTCCCTCCCGTCGGCCCTTCTCGATGTAGCCGAGCACCGTCTCGAGCTGCTTCCGGGAGGCGATGGCGCCGAAGCGCGTCTTCGGATCCATCGGGTCGCCGGGAACCATCTTCTTCGCGCGCGCGGCGAGCTTCCCGACGAACTCGTCCCGGATCGAGCGGTCCACCAGCAGGCGGGAGCCGGCTGCGCATACCTCTCCCTTGCCGTAGAAGATCCCGACGGTCGCGCCGCGGACGGCCGCCTCGAGATCCGCATCGGGCAGCACGATGTTCGGGGATTTGCCGCCCAGTTCCAGCGTGATCTTCTTCAACGTGCCAGCCGCGCTCCGCATGATCGCCTTGCCGGTGGATGTATCCCCTGTGAACGCGATCTTGTCGATCCCGGGGTGCTCGACGATGGCCTGACCGACTGTCGAGCCCGGGCCCGTGACGACGTTGAGCACCCCCGGCGGCAGACCGACCTCCACGGCGATCTCGCCGAGCGCAAGAGCGGTCAGCGGTGTCTGGCTGGCCGGCTTCAGGATGACCGTGTTGCCGCAGGCGAGCGCGGGCGCGACCTTCCAGGCCGCCAGCAGGAGCGGGAAGTTCCACGGCACGATGGCAGCGACGACGCCGACCGGCTCGCGGAGCGTGTAGGTGAGGTAATTGCCCTTCACGGGGATGGTCTCGCCCAGGACCTTGTCGGCCCACCCCGCGTAGTACTCGAAGCACTCGGCCGCCGCAGGCACCTCGATGTGGCGCGACTCGGAGATCGGCTTGCCATTGTGCAGCGTCTCGAGTCGGGCGATCTCGTCCACGCGCTCCAGCAGCCGATCGGCGAGGCGCCGGACGAACCGCCCGCGCTCGCGCGCCGGCATGGTGCCCCACGGCCCCGTCAATGCCGCGCGCGCCGCCCGCACGGCGGCGTCCACGTCGGCGGAGTCGGCCGACGCCACCGCCGCGACGGCCTCCTCCGTCGCCGGGTTGATGACGTCCATCGTCCTGCCCGATGACGAGGGACGCCATTCGTTGTCGATGAGCAGCTGCCGCGTGGAGGCGGTCGTCACGGACATGTCAATCCTCCCGGCTTCCAGCATGCGGGGTTTTGGAGCCGCGAACGCGAGCCCCGACCCGGGAGCCTGCCGAGTTTACATTTCGGTGCGCACGTATTCGAAGTCGACCGGCTGGCGGTTGATCCCGCGCGCCGGCGGCGCGATGTAGTTGGCGAACTTCCCCGGCTCGTACACGGGCGCAGCCATGATGCTCAGCAGGTACTCGCGATCCGCGGGCGAGGGCAGCCACTCGTGCCTGCGACGCTCCCAGGTTTCGTCGGAAACCGGCGTGCCATCGGGCGCGAAGTGCAGCGACGCGAACATTCCGATCCCGCGGTTGAACTTGCGGTCCGGCAGTCGCAGCCGCTCGGAGAGGCCGTGTCGCTCGAGGATCCGGTTCCAGCGCTGGACGCCGGCCTGGCAGTCCCCGACGTACCAGTCGCGGAGCACCTCGTTCATGGCCGTCCGCATGGGGATGGCCTTCCGCTCCAGCCGGCCGTCGGCGGCAACCTCCAGCTCGTAGGCGCGATCCTGCACGAGGTGGTCGTCCCATTTCTCTTCCTGCGCCCGACCCTTCAGGCCGTTGGCGAAGTAGGAGGCGGCATTCGTGGAGATCTCGTTGCCGTGGAGGTCGAGGCTGAGGCTGAACCACAGGTTGATGAACTTCTGCACGGTCGGCAGATCGATGCCGCCGATGCGGCGCACGTCCTCCGAGAACCCGGCCTGCCGCATCAGCTCGCACGTCCGCTCGATGATCCTGGCTATGCCGGTCTCGCCGACGAACATGTGGTGCGCCTCCTCCGTGAGCATGAAGCGCGTCGTGCGCGAAAGCGGATCCAGCGAGCTCTCCGAGAGCGACAGGAGCTGCGACTTGCCGTCGCGGTCGGTGAACATCGTGAACATGAAGAAGTCGAGCCACGTGTCGATCGGCTCGTTGAAGGCGTCGAGAATCCGCGGCTTGTCCCGGTTCCCGCTCTGCCGGGCGAGCAGTTCCTCCGCCTCGTCGCGGCCATCGCGGCCGAAGTAGGAGTGCAGCAGGTACACCATCGCCCAGAGGTGCCGCCCTTCCTCCACGTTCACCTGGAACAGGTTGCGCAGGTCGTACAGGCTCGGACATCGCTGCCCGAGCCAGCGCTGCTGCTCCACGCTCGCCGGCTCCGTATCCCCCTGGGTCACGATCAGCCGCCGGAGCTGGTTGCGGAACTCACCAGGCACCTCCTGCCACACGGGCTGGCCGTAGAGATCGCCGAACCCGATGCGCCGATCGTGCATCGGATCGGCCAGAAAGATGCCCCAGCGGTACTCCGGCAGCCTGACGTACTCGAAATGGGCCCATCCGGAGGGGTCGACGCTGACGGCCGTCCGGACGTAGACCTGGTGGTAGTCCTGGAAGCCCTGCGGCCCCATGTCGCGCCACCACTGGATGTACTGCGGCTGCCAGTGCTCGAGCGCCCGCTGCAGCCGCTTGTTGCTCGACAGACCGACGTTGTTGGGAATCTTTTCGGCTGAGATCATGGTGCGATCCGGAGTGGACGATTCGTGAGTCGTGAAAGCGGGGCTGGCGCTCGCGTGCGCGTCGGGACACGCGGGCACGAGCCTCACGTCCGGTGGTAGTCGAACTCGGGCCGCGCCTGCGACCCGTACGCCGTCAGCGCACCTCTCTCGCCGACCGCGTTCGGCCGCTGGAAGATCCAGTTCTGCCAGGCCGTCAGCCGGCCGAAGATCTTCGTCTCCAGCGTCTCGGGCCCGGCGAATCGCAGGTTGGCCTCCATGCCGGTCAGCGCGTCCGGCGACAACGCCGCCCGGCCCTCGATCGCGAGCCGGACCTCGTCGTCCCAGTCGAGCTCGTCGGGCGCGAAGGAGACGAGACCCGCGTCGAGCGCCGCCGACGGATCGAACGGCGTGCTCTCGGACAGGACCTCCGCGGCGCGCCCGGGGTCTCCGAGGAACCGCGTCTCCAGGCGCGAGAGGCCATTGCCCATCGGCAGCAACCCCGCGTTCATCCCCGAGAGCGCGATGCTGCAGGGCCGTTCCGGATCGTCCAGCATGTAGGAGCGATCGGCGGCGAGCGCCAGCTCGAAGAGCGTCCCGGCAAAGCAGCTGCCGGGCTCGATGAGCGCGAAGAAGCTGCGCGAGGTCAGGTCCAGCCGCTTCAGCGTTCGCTTGACGAAGTGCACGATCTCGCGAACGAGCCAGTCCTCCTTCACCCGGACGAGCGTCTCGTCGACGCCGAGGACCGCCGCCGGGTCACCCGTGGTCCGGAGGACGATCGTGCCAATCGCGGGCTCGTTCGCCCGCAGCCGCAGCAGCACGTCGTCGAGCTCGCGGAATACCCTGAGGGGCCAGTACTGATCCCCCCTCTGACGGATCTGCTCGACCGTCGAGGGCTGCGGACCTTCGGGGCCGGCGATCGTGAGCGATGCCACGCGTTTGTCACGATCGATTTCCAGGACGACGCTGGAATACCGGATCGCGTCCGCTTCAACCGCCGGCCCGAGCGCCGTCAGCGCGATGCCGGGTCCGGCTGCCGGACGATCCGATCGCGCCGCCAGCTCCAGCGCCCGTTTCCGGACGCGATCCTTGAACTGGCTGGTCGGGTACACCGCATCGACGAGCCGCCACTCGACAGCGCGGCGCCCTTTCACCCCTTCGGCGATCGTGCCGAAGACGTCGGCCAGGTCCCGGCGGACCTTGCGCTTGTCCACCAGCCGCGTCAACCCGCCTGTGCCCGGCAGCACGCCGAGCAGGGGGGTCTCGGGCAGGCTCACGGCGGAGTTCCCGTCGTCGACGAGAAAAATCTCGTCGCACGCGAGCGCGAGCTCGTACCCCCCGCCCGCGCAGATGCCGTTCAGCGCCGCGAGGAACCGGATCCCGGAATGCGCGCTCGCGTCCTCGATGGCCAGGCGCGTCTCGTTGGTGTACTTGCAGAAGTTCACCTTCCACGCATGGGACGCTCCGCGGAGCATGAAGATGTTCGCGCCCGCGCAGAACACGCGCTCCTTCAGGCTCGTGATCACCACGACGTGGACCTCGGGATGCTCGAAGCGCAGGCGCTGGACCGCGTCAGCGAGCTCGATATCGACGCCGAGATCGTAGGAGTTGAGCTTGAGCCGGTAATCGGAGGAGAGGCCGCCGTCCTCCTGCACGTCCATCGACAGCGTCGCCAGGGGGCCGTCGATCGCGAGCTTCCAGTGCCGGTACTGATCGGGCGAGGTCTCGAACGCGACGGCGGGCGCGGATCTGGAGACGGCGTCCATGCGGGCAAGCGTACCCGCCGGATCCGAAGAGTGTCAAGGAAGTATAGTGCGGCGCTACAGTCCCGCTAAGGCACTATAGTGCTTGTCGGCCGCGCGGCCGACGCACGCCGGAAGCCTGAGGACGAGAGGGTCGTCACGGGCTTCCGACGTCAATCAGTAGTCGTCGTCCCCCCAGAAACTGTCGTTCGACCTGTTGCCGCCAGCAGCGGATCGGGAGGGACTCTGGGCGGTGTCCGAGTTCAGGCGCTGCCGAATCTGTGCGTGAAGCCAGCCGATCGCGTCCGGTTCCGCGGTGCGGAGGGCGCGCCAGTCGGATTCGGGCAGCACAATCGTCAGCGTTCGCGTTGCCGTGGAGTCCGGGGTCATCATTTCTGCATGATACGAGGTCGGCCCGGCAGGGCTGCGCATAACTTTCGCATGGCAGCCATGCGTGGTCTGCATGCACGTCGAGCCAAGAGCCCTGAGCCTCGAGCCTTGAGCCCTGAGCCTCGAGCCTTGAGCCGACGTATAGTGCGCCCGTGGCGGGCGACGTGCTGAGCAGGCTGGGCCAGCGGGTGCGGACGGCGCGGCTGGCGCGGGGATGGACGCTGAAGGAAGTAGCGGAGCGGTCCGGCGTCTCGCTGCGGTTCCTCGTGCAGCTCGAGGCGGGCCGCGGCAACATCTCGGTGCGCCGGCTGGTGGACGTCGCGGGCGCGCTGGAGACGACGGCCGCGGGCCTGCTCGAGAACCTGCAGCGGCCCCGGGCTCAGGTCATCGCGCTGCTCGGGCTGCGAGGGGCGGGCAAGACGACGATTGGCCGGCGGCTCGCCAGGCGGCTGCAGGTCCCGTTTCTCGAGCTCGACAGGCGGATCGAGCTGGCAGCCGAGCTCAACCTGTCGGAGCTGTTCTCGCTGCACGGCGAGGATTACTACCGCCGTCTCGAGCGCGAGGTGCTCCGGTCGGTTCTCGACGAGGGGCGCTCCCTGGTGCTGGCCACCGGCGGCGGGATCGTCACCTCCGCCGACACCTACCAGCTGCTGCGACGCCGGTGCGTCACCATCTGGCTGCGGGCGCGGCCGGAGGACCACTGGAACCGTGTCGTGCGGCAGGGCGATCGGCGGCCCATGGCCGAGCACCCGCAGGCGATGGCCGACCTCCGGGGTCTGCTCGCCGCGCGGGAACCGCTCTACGCGACAGCCGATCACACCGTCGACACGTCCAGCAAGTCGGTGGGCCGCGTGCTCGCCGAGCTCGTGGAGGCCATCGGCGCGGACACGCCGGACTGAGGCCCGGCGTTTCGCGACTCTTTCAGCGTCTGCGACGAGGGGTACGAGCCGAGCGTCTTCACCCATCGCGCGAACTCGGCCAGGTGCACGATCGCGCGTCCGCATCGCAGCTCGTCGCGGCCCGCGGCGAGGTCCACGTAGAAGACGTATTCCCAGGGCCGGCCCCGGGCCGGCCGGGACTCGAGCTTGGTCAAGTCGATTTCGCGCAGCGCGAACACGCTCAGGGCCTTGAAGAGCGCGCCCGGGCTGTTCTGCAGCGCGAAGGCGAGGCTCGTCTTGTCGGGCGGCGCCATGGTGCGCGCCTCGCGGGCAATCAGGATGAAACGCGTGATGTTGTCCGCGTAATCCTGGATGCCGGCCTCCAGCACGTCGAGACCGAACAGCTCGGCGGCGCGCGTCGAGGCAATCGCCGCCGTGTCGGTCAGGCCGCCCTCGCGAATCAGGCGGGCGCTGCCCGCCGTGTCATAGGTGGCGACCATCTCGACGCCCGGCAGCCGCCGCAGGTACTGCTCGCACTGGGCGAGGCCCTGCGGATGGGAAAAGACGCGCCGAATCGAGGCGAGTTGCACGCCGGGCAGCGCCAGCAGGTTGTGCACGACCGGCAGCTCCGTCTCGGCGACGATCGGCAGATCGTGCTCGAGCAGCAGATCGTAGTTGCGATGGATGCTCCCCCCGATCGAGTTCTCGACCGGCACCAGGCCATGCGACACGCGGCCGGCCGACACGGCCGCGAACACGTCGTCGAACGACTCCAGGGCGAGTGTCTCCGCCTGGGGCCAGGCGCGCTGCGCCGCGGCCTCGCTGTAGGCTCCCGGCGCCCCCTGAAATGCGATACGCATGATGGTCCTCCTCCCCTTACGGTGCACGAGCCGACAGCCCTGAAAAACACGAACGGCCACTCCCCTGCGGGAAGTGGCCGTCGAGGTCGACGAATTCGAGGTCCGGCCGGATCTACCCGCAGCGCGCGTCCGGCCTGACCAGGCCGGTCGGGAACGCGAAAAACCGGGTGCGGCACGACCCAGAACGCATGCCAGGGACTTTACCGGAGCCGCGGCAGGTTCGTCAAATTGCCAGAGCCTCGACCTCTCAGAACTTGTACAAATGACTCAAGTCAGCGCGGCGTTATCGAACGATGCGACGAGCGAGGCGGAGCCTAGATGCCCGACGCGTCACCGCGCGGTTTCCCCCGGCTTCAGGACGAGGACGTCGACGCCCAGGGGATCCAGCAGGCGCTTCAGGTGATCCGGCGTGCCGGTCAGCAGCGGGAAGGTTCCGTAGTGCATGGGCACCACCTGGCGAACGCCGAGCAGCCGGGCCGCACGCGCCGCGTCCTCAGGGCCCATCGTGTAATGGTCGCCGATCGGCAGGAACGCGATATCGGGAGCGTGCACTTCGCCGATGAGCCGCATGTCCCCGAAGAGGGCCGTGTCGCCGGCGAAATAGAACTTCTGCCCGTTTTCGAGCCGCACGACGAACCCGGCCGGCGCGCCCAGGTACACGGGCGTGCCGTCCTCGATGACGCTGCTCGTGTGGACCGCGGGCGTCATCGTGACATGGAGCCCGGCAACCTCCACCGTGCCGCCGACGCCCATGTCGATCACGTTCTGCAGTCCCTTCTTGCGGAGCCACATCCCCAGCTCGAACACGGCGACGACGGGCGCTCCGGTCGCACGCCCCGTGGCCACGACATCTCCCGAATGATCGCTGTGGCCGTGGGAGAGAAGGATGACGTCGGCCTTGTCGATGCGGGTCCCGGGCGGACACGAGGGATTGCCCTCCAGCCACGGATCGGTCGCGATGGCCTTCCCGCCTGGAGTGGTGATCACGAAGGACGCATGACCGAGCCAGGTAATCGAGATCGCAGCCATTGCAGTAGTATAATGACGCTGCATGTGCACAGTGCCGGCTGCATGGTGCCGTGCTGTGACAAGCCGATCGGGGGCTTGAAAAGGCTGATACAGCTCAGCGGCCCCCGCCAGCCTGCACTGCACGGCACGTGCACAGCGCGGCGTCCCGCCGCGTTCGGGCCGCACGTCCCGCCACCATGACTACCTCCCCGGTTGCGTTCATCCGAGGACGACGGAAGAGGGCCGAGGAGCTTCCGACGCCACCCAAGCCCGAGTGGCTGAAGGTGCGTGCCCCCGGCTCCGAGAACTACCACCGGCTCAAGGGACTCATGCGATCGCTGGGGCTGCACACTGTCTGCGAGGAAGCGAACTGCCCGAACATCGGCGAGTGCTGGCACCACGGCACGGCCACTTTCATGATCCTCGGCGACACGTGCACGCGGTCGTGCGGCTACTGCAACGTCGCGCACGGCACACCGCGCCCGCCGGACGAAGACGAACCGGCCAAGGTCGCCAGCGCTATCCAGGCCATGGGCCTCGACTATGTGGTCGTCACGTCAGTGGACCGCGACGACCTGCCCGACTTCGGCGCCAAACAGTTCGCGCGCACGATCGACGAAACCCGCCGTCGTCGTCCGGGCTGCCGGATCGAAGTCCTGATTCCTGACTTCCAGGGTGACCAGTCGTCTCTCCGTGCCGTGCTGAACGCGGGACCCGACGTGCTGAACCACAACATCGAGACGGTGCCGCGGCTCTATCGCACGGCCCGTCCTGGCGGCCGCTATGCGCGGGCGCTCGAGCTGCTGGACCGCGCGCGCACGTACAGGCCGGCGATCCCGACGAAATCGGGGCTGATGGTCGGATTGGGCGAGGAGATCGACGAAGTCGTGGCGACGCTGCGCGACCTCCGCGCGGCCGGCTGCCGGATCCTGACGATTGGCCAATATCTCCGGCCGTCGCTGGCCAACCTGCCCATGGCGCGTTACTACACGCCCGCCGAGTTCGCGGAGCTGAAACGCGTCGCGCTGGATCTCGGATTCGGCCACGTGGAGTCGGGTCCGCTGGTGCGAAGCTCCTACCATGCCCACGAGCAGGCGGACTCGTTCTCGCGGCGTGTCTCGCTCGGCGGCTGACGCTGCCCGATCATCGCGTGCCCAGCGCCACACTCGATCGGGTCCGGGGTGACATCGTCGCCTGCCGCCGGTGCACGCGTCTTCGCGCGTACTGCGAGCGCATCGCCGTCGAGAAGCGCGCCGCCTACCGCGATCAGACGTACTGGGCACGCCCGGTGCCCGGCTTCGGCGACCCGCAGGCCCGCGTGCTGGTTATCGGGCTCGCGCCGGCGGCCCACGGCGCCAACCGCACGGGACGGGTCTTCACGGGCGACGGCGTCGGCGGATCCGGGGATTTCCTCATGCGGGCGATGCACGCCGCCGGCTTCGCCAACCTCACGACCTCGCACCACGTGGACGACGGCCTCGTGCTGAAGGACGCGTACATCGCGGCAGCCGTGCGATGCGCCCCGCCCGACAACAGGCCCACGCCTGCGGAGATCGACGCCTGCTTCGAGCACCTGGCGGCCGAGGCGCGCGCGCTGCCCCGCGTGCGCGTGATCGTCGCGCTCGGCCGCGTCGCGTTCGACACGGCCTGGCGCCTCCTGGCTGCGAGAGGCATCATCGTACGGCCCAGGCCGACCTTCGGCCACGGCGTAATCTACAAAGTTGCTCCCGATGTCGCCGTCATCGGTTCCTACCATCCGAGCCGCCAGAACACCAACACCGGGAAGCTCGAGCCGGCCATGCTGGCGCACGTCTTCCGGAAGGCCCGCGATCTCGCCCGCGTCGGTTCCTGACGCCGGCTGCGCGGATCAGCTCAATCGCGCGCGCTAGTGGCCACCGGTGGCCGCTTCCTTCCGCCGACGCGGCTTGTGGACGTGCGTGCTCTCGCCGAAGAACACCTCGGCCGATTCCATGAGCGTCTCCGAGAGCGTCGGATGCGGATGGATGGTGAGCTTCACGTCGCTCACGGTTGCGCCCATCTCGACGGCCAGCACTCCCTCGGCGATCAGCTCGCCGGCGCCTGGGCCTACGATTCCCACGCCGAGCACGCGTTCGCTCTTCGGATCGAGCACCAGCTTCGTCAGGCCGTCGGTGCGGTCCAGGGTGATGGCGCGGCCCGACGCCCCCCATGGGAACCGGGCGACGGCGACCTCGCGTCCCTGCTTCTCGGCATCCGTCTCGGTGAGGCCGCACCAGGCCAGCTCCGGATCGGTGAAGACGACGGCCGGGATGGCGAGCGGCTCGAAGGCCACGCGCTCGCCCAGGATGGCGTCGACGGCCACGCGCGCCTCGTGCGAGGCCTTGTGCGCCAGCATGGGCTCGCCGACCACGTCACCGATGGCGAAAATGGCGGGATCCGCGGTCCGGCGAGCCGGATCGACCTCGATGAATCCCCGCGGGCCGACGACGGCCCGGGTCTTCTCGAGACCCGGAACGTTGGAGTTCGGCCGGCGCCCGATCGCCACGAGCACGCGATCGAAGGTCCGCTCGGGAGCCATGCCGTCGGGCAGCGCGCCTTCGAACGTCACCGATATGCCCTGCCTCGATTCCTGCATGCCGACGACCTTCGTGTTCAGCAGTACCGCCTCGCACATGGATTCCACGCGGCGCGCCAGGATGTTGACGAGATCGCGGTCCGCCCCGGGCAGGAGCCCGCCGGTCATCTCGACCACCGTCACCTTCGATCCGAGCGCCGCATAAACGGTCCCCAGTTCGAGGCCGATGTAGCCGCCGCCCACCACCAGCAGGGACCGAGGCACGTCCGGCAGGTCGAGGGCCGCCGACGAGTCCATCACGCGCCCGCTGTCGATCGACAGGCCGGGAATCGTGGATGGACGGGATCCGGTGGCGATGATCGCGTGCTCGAATCCGAGGCGCTCCGGGCTGCCGCTCCCCTCGCGGGTGATCTCGAGCGTGCGGCTGTCCTCGAATGCGGCGCGTCCCTGGATGTAGTCGACCTTCCGCAGGCGGCCCACCTGCCCGACGCCGCCGGTGAGCTGCGAAACGACCTTGTCCTTGAACGCGCGCACGCGGCCGACGTCGATCTGCAGTCCACCGAAGCTGACGCCCCACGCCTCGGCATGCCGCGCCTCGCGGATGACCTCGGCCACGTGCAGGAGAGCCTTGGAAGGAATGCATCCCCGGTAGAGGCAGACGCCTCCGGGATTCGGCTCCGGGTCCACCAACGAGACCTTCATCCCCCGATCCGCCGCGTAAAACGCGGCGGCGTACCCTCCAGGACCGGCGCCGATCACCACGAGTTGAGTCGAGTCAGCCATACAACTGCATGAGGAAGGGCTGCTCGAACGCCTCGGCGACCCATCGCAGGAACCGTGCAGCATCGGCGCCGTCGATCACGCGATGATCGTACGAGAGCGAGAGCGGCAGCATCAGGCGCGGCTCGAACCGCTCGTCTTTCCATACGGGCTCGTACGCGCCGCGCGAGATGCCCAGGATCGCCACCTCGGGCCAGTTCACGATCGGCGTGAACGCGGTGCCGCCGATCCCGCCCAGGTTGGAGATCGAGAACCCGCCGCCCTGCATCTCCTCGAGCGACAGCTTGCCGGCCCGCGCTTTCTCCGAGAGCTGCGCCAGCTCGACCGACAGCTCGATCAGGCCCTTGCGATCGACCTCGCGCACGACCGGCACGAGCAGGCCGCGCTCGGTGTCAGCGGCCACGCCGATATGGACGGATTTCCGGTAGACGATCTCGTTCCGTGCGCTGTCCATCGAGCTGTTGAACTGCGGAAACCGCCGGAGCGCCGCGGCGACCACCTTGAGCGCGATGGCGGTCATCGTCAGTTTGCCGCCGGCCTTCTCGGCCTGTGCCGAGTACTGCTTCCGCAGGGCTTCGAGAGCCGTGATGTCGGCCTTGTCGTGCTGCGTGACGTGCGGAATCGTCGTCCAGGCGCGGCTCAGGTGCTCGGCGGTCTTGCGCCGGATGTTGCTCATCGGCTTCCGCTCGACCTCGCCCCACCGGGAAAAGTCGGGCAGCTGCACATCGGGCGCCGCGGCCGGCGCGGCGCCGCCACCGGCCGATAGAGCCGCGCGCACGTACGCCTGCACGTCCTCGGCGCTGATCCGCCCCTCGGCACCCGTGCCGGCGACCCGCCGGATATCGACGCCGAGCTCGCGGGCGAGCCGGCGGACCGACGGCGCGGCGGGCGGCGGCGGGCCTTCGGTCTCCGCTTCGCCCGGCTGAGACGGTGCCGCGGCCGCGGCCGCCGCGGCAGGCCTGGAGCCCCGGCTGATCTCGACGACCTCGCCGCGCGGCTTCTGCCGCCCGGGGGGCTCGTCCGCGCGTTCCGGCGCGGGCTGCGCCTCGGGGGCCCCCGGGGCCTTCTGACTCAGGCCCCCCTCCTGGGGCGCACCGGCGGGTTGCGGCTTCGGCTTCGCCCCCTCGGACTGGGGCGCCTGCCTGGCGGCGCCGGCGCCGTCCTCATCGACGGTGAGCACGGTCTGCCCGACCTTCACGCGCTCCCCGGCCTTGATGTGGATGTCGCGCACGGTCCCGCTCACGGTCGAGGGCACCTCGATCGTCGCCTTGTCGGTTTCGAGCTCCAGAAGGGGCTGATCCTTCGCGATCGTGTCGCCGCTCGACACCAGAACGCGGACGACATCGCCGGCGGTCACGTTCTCGCCGAGCTCGGGCAGTTTGAAATCGGTTGGCATGGTCGTGTGATGTCCGGGGCTGATCAATCAGACGGCCGCGGCCACATCCCGACGGACCGAAGCCCGGTCGGCAGGCTGCACGCGGTGGACTCAGCTCCTCGCCGGGTTCGGCTTCTCGGGATCGATCTCGAAGTCCTTGATCGCCTGCGCCACGACCTTCGCGTCGATCTGACCCTCTCGAGCCAGCTCGGTCAGCGTCGCGAGCGCGACGAACCGCGCATCCACTTCGAAGAAGTCGCGCAGCCCCTGGCGATCGTCGCTCCGGCCGAACCCGTCCGTTCCGAGGGCGCGGACGCGACGGGGCATCCAGCGATCCAGCGAACCCGGCAGGACCTTCAGGTAGTCGGAGGCCGCGACGATGACGCCGGCCGTGTCCCCGAGCAGCTGCGTGACGTACGGGACCCGCGGCTTCTCCGTCGGATGCAGCATGTTCCAGCGATCCGCCGCGTGGGCGTCCCGGTACAGTTCCTGGTAGCTCGTGACGCTCCAGACGTCGGAGGCGACCTCGTACTTCTCCAGCAGCTTCTGGGCCTTGATCACCTCGTTGAGGATCGCGCCGCTGCCGAGCAGCTGCGCGCGCAGCTTCGCCTTCCGGTTGGCAGCGGCGCTGAACCGGTACATCCCCTTGAGGATCCCGTCGCGGGCCCCTTCGGGCATCGCGGGCATTTCGTACTGCTCGTTCATGACGGTGAGATAGTAGAACACGCTCTCCTGCTCGGTGTACATCCGGCGGATGCCGTCCTGGATGATCACCGCCAGTTCATACGCGAACGCCGGGTCGAACGACAGGCAGTTCGGGACCGAGAGCGAGAACACGTGGCTGTGGCCGTCCTGGTGCTGCAGCCCCTCTCCCGCGAGCGTCGTCCGGCCGGCCGTGGCCCCCAGGAGGAACCCGCGGACGCGGGAGTCGGCGCCCGCCCAGATCAGGTCGGCAACGCGCTGGAAGCCGAACATCGAATAGAAGATGAAGAAGGGGATCGTGTTGACGCCGTGGATCGCATACGCGGTGCCCGCGGCGATGAACGAGGACATCGATCCGGCCTCGGTGATGCCCTCTTCGAGGATCTGGCCGTCCTGCGCCTCCTTGTAATAGAGGAGCGTGTCCATGTCGACGGGCTCGTACTTCTGGCCCACGTGGGAGTAGATGCCGACGGCGCGGAAGAGCGATTCCATGCCGAACGTCCGCGCCTCGTCCGGGACGATCGGCACTACGAGCTCGCCGATCTCCTTTTCGCGCAGGAGCTTGGCCAGCATCCGGACGAAGACCATCGTCGTCGACGCCTTCCGGCCTTCGGTGCCCTTGAAGAACTCCTCGAAGAGGCCGTCGAGCGAGGCGCGCAGCGGCTCGATTCGCACCTCGCGGGTGGGCATCCATCCGCCGAGCGCCTTCCGGCGCTCGCGCAGATACTGCAGCTCCGGGCTGTCGTCCGGCGGCCGGTAGAACGGCGCCTCGGCGATCTCGTCGTCCGAAATCGGAATGCCGAAGCGGGTGCGAAACGACTTCAGATCGTTCTCGTTCAGCTTCTTCTGCTGGTGCGTGACGTTCTTGCCCTCGCCGGCCTCGCCCAGCCCGTACCCCTTGATGGTGCGGGCGAGAATGACGGTCGGCTGGCCCTTGTGCTCCACCGCGGCCTTGTACGCGTTGTAGACCTTCACCGGGTCGTGTCCGCCCAGGCGCAGCCGTTTGAGCTGCTCGTCGGACAGGTGCTTCACCATCTCCTGCAGCCGCGGGTCCGCCCCGAAGAAATGCTCCCGGAGGTAGGTGCCGGACTCGACCGCGTACTTCTGGTACTGTCCGTCGACGATCTCGCCCATCCGCTTCACCAGCAGCCCCTCGTGATCAGCCGCCAGCAGCGGATCCCAGTCGCAGCCCCAGAGGACCTTGATGACGTTCCAGCCGGTCCCGCGGAAGATCGCCTCGAGCTCCTGGACGATGTGGCCGTTGCCGCGCACCGGACCGTCCAGGCGCTGCAGGTTGCAGTTGATCACGAAGATCAGGTTGTCGAGCTTCTCGCGCGCGGCCAGGCTGATGGCGCCGAGCGCTTCGGGCTCGTCCGTTTCGCCGTCGCCGACGAAGCACCAGACCTTCGAGTCCGACGGCTTCTTCAGCTGGCGATCTTCCAGGTAGCGATTGAAGCGCGCCTGGTAGATCGACATGATGGGACCGAGCCCCATCGACACCGTGGGAAACTGCCAGAAGTCGGGCATCAGCCACGGGTGGGGATACGACGAGAGGCCCCCGCCCGGCGACAGCTCCTGTCGGAAGTTCTCCAGCCGCTCGACGGGCAGCCGGCCTTCGAGGAACGCACGGGCGTAGACGCCGGGAGACGCGTGGCCCTGGAAGTAGACGATATCGCCGTCGCCTTCCCCGCCAGTGCCGCGGAAGAAGTAGTTGAAGCCAACCTCGTACAGGGTGGCCGCGGAGGCGTAGGTCGAGATGTGGCCGCCAATCCCGTCCGACAGCCGGTTGGCGCGCACGACCATGGCCATGGCGTTCCAGCGAACGAGGCTCTTGATCCGGCGCTCGATCTCCTGACTGCCGGGAAGCGGCGTCTGGCTCTCCGGCGGAATGGTGTTCACGTACGGCGTGACGGCCGTGAACGGCAGCGCCACGCCCGCCATCTTGGCGCGATTGCGGAGTGAAGCCAGCAGCCGCTGCACGCGCGCGCGGTCGCCCTGCTGGATGACGTAGTCGAGCGACTCGAGCCATTCCCGCTGCTCGATAGCCTCCAGCTCGGAGGCGTCACGGGGTGCGATGTTCCTCATTGTTGGTGAATCCTCGGGCGCGAAACCGGCCGGGATGAAGCTGACCAGTGCGATCCATCGGGCAGGCTGCCGGGCCGAGCCGCGGCGTCGCCCGATGCGGGCCTTCACAGCGCCAGTCCAAGGCTACTATTGTAGTCCCCGGGCCGCGCCCCTGTCACACGCGCCGCGCGCGGAGCGGACGGCCGCCTCGTCCACGTCGTGAACCAACGTTGAAGAGCCATGCAGCAGCACCTGAGCGTCGCACTCGCGCTGGCCGCCCTGCTGGGGACGGCCGTCCCCGCGGCCATCATTGGAGAGACACCTGTGCAGGATACCCGGACGTTGCCCACGGCCGCCGAGCTGGCCGAGATGGCCGCGCGGTTCGCACCCGTTGACATCGCTGCCGACGTCAGCCGTCTGCAGCCGGCAGAGCAGCAGGCGCTGGCGAGACTGATCGACGTGGCGCGGGTGATGGATGGGCTGTTTCTGCAGCAGGTGTGGGCCGGCAACGACGCGCTGCTCCAGCGGCTGGCGCGCGACGCGGCCAGACACGCCGGGGCCGCAACAGGCCCTGGCGCCGAGCAGGCGCAGCTCGCCCGCAGCCGTCTCCAGTACTTCCTCATCAACAAGGGGCCGTGGTCGCGGCTCGATCACAACCGCGTCTTCGTCCCGGGTGTGCCGGACAAGCCCGAGGGGGCCAACTTCTACCCGGCTGGCGCCGGCAAGCCCGACGTGCAGCGGTGGATCGACTCCCTCAGCGGACCCGCCCGGTCAGAGGCCACGGGCTTCTTCACGACGATCCGTCGGCGTCCTGACGGCGCCTTCGTGGCCGTGCCCTATTCAGTCGAGTACCAGGGCAGCCTCGCGATCGCCGCCGCGCTGATGCGGGACGCCGCGGGGCTGACGACACAGCCCACGTTGAAGACGTACCTCTCGAGCCGGGCAGAGGCGCTGCTCTCGAACGATTACTATGCGAGCGACGTCGCCTGGATGGAGCTCGACGCCTCCATCGAGCCCACGATCGGCCCCTACGAGGTCTACGAAGACGAGTGGTTCAACTACAAGGCTGCGTTCGAAGCATTCATCACCGTGCGTGACGATGCGGAGACGAAGCGGCTGCAGGTCTTCGGCTCAGAGCTCCAGGGGCTGGAGAACGCCCTGCCGATCGACGCCCGGTACCGCAACCCGTCGCTGGGCGCCCTCGCGCCGATTCGCGTCGTGAACGTCGTGTTCACGGCCGGGGATGCCAACAGCGGCGTGCAGACAGCCGCCTTCAACCTGCCGAACGACGAGCGCGTCGTGAAGGAGAAGGGCACCAAGAGGGTGATGCTCAAGAACGTGCAGGAAGCCAAGTTCCGGACGGTGCTGCAGCCGATTGCGCAAGTCGCCCTGCCGGAGGCTGCCCGCCGCGACGTGTCCTTCGACGCGTTCTTCACGCATATCCTGATGCACGAGCTGATGCACGGCCTCGGACCTCACAACATCACGGCCGGGGGTCGGGCCACGACCGTCCGCCAGGAGCTGAAGGAGACCTACAGCGCGATCGAGGAAGCCAAGGCCGACGTGTCCGGACTCTGGGCGCTCCGGCAGCTGGCCGATCGTGGCCGCATCGACCCGGAGGTCGCCCGCACGATGTACACGACGTTCCTGGCCTCGGCGTTCAGGTCCATCCGGTTCGGGGTGAACGAGGCGCACGGCCGCGGAATCGCCATTCAGCTCAACTACTTCCTCGACGCCGGCGCGGTCCGCGTGAACGGCGACGGGACGTTCGCCGTCGATGCCGCGAAGATCGCCGAGGCGGTGACGTCGCTGACGCGCGACATCATGACGCTCCAGGCCGAAGGCAGCTACGACAAGGCGAAGGCGCTCATCGACAGGCTCGGCGTGGTTCGACCGCCGGTGAAAGCCGTGCTCGACCGGCTGCAGGACGTCCCCGTCGACATCGAGCCGCGCTTCGTGACGGCCGACGCCCTGACGAGCGCCGGGCGGAAGTGAGGCGCACGGCGCGATTCAGCGGCGGCCCGCTGACGGCACCGGCCCGGCGTTCCCGCCGCCGGCGGCCCAGGACTGCACGACCGCGACCGCGACGTCGGGCCGATCGCTGATGATGGCATCGGCTCCCCATGACAGCAGCCGGCGGATGTCGGGAGCCGCGTCCACGGTCCACACCTTCACCGGCAGTCCGGCGCGGTGCGCGTGCGCGATGAATCGCGGCGACACGACCGTCGTGGACCCCGACCGCTCCGGCACCTGCAGCTCGCGGTAGCGCGTGCGCCCCAGCGGCCAGCGGACGTACGAGCGGTACAGCGCCCACCTCGTCTCTTCCTTCGACGCCCCGGTCGGGATCCTGGGCTCGTACAGCCGGGCTTCGCGCAGCACACGCCAGAAGAACGAGCCCAGGGCCACTCGATCGGTGGCATCGGCCCCGCGGATCTCGTCGATGGTCCGCCGGGCCAGCTCCGGCTCGTTGTCCTTCAACTCGATGATCAGGCGGGCGCCCGGGTACCGGCCGAGCACGGTCGCCAGCCGCGGGATCGCGATCCCCTGCCCACGGAAAGCGTAGACCGGCGTCGCGGGATCCGGT
This sequence comes from Vicinamibacterales bacterium, assembly GCA_035620975.1. GTDB lineage: Bacteria > Acidobacteriota > Vicinamibacteria > Vicinamibacterales > 2-12-FULL-66-21 > DASPFV01. The sequence continues at coordinate 37,864 of DASPFV010000064.1, forward strand.
GCGATGAACCGGTACCCCGCGTCCAGCGCGGCCAGATCCTCGGCGCGAGCGTCCCGAATCGGGCCGCGGCCGTTGGTGGTCCGATCGAGCGTGTCGTCGTGATGCACCATGACGGCACCATCCCGCGAGAGATGGACGTCGAGCTCCAGACCGTCGGCCCCGAGGGCGAGCCCGTGATCGAATGCGGCCAGGGTGTTCTCGGGCCGAAGCGCCGCGCCTCCGCGATGGGCGTAGACGAGGGGGCGGCGCTCGGGCCGCGGATGAGATGACAAGGGCCTCATCTTACGTCACGGGCAGGCGGCGATCCGGGGGCCGGGAGGTCGGAGCGGCCGCGGCGATTCGTTGCACCGCCCATACCGGTCTCGAGAATCGAGTCCGGGAGCCCCGCACCGATGTAAGATGCAGTATGGTTCCCCCTTCGGCCTCTTCCTCGACCTCTCTTCCCGCATCTCTCCCGGCCACGCTCGGCGATCTCCGTGCCGCGGTCGCGGCGGGCCGTGTGCGCCGGCGCCCGGTGAAGGACGAACTGCGCGAGAACCTGATCGAGCGGCTGCGGCGGCGCGACCGGCTGTTTCCGGGGATCGTCGGCTACGACGAGACGGTGGTCCCGCAGATCGTCAACGCGATGCTGTCGCGGCACAATTTCATCCTGCTGGGCCTGCGCGGCCAGGCCAAGAGCCGGATCCTGCGCGCCCTGACAGACCTGCTGGACGAGACCATCCCCGTCGTGGCCGGCTGCGAGATTCACGACGATCCGTTCGCGCCGATCTGTGCCGTGTGTACGGCCAGGCTGCGTGACGAGGGCGACGACCTCCCGGTGGCCTGGCTGCCGCGGGCGGCGCGCTACGTCGAGAAGCTCGCCACGCCCGACGTGACGATCGCGGACATGATCGGGGATCTCGACCCGATCAAGGCGGCGCGTGCCGGCCTGCACCTCTCCAGCGAGCTGACGATGCACTACGGCCTGCTGCCGAGGGCAAACCGCGGCATCTTCGCGATCAACGAGCTGCCGGACCTCGCGGGCAAGATCCAGGTCGGCCTCTTCAACATCCTTCAGGAAGGGGACGTGCAGATCAAAGGCTATCCGATCCGGCTCGAGCTCGACCTGATGATGGTCTTCAGCGCGAACCCCGAGGACTACACCGCGCGCGGCAAGATCATCACGCCGCTCAAGGACCGCATCGGGTCGGAGATCCGTACGCATTACCCCGTCACCCGGCAGGACGCGATGGCCATCACGGCGCAGGAGTCCTGGGTCGACGCCCGGAACCGCTCGCTCGAGGTTCCAGCGTTCGTGCGGGAGGTCGTCGAGGAGATTGCCTTTCAGGCGCGGCAGGATCCGAAGATCGACAAGCGGTCCGGCGTGAGCCAGCGCCTGCCCATCTCGCTGCTGGAGAACGTCGCGTCGAACGCCGAGCGGCGCGCGCTGCTGGGCGGCGAGCCGATCGTGGTGCCGCGGATCACCGACGTGTACGCCGCGCTGCCGGCGATCACCGGGAAGTTCGAGCTCGAGTACGAGGGGGAGCTGCGCGGCGCAGACAACGTCGCGCGCGACATCATCCGCGCCGCGGTGGGGAACGTCTTCGCGGGGTACTTCGCGGAGGCGGACCTGCGGCAGGTCACGGAATGGTTCGACCTGGGCGGCACCCTGCAGGTCGATGACACGCTGCCGGCCCGGGAGCTGCTCGAGCGCACCGCGCAGGTCCAGGGCCTCCGCGAGCTGACCCGCCATGCGGGCCTCCCGGCCGGCGCCGAGCCGCCGCTGCTCGCGTCGGCGGTCGATTTCGTCCTCGAGGGACTCTACGCGCAGAAGAAGATCAGCCGCTCCGACGAGTGGCGCTACCACGCGACCGAGCAGCCGCGGCGCCCGCCGCGCGTGGCACCGGAACCGGCGCTCGAGCGCGACGTCCAGCTGCCCGGCGCGAAGAAGAAGTACTACAACTGAGATCGCCCGGATGAAGTACCGCTATTCGAAGTTCACGCCGGAGGACCTCGACGGCCTCGATCTCGAGGACCTGCTCTCCCGGCTCTCCGACATGCTCCTGTCGAGCGGATTCGAGAATCCGTACGGTCTCCCCTACGACGAGGACGAACCCGGCCACTCGATGCAGGCGCTCCACGACGCGATCCTGGAGGCGCTGCTGAGCGGCGGGCTGCTGTCGGAAGAGACCCTCGAGAAGCTCCTGGGCAAGGACTGGCAGCGGGCCGACGATGCCGAGGAGCGCCTCGACGAGCTCATTCAGCGCATCATCGACAAGCTGCAGCGGCAGGGCTACCTGACGTCGTCACCCGACCGTCGCGACCGCGACGCGCGCGAGGCCCCAGGCCCGGGCGTCGGCCACGCCGAGCGCAACGTTCGCTTCGAGATCACCGACAAGAGCCTCGACTTCCTCGGCTATCGCGCGCTGCGCGACCTGCTCGGCTCGCTCGGCAAGAGCAGCGTGGGACGCCACGACACCCGCGAGATGTCCACGGGCATCGAGGCCAGCGGGGCCGCCAAGGAGTACGAGTTCGGGGACACGCTCAACCTCGACGCCAGCGGCACCATCCTGAACGCCGTCACGCGCAGCCGGGCGGTCGGCCGCGAGGCCATCGAGGTCGACTACGAGGACCTGATGGTCGTCCAGGGGGAGTACCAGAGCTCCTGCGCGACGGTGCTGATGCTGGACTGCAGCCACAGCATGATTCTGTACGGGGAGGACCGCTTCACGCCCGCCAAGCGCGTCGCGCTCGCGCGCGCGAACCTGATCCGGCTCCAGTATCCCGGCGACGCCCTGAAGGTCGTCCTCTTCCACGACTCGGCCGAGGAGATCCCGCTGACCCGCCTCGCCCGCGTCCGCGTCGGTCCGTATTACACCAACACGCGCGAGGGGTTGCGGCTGGCCCGGCGCATCCTCGAGCGCCAGCGGAAAGACATGCGGCAGATCGTCATGATCACCGACGGGAAGCCGTCCGCGCTCACCAGGCCCGACGGCCGCATCTACCGCAATGCGTTCGGCCTGGATCCGTTCATCGTCTCGGAGACGTTCGCGGAGGTCGCGGCCTGCCGCAAAGCCGGCATCCTCATCAACACGTTCATGCTGGCGCGCGATCACGACCTCGTCAGCTTCGTCCGCCGCGTCGCGCAGATCTGCCACGGCAAGGCGTACTTCACGACGCCCCGGACTCTCGGCCGGTACGTGCTCATGGACTACATGGACAGGAAGACGAGAACGGTACACTAACGAGCCGGCTCGCCCATGCTGCCACCGACCATCCCCCTCTTTCCGCTGCCGAACGCAGTGCTGTTTCCGAACGTGTTCCTCCCGCTGCACATCTTCGAGCCGCGCTACCGGGAGATGGTGAACGACGCGCTCGAGGGGGATCGCATCATCGGGATGATCCTGCTGCGGCCCGGATGGGAAGCGGAATACGAGGGTCGGCCGCCGGTCTATTCGATTGGCTGCGCTGGCCTGATCACCCACGCCGAGCGCCTGCCGGACGGCCGCTTCAATATCGTGCTGCGCGGCCTCGAGAAGTTCCGCATCCTCGACGAGGACGACAGCCGCACCTACCGCATCGCCCAGGTGGACAGCCTGCTCGAACAGATGACGGACGAGGACCGGACGGAGATGCGGATGGCGCGGCGGCGCCTGGAGGCGCTCCTGGTACCGCAGCCCGAAGGACGGGGGGCGGACCCGAAGGTGCCCCCGACCATGCCCGACGAGGACCTCGTGAACGCGCTCGCGCAGTACCTCGAGCTCGAGCCCGTCGAGAAGCAGGCGCTGCTCGAGCGCGAGGGCCTGCTGGCCCGCTGCCGGTCGCTCATCGAGCTGCTCGAGATGAAGGTCATTGTCGCGCGCCACCGATGGAGCGGCCGCGACTTCGTCAACTGACCGGGGTGGCCGCGCCCGCCGGTGCGCCCAGTCGCCGGGCCACGGCCTGGATCACCTGCTCGCCGTGGAACCGACCGTTCTCGATGAAAATCTTCCCGCTCTGCACGCCGGCCACGACCGCCCCCGCGACATACAGCCCCGGGACGCTGGTTTCGAACGTCGTGCCGTCGAAGACCGGACCGCAGGTGTCGGGATCGATGCGGACGCCGGCAGCCCGCAGCAGCTGGCTGTCGGAGCGATAGCCGGTCAGGAGGAAGACCGCGTCGGCCGGAAGCTCGCTCACGACCTGCGCGCGTTCGACGACCACGGTCGTCGGGCGGATTTCGAGGACCCGCGTCTCGAGCCGTCCTTCGATCGTGCCCTCGCGCAGACGGTTCTCGATATCCGGCTTCACCCAGTACTTGATCGAGTCGGACAGCGCCGCACCGCGATGCACGAGCGTCACTCTGGCTCCCGCCCGATAGAGGTCGAGCGCCGCCTCGGCGGCGGAGTTCTTGCCTCCGACGACGACGACCCGCTTCCTGAAGAACGGGTGCGGCTGCGTGTAGTAGTGCGAGACGTGCGGCAGGTCCTCGCCCGGAATGTCCAGCAGGTTGGGCACGTCGTACGCCCCGGTCGCGATCACGACGGTACGCCCTCGAACGGAACGGCGGACGCCGCGCGCCGAATGCGTGTCGACCACGAACGAGCCGGCGGAGTCCGGCACGCCGTCCTCCCGGGTCACGGCGACGACAGCCTCGTCGAACACGATCTCGAGCGCAAGGGCATCGGTGACGCGGCGGTAGTACCGCAGGGCCTCGAGCCGGGTCGGCTTCTCGTAGGGGCTCACGAACGGCAGCCCGCCGATCTCCATCAGCTCGGGCGTCGTGAAAAAAATCATCTCGGTCGGATAGTGCAGCAGGGAATTGACGAGGGCACCTTTCTCGACGACGAGGTAGGAGAGGCCGCGGCGGCTCGCCGCAATGGCGGTCGCGAGCCCCGCCGGACCCGCGCCTATCACGATCACGTCACGTACGGTCATCCGGCGATCATAGCGCGAACGCGGACCAGGCCGGGCACGTGCGGACGTCCGGCCGGGGCGATCGCCGCGGGACGCCGGCTGAAAAGCTGGCCTCGCCGCACCAGCACAGCAGCCGATCAGCGCCTGCCGGCGGCCGGCCGATACTCGACCTCCACGTTGCTGATGATCGCGACGGGCCGACCGGGCGTAGCGATCTCGCGCCCGGCCGAGGTCGTCGCGTCGAGCAGCTCACCGAGCACGCTGACCTGCTCGACGCCGGCGGGAATGGTCGCGACAACCTGCTCGCGTCCGAGCGGCGCGACAGCCTTGGTGCCGCCGGGGCCGGCCCCGCCCGTGATGCGATCGTAGAGATCGCCCGCCGTACGGAACTCGGTCTGCACGGCGCCGCGGCCGAGGAGATCGCCGGCCATCGTCAGGATCCCCACGACGGCCGTGTGCTTCGCAAAACCCCGGCCCGCCTTGACCTCTTCCTCCGAGTAGGTGTGACGGTTGTGCAGATCGAAGCGCAGAGTGGCCGGTCCGGTGTGCGGCGGAATCGCGACGAGCACACCCTCCGCGGGATCGCGGCCGGCCAGGACGAAGCAGAAGAGCTCGCGGGTCTTCAGCCCGGTACCGAGCTGCTCGGGACAGGTGACCTGCGCGGGTACGGTCTTCGGTGCCGCCGGCGCGGCAGGGCGAGCCGGTGCCCGGCGCTGCGCGTCGAGCCCTGCCGCCGCGAGGCACACGAGGAGGGCCAGCGGCACCACGATCTTCTGCGGCATGGCCGCAGTATAGCAAGCTGGTGTGCCTACTTCGTGAAGCTGGGCGATGGCGCGCTCGCCGCAGCTCCCCCGGACCCGATGGCCGTGACGACGGCGTAGTACGAGCCCGACGGCAGCGGGTCGACCAGCGCCGAGATGTCCACCGCGATCTCGCTGTTCACCACCGCCGGCTTCCCCAGGTCCCGCGACGCCACCGGCGTCGCCGTCACCGCGTCGGTCGACCGCCGGAGCGCCACGCTGTACGAGGTCACGCTCGTCGCGTGATCCGCCGACGGCGTGAACGCAAGGGTCGTCCCCCTCACGACGCCTCCCACGGTGATCGTCACGCTCGCCGAGGTCCGGCTCGCCCCCCGATCGTCGCGCGCGATCGCCGTCAGGCTGTAGGTCCCCGCCGCCACGTTGCTCCAGGACCCCGTATACGGCGCGGTCGTATCCGACCCGATCAGCTGCGTCCCCGTATAGAAATCGACCCCCGCGACCGTCCCGTCCGGGTCGCTCGCCGACGCCGCCAGCGTGATGCTCGCCGGCGCCGTGAACGTCGCCCCGTTCGCCGGGCTCGTCAGCGATACGCTCGGCAGCTGGTTCGAGGTCGCGCTCACGGTTATGGAGACCCCCGCCGACGCGCGGGTCGCCCCATCGTCGTCCCTGGCCCGGGCGGTGAGCGTGTAGGTGCCCGCCGGCACGCTGCTCCACGTCACCCCGTAGGGCGCCGTCGTGTCCGATCCGATCAGCGTTGTCCCCTGGTAGAAGTCCACCCGGCTGACCGTCCCGTCCGCGTCGCTCGCCGACGCCGCCACCGTGATCGTCGCCGGCGCGGTGAACTTCGCCCCGCTCGCCGGGCTCGTGACGGCCACGCTCGGCGCCTGGTTCCCGCTCGTCACCGTGACGCTGACCGCGGCCGACCTTCGCGTCTCCCCCGCGTTGTCCCGGGCCACGGCCGTCAGGGTGTAGCTGCCCGCCGCCACGTTGCTCCACGAGGCCGTATACGGGGCCGTCCGGTCCGACCCGATCAGCGTCGTCCCCTGGTAGAAGTCCACCCGCCTGACCGTCCCGTCCGCGTCGCTCGCCGACGCCGCCACCGAGATCGTCGCCGGCGCCGTGAACGTCGCCCCGCTCGCCGGGCTCGTGATCGCCACGCTCGGCAGCCCGTTCGTGCTCCCGCTCACCGAGATCGCCACCGGCGCCGAGGTCCCCGTCGCGCCGCCATTGTCGGTCGCGACCGCCGTCAGGATGTGGTCGCCCGCCGGCGGGCTGCTCCAGACCGCGCTGAACGGGCTCGTGTCGTCGGTCCCGATCAACGTGCTGCCGGAATAGAACGCCACCCGGCTCACGGTCCCGTCCGAGTCGCTGGCGGCCGCCGTAATCGTGATGGACGAGGGATCTGTGAAGCTGGTGCCCGACGCCGGGCTCGAGATGGAGACCGTGGGCGGCTGGTTGTCGCCGCTGAGCGGGCTCACCGCGACATTCGAGAACGTCGCCCGCGCCGTCTTCGAGACGCTGCGGCTGGTCACGGCCAGCCCCACGTACATCGTCGATCCCATCGCGATGGTCTCGCTGCCGAGCAGCGTCCACGCGCTGCCGTCGCGGGACAGGTACGCCGACAGCAGGTCACCTTCCCGGACCAGCCGGACCCAGCCTGGCACTCCGTTGTTCTGGGAGGGACCGTCGGAGTCCGTGGAGGCGCCTTCCGTCATGCGGCGCACGAAGACCCAGCCCTTCCGGTTCGTGGCGCCGACGAAGGCATGCTGCGCGTTCGCGGCGAGCGAACCCCGCACCATCACGCCGGCCTTGGCCAGCGCCTCGGATGCCTTCAGCGAGGCGACGCGCGCGACGATCTCGAAATCACCCTGCATCGGCCGGTAGACGAAGTAGAACTGATCCGAGCTCCCGCCGATGTCCGAACCGGACCCGGACACCGTGAATGTGTCGGAGGCTGCGGTGGCACTGCCGGACAGGACAGGGGATCCGACGTCGGCGCCGATCCACGGAGCGGGCAGCGATTGGGCGTGGGCGCTGGACGTGCCCGTGGCCAGGCAGACGACAACCAGCCACGACAGAGCTCCGCCCTGCGAAAGGAATCCCCTCACTCGTCACCTCTGAGCTATCTCGTTTGGAATAGCGGCCCGGACGCCCACACCCGTGCTGGTCGAAACAGACGTGGAGCCGATCCGGACGCTCGCAGGTGAACGGATGAGACGCAATAGTGCTGCCAGATGAACTTCTGAGCAGATTGCGCGGACAATTGCGCGCGTGTCAGTGCGCGAGCCGCCGTGAAAATGCTCGGGAGGAGCATGGAGCGGGTCAGAAATACACGAAGCACGCCGGCACGCCGGAAAGAATTGCCTTCCGCGATCACACGCTTCGAAACCAACGCGCCGTCAAGGGTCAGCGGGCGGGGCCGCGGTGAACGCTGCCCCGCCGCATCATCGATCGCCCGGTCGCGGTCTTAAGATCACTTCGTGAAGGACGCTGAGGGCGTGCTCGAGGCCGACCCGCCCGAGCCAATCGCCGTGACCACCGCGTAATACGCCCCCGACGGGAGTGGGTTCACCAGCGTGGAGATGTCCACGCGGATCTCGTTGTTCACGACCGACGGTTTGCCGAGGTCGCGTGTGGCCACCGGGGTCGCCGTCACGGAGTCCGTCGCGCGCCGGAGCGCCACGCTGTACGAGGTCACCTTGGTCGCGTGGTCTGCCGAAGGCGTGAACGCCAGCGTCGTCGCCGGGACGGTCGAGGAACCCACACTGATCAGAACGGCCGCTGATCTGGCCGTTGCGCCGCCGTTGTCGGTCGCGACCGCTGTGAGCGAATAGCTGCCGGCGGGCACGCTGCTCCAGGTCACGCTGAAGGGGCTGCTCGTGTCGGACCCGATCAGCGTGCTGCCCTGGTAGAAATCGACCCGGCTCACGGTGCCGTCCGAATCGGAGGCCGCTGCCGCGATCGTGATTGACGCCGGCGCAGAGTAGATCGTGCCATTGACGGGGCTCGATATCGACACGGTCGGCGCCTGGTTCCCGCCGCTGGGCTGCCGGACGGTCACGTTCGAATAGGTCGACGTCGCGGTCGTGCCGGTGTTGTGACTGGTGACCGCCAGCCCCACGTAGACCGTGGTGGGCATCACGATCGTGTCGCTGCCCATGAGGGTCCAGGAACTGCCGTCCGACGAGTAATAGCCCGAGAAGAGATTGCCCTGGCGCACGAGCCGGAGCCATCCTGGCGCGGCGCCCGGCAGCCGGGGCTTGTTCGAGTAGGTAATGTCGCCGGACGTGATCCGGCGGGTGTACATCCAGCCCTCGGACCTCGTCGCGGCAACCAGGACGTTCTGCGACGACCCGGTGAGGGCGGCCCGGATCATGAGGCCCGCTTTCGACCAGCCGTCCGGGGCGCTGAACGAGGCGACCCGCGCGACGATCTCCGCGTCCCCCTGGAAGGGCTGGTACACGTAATGGAACTGGTCCGACGTCCCCCAGATGTCGGCTCCCGCTCCGGTGACGGAGAAGACACCGTTCGAGACGCTGGCCCTTCCGGCCAGGGCGGGCGATCCGACGTCACGATTCGTCCAGGGAGCCGGCAAAGCCGTACTGGTGCTCGTGCTCGTGCCGACCGTGATCGCGACGGCTGCCGACGTCGCAGTGGCGCCGCCGTTGTCCGTGGCGACGGCTGTCAGAGAATAGCTGCCGGCCGGCACGCTGCTCCAGGTCACGCTGAAGGGACTGCCGGTGTCGGACCCGATCAGCGTGCTGCCCCGGTAGAAATCGACGCGGCTCACCGTGCCGTCCGAGTCCGATGCCGCCGCGGCGATCGTAATGGAGGCCGGTGCGGTGTAGGTGGCGCCGCTGGCCGGGCTCGAGATGGACACCGTCGGGGCCTGGTTCCCTCCGCCGCTCGGCTGCCTGATTGTCACGTTCGAGTAAGTGGCCGTGGCGGTCGAGCCGGTGTTGTGGCTCGTCACGGCAAGGCCCACGTAGACCGTGGTGGGCATCGCGATCGTCTCGCTGCCCAGGAGCAGCCACGAACTGCCGTCCGACGAGTAGTAGCCCGAGAACAGGCTGCCCTCGCGGACGAGCCGGATCCACCCGGGAACGGTTCCCGGCTGTCGTGGCTTGTTGGAAATTGTCTCGGCACCCGCCGAGAGGCGGCGCGTGAACATCCATCCCTCGGACTGCGTGGCCGCAATGAGGACGTTCTGGGACGAACCGGTGAGGGCGGCCCGGATCATGAGCCCGGCCTTCGACCACCCGTCCGGCGCGCTGAACGAGGCCACGCGCGCCACGATTTCCGCGTCGCCCTGAATCGGCTGGTACACGTAATGGAACTGGTCCGATGTCCCCCAGATGTCGGCGCCGGCGCCGGTGACCGAGAAGACACCGTTCGACACGCCGGCCTTTCCGGCGAGGGCGGGTGACCCGACGTCGCGGTTTGTCCAGGGAGCCGGCAGGGTGCCCGCGCTCGACACGGCGACGTTGGTGAACGTGGCTGTCGAGGTCGCGGACGGGTTGTGGCTCGTCACGGCCAGCCCCACGTAGACCGTCGAGCCCATGGTGATCGACTGGCTCCCGACCGTTGTCCATGTGCCCCCGTCCGTCGCGTAGTAAGCCGTGAACTGACTGCCCCGGCGAACCATGCGCACCCAGCCCGGAGCCGAACCGACGGGTCCCGCCGTGTGGCCCGTGCTGCCGCCGGCCGCGGCCCGGTGCTGGAACCCGTAGTCCCTCGCCGCGGACACCAGCATGAACGCATGCGGTGAACCGGCCGTGAGATCCGCCCGGATCATGACGCCGGCCTTCGACCAGACGTCCTGCTGCTGCAGGGAGGCCACCCGCGCGATCACGTCGACGTCGCCCTGGAGGGGCTGGTAGACGAAGCGGAACTGGTCCGACGTGCCCCAGATGTCCGCGCCGGCGCCGGTCACGGTGTAGGTGCCGGACGCGACGCTCGCAGTGCCGGCAAGGGCCGGAGACCCGATGTCACGGGTCGCCCAGGGTGCCGGGAGCGTCTGCGCGTCGGCCATCCCCGCGCCTGTCGTCAGACACACAACGATGAGCCAGGGCAGAGCTCCGCCCCGAAAGAGGTTCCTCTCCAATTTCCTCTCCTGTGCTAGATCGCGTTCGTGCTACGACACGTCACGGAGCACGCCACGTTTGCTGCTGGTCGGAACGCACGTGGACACGCGGGGAACTGCTCGCAGGGCGCGCCGTTCGGAGGCAAGAGGACTGCCACCCAGTACGCGGCACGAGATGGGTTGAAAAACGGGACGCCGTTCCAGTTGAGGTCAGATACTGTCGAGCCACCGCGTGAGATGAAGAGGTCAAGAACTACACGCGACGGCGGATGAGCCGTGCAAGACTGTCTGGCGCCCAATCGTCGAGATAGTCACCCCGCAGTTACCTGGTCCGTTCCGTGGGACGACTGAGGGCATTGGCCGGCGAAAGGGGTGCGGGCCGGCTGCACCGCAACCGGCCCGACTCAGGTTTCTCACTTCGTGAACGTCGCCGAAGGCGTGCTGGCCGTCGAGCCACCTGGACCGATCGCCGTGACGACCGCGTAGTAGGAGCCCGACGACAGCGGATCGACCAGCGTCGAGATGTCTACCGCGATCTCGTTGTTCACCACCGGGGGCTTCCCCAGATCGCGCGTCGCCACCGGCGTCGCCGTGACCGCATCGGTCGACCGCCGGAGCGCCACGCTGTACGAGGTCACGTTCGTCGCGTGATCCGCCGACGGCGTGAACGCCACGGTCGAGATCTTGACTGCCCCTGCCACCGTGATCGTGACGCTCGCCGAGGTACGGCTCGCCCCCCGATCGTCGCGCGCGATCGCCGTCAGGCTGTAGGTCCCCGCCGCCACGTTGCTCCAGGACCCCGTATACGGCGCGGTCGTATCCGACCCGATCAGCTGCGTCCCCGTGTAGAAATCGACTCCCGCGACCGTCCCGTCCGGGTCGCTCGCCGACGCCGCCACCGTGATCGTCGCCGGCGCCGTGAACGTCGCCCCGTTCGCCGGGCTCGTCAGCGATACGCTCGGCAGCTGGTTGGGAGCGGTGTTGACCGTAATGGACACGCCTGTCGAGGTCCGCGCGGCGCCCCCGTTGTCGGTTGCCCGCGCAGTGAGGGTGTAGCTGCCCGCCGCCACGTTGCTCCACGATGCCGTATACGGCGCCGTCGTGTCCGACCCGATCAACGTCGTCCCCTGGTAGAAGTCCACCCGGCTGACCGTCCCGTCCGCGTCGCTCGCCGACGCCGCCACCGAGATCGTCGCCAGCGCCGTGAACGTCGCGCCACTCGCCGGGCTCGTGATTGCCACGCTCGGCGCCTGGTTCCCGCTCGTCACCGTGACGCTCACCGCGGCCGACGTCCGCGTGCCTCCGGCGTTGTCGCGCGCCACGGCCGTCAGGCTGTAGTTGCCCGTCGCCACGTTGCTCCACGAAGCCGTATACGGGGCCGTCGTGTCCGACCCGATCAGCGTCGTCCCCTGGTAGAAGTCCACCCGGCTGACCGTCCCGTCCGCGTCGCTCGCCGACGCCGCGATCGCCACCGTCGCCGGCGCCGTGAACGTCGCGCCGCTCGCCGGGCTCGTGATCGCCACGCTCGGCAGCTGGTTCGTGCTCCCGCTCACCGAGATCGCCACCGGCGCGGAGCTCGCCGTCGCCCCCCCGTTGTCGGTCGCCACCGCCGTCAGGACGTGGTCGCCCGCCGGCGGGCTGCTCCACGCCGCGCTGAACGGGCTCGTCTCGTCGGAGCCTATCAACGTGCTGCCGGAATAGAACGCCACCCGGCTCACCGTCCCGTCCGCATCGCTGGCGGCCGCCGCAATCGTGATGGACGAAGGGGCGCTGAAGCTGGTGCCCGAAGCCGGGCTCGAGATGGACACCGTGGGCAACCGGTTGTCGCCGCTGAGGGGGCTCACCGCGACATTCGAGAACGTCGCCCGCGCCGTCTTCGAGATGCTGCGGCTCGTCACGGCCAGTCCCACGTACATCGTCGATGGCATCGCGATGGTCTCGCTGCCGAGCAGCGTCCACGCGCTGCCGTCGGTGGACTGGTAGGCGGACAGGAGGCTGCCCTCCCGCACCAGCCGGATCCAGCCTGGTGCGGCGCCGCTGGGTCTGGTGCTGTAGGAATCGGTCGCGGCTCCCGCTGCGATGCGCCGCAGGAAGATCCAGCCTTTCCGGTTCGTGGCGCCGACGAAGGCATTCGGCGCGCTGGCGGCCAGCGACGCGCGCACCATCACGCCGGCCTTCGCCAGCGGGTCGTTCGCCTCCAGTGCGGCAACACGCGCGAGGATTTCGAAGTCGCCCTGTGCGGTCTGGTATACGAACTGGAACTGGTCGGTAGTCCCTCCGATGTCCGATCCGGACCCCACCACGCTGAAGGTGCCCGAGGAATGGGTCGCACTGCCAGCAATGGCTGGCGATCCGATGTCGGCGGCCATCCACGGCGCGGGCAGCGACTGGGCCCGGGCAATGCTGGCGCCAGCCGCCAGGCAGACTACGATCAGCGAAGGCAGAGCTCCGCCCTTCAGGGATGTTCTGTTCAATCGATTCTCCTGTGCGCGTGCGCGTTCCTGCCGTGGAACGGCACGGGCAAAGTCAATTCAGTGCTGGTCGGGAGCAGCGTGGGGAGCGCGCTGGATCACTCGCAGGTGTGACGAACGGGGCAAGAGGTCTGCCAGATCTCGAGCACCGCGATCGATCGCGGCAAAACAGCCGTCGGCTCCGCATGAGGTCGCGGGCGTCGTCCGGACCAGCCGTGACAGAATGGTCAAGACCTACACAACGCGACGGATGAGCTGTAAACCTTTTGCGTCCGAGCCTCGCCGTGTTTCCCGAACGCATCGTCTGTCTCACCGAAGAAACGACCGAAACGCTCTACCTGCTCGGTGAAGGCGACCGCGTAGTCGGCATCTCCGGGTACACGGTCCGGCCGCCGGAGGCGCGGGCCAAGCCGAAGGTGTCCGCGTTCATCAACGCGAAGTTCGACAAGATCGCAGCGTTACGGCCCGACCTGATCCTCGCGTTTTCCGACCTGCAGGCAGACATCGCCGCCGAGCTGATCCGCCGCGGCTTCGCCGTGATCACGTTCAACCAGCGGAACATCGCCGGAATCCTGCAGATGGTAAGAATGCTCGGAGGGCTCGTCGGGCGCTCGGCCGAGGCTCAGAGGCTCGCCGACGATCTCGCGCGCGGCCTCGACGATGTCCGGCGGAAGGCCGGGACGCTGCCGGCGCGTCCCCGCGTGTTCTTCGAGGAATGGGACCAGCCGCTCATCTCGGGCATCTGCTGGGTCGACGAGCTCATCGAGATCGCCGGAGGCACGCCCGTCTTCCCCGAGCTGCGCGACAAGCCGCTCGCATCAGGACGGATCGTGAGCGCGGAGGCAGTGGCCGCCCGCGATCCGCAGGTGGTCATCGCGTCCTGGTGCGGCAAGGCGATGAGGAAGCGGACGATCGTGGAGCGGCCGGGCTGGGATTGCGTCTCGGCCGTCCGCCACGATCGGATCTTCGAGATCAAATCGACGTACATCCTGCAGCCCGGTCCGGCGTCGCTGACTGAAGGCGTCACTCGCCTGTACGCGTGCATCAGGCAGAGCTGCGAAACCTGAGAGCGGGGATCGAGGAGCGGGGCCCATCGCGATCCCCGGTCCCGGCCCTCAGTCCGTGACGCACGCGAGGCCTGGCACGCTGCTGCGGACCTGCCGATCGCCCATATCGGGCCGCCTGATCAGCTCGAGGAACTCCATGCGCGTACGCGCATCGTCGCGGAACACGCCGAGCATGGCGCTCGTGACGGCGACCGAGTTCTGCTTCTCGACGCCGCGCATGGACATGCACAGGTGAGTGGCCTCCATCACCACGGCGACGCCCAGCGGTCTGACTTTCTCGCGCAGGGTCTCGGCGATCTCGTTCGTCAGGCGCTCCTGAATCTGGAGCCTGCGCGCGAAGATCTCGACGAGGCGCGGGATCTTGCTCAGGCCGAGCACCCTGTCCTGGGGGATGTACGCGATGTGGCATCTGCCGAAGAACGGCAGCAGGTGGTGCTCGCACAGGCTGTAGAAGTCGATGTCCTTGACGATGACCATCTCGCTATAATCGACAGTGAACAGCGCGTTGTTGAGCACGGCATCCACATCGGCGCCGTAGCCGCTCGTGAGGAAGCGCAGGGATTTCTCGACGCGTTTCGGCGTGTCGAGCAAGCCTTCGCGCGAGGGATTCTCGCCCAGTTCCGCCAGCAGCTGCCGGATGACGTCCTGCATCTTCGTATTGTACATCGCGCTTTCCGGCGAACCCGCCGGCGTGGCCGTGCCGACCCTCCGCCCGGCGCACCCTGCCGGGCGGCAGTCGGCCGATGATCCCGACGCGTTGTACGCGCGGCGCGAGGACCTGGCCAGCGCGCGCGAGGCGGAGGCCATCTGGGCGCGCCGCGTCGCCGCGGATCCGGCCGACTTCGAATCAGCCTGGAAGCTGGCGCGCGCCCGCTACTGGCTCGGCGGCCACGCGCCGCCCGACGAGCGCAAGGCCGTGCTCGAAGCCGGCGTCGCTGCCGGCCGGGCTGCCGCGCGAATCCAGCCCGGGCGGCCGGAAGGCCATTTCTGGATGGCCGCGAACATGGGAGCGCTCGCCGAAGCGCACGGCCTGCGCCAGGGGCTCCGCTATCGCGGCGAGGTCCGGGACGCCCTGCTCACCGTGCTGAAGATCGACCCCGCCTTCCAGCAGGGATCGGCCGATCGGGCGCTCGGGCGCTGGTACTACAAGGTTCCCGGGCTCTTCGGCGGATCGAAGAGGAAGTCCGAGGACCATCTGCGGCGATCGCTCACCTACAATCCCCGCAGCACCGCGTCGCTGTACTTTCTTGCCGAAACCCTCCTGGCGCTCGACCGTGAAGCCGAGGCGCGGGCGGCGCTCCAGCAGATCCTTGACGTCGAGCCCCACGCGGACTGGATGCCGGAGGATCGGGAGTTCAAGGCCAAAGCCCGGATGCTGCTGGCGCAGCTGAAGGATCAGTACTGATAAAAGCCCTGGCCGCTCTTGCGGCCGAGGCGGCCGGCGAGCACCATCCGCTTGAGGAGCGGGGGCGGCGCGTAGGCGGGCTCCCGGTACTCCTCGAACATGATGTTCGCGATGTAGTAGGTGGTGTCGAGGCCGACGAAGTCCAGCAGCGTGAACGGCCCCATCGGGTAGCCGCATCCGAGCTTCATCCCCTTGTCGATGTCCTCGACGGTTCCGAGGCCGTTCTCGTAGGCTCGAATCGCGTCGAGCAGGTACGGCACCAGCAGCCGGTTCACGATGAAGCCCGGCTTGTCGGGGGCCGTGATCGGCTCCTTGCCCAGCGATCGCGCGAATGCAAAGACGGTCTGGTAGGTGTCGTCGCTCGTCGTGAGTGAGCGAATCACCTCGACGAGCTTCATGAGGGGGACGGGGTTGAAGAAGTGCAGCCCGGCGAACCGGTCCGGCCGGATGGTCCTGGCCGCCAGCTCCGTGATGCAGAGCGACGACGTGTTGGAGCAGACGATCGCCGCTGCGCGGAGCCGCGCGTCGAGCTCCGCATAGGTCCTCGTTTTCTCGTCGAGGCTCTCCACGATCGCCTCGATCACGAGGTCGCACGCCGCAAGATCGTCCAGCCGCGTGGTTCCGGAGAGGCTGGCGAGCGTCCGATCCCTCGCCTCCGGCGTGACCTTGCCCTTCTCGACTCCGTCGGCCAGGAACTTCCGGATCCGCCCCATCCCCCGCTCCAGCAGCGGGTCGCTCACTTCCCGGACAACCGTCTTGTATCCGGCCGACGCGCACACCTGCGCGATCCCCGATCCCATCAACCCACAGCCGAGGACCCCGACCGTCGTGATGTTCATTTCACACCTGCATCTCGCGCGCAGCCCGGATCATGGAGCTGGATCCCGCGGCACGCTGCGCGGGTCTCGCGGGTCGCGGGCGGTCGACCTGGGGTGAGG
>DASPFV010000065.1:0-12848 GCA_035620975.1 Vicinamibacterales bacterium
GAGAATGCCGTCACTGACCTGCTCGATGCGCCGGGCGATGCCATAGCCGTGCTGCGGCCCCATGGTGTCGAGCGTCTGCAGCACCATGAGATCGAGGGTGCCCTGGAGCACCTCGACCTTGGCACCGCCGGTCGGTTGTCCTTTGGCCATAGCATATGAGCGTAGCACCGCACCTTTGCGATGTCCATAGGTAAAGGCCAGCTGCTCACGGTCGGATGGCCGGGCGCGGGTGAAGATGCATTTTCGCGAGTGGCGACCAGCTGCCCGCGGGGCTGCGTCTCGATTCCTATCTGCGGTCGCCCTGCGACCGCCCGAAGTCGTTGACGCCGCTGGACAGTGAAATGGTGACCCGGAACGGACTGGAACCCGGACAGTTCAAAGGACCTGGAACCAGAACTTTGGACATAGAGCCAAGAACCAGGAACCTGGAACGGCAACCTGGGACCAAACCTGAACCAGGAACCAGGAACCTTGAACCCCGGCCCCCCACCCACTACGATCGGCGGCGGAGGGCAGATGGCGGACGATCCACTCGGCGATCGCAGGCGGGCACATGAGGAGGACTACTTCCAGAAGAAGGACCGGGAGCTCATCGAGAAGATGCGGCTGAAAGCCCGGCAGGAGCAGGAGCGCAAGGCGCTGGGCGCTCAACTGGGGACGAGCGATCCCGACGTGCTCGATGGTCTGGCCGAGCTGGGGTTCACGCCCGAAACCGCCAGCCTCCTTCCGCTGATACCAGTGCTCGAGATGGCCTGGGCGGAGGGGTCCATCACCCCGGCCGAGCGCCGGATGGTCACGGCCCTGGCGCGGACGCGGGGCGTCGCGGAGGACAGCGCTGCCGATCGCCAGCTCACCCAGTGGCTCGATCGACGGCCCGCGGCCGACGTCTTCCGTCGCGCGACCCGGCTCATCAACGCGCTGGTCGCGTCGGGCGGGAATGCGCGCGTCGATGCGGACGACCTGCTGATGTACTGCGAACAGATCGCGGAAGCCTCCGGCGGGATATTCGGCATCGGCCGGGTCTCGGCCGAGGAGCGCGCCACGCTCTCGCGCATTGCGGAGGAGATTCGGAGGAGGCAGGAGTAGAGAGCGGCTCTGGGCTCTGGGCTCTGGGCTCTGGGCTCTCGGCTCTAGCGCCGGAGCGGTCACTCTTCGACGATCGAGATGACCACCCCGGGGAAGTGCTGGAGGAGGGTGCGACGTTCGTCTGCGGTCACGATCGTCAACGTCGTCGCGAGCGCGTCGGCGATCATCGCATCGCGGGCGATCACGTAGGCAAGCCGGTCGTTCGTGATGCCGAGACCGGTCCGGGGGTCCACGACGTGCGAGTAACGCGTGCCCTCGAGCTCCACGGACTGAACCGTGGGTCCGGAGGTGGCGAGCGCGCTGTTCGTCAGGCGGGCTGCCCGCGACGCCAGCGCTGCGGCCGCACCGGGTGCGTCGATGTGCCATCCGGGGCGTCCCGGCGGCGCGCCGGAGACGACGATGTCGCCGCCGGCTTCGATCAGGGCGCTCGGAATGCCGGCGTCGCGGAGGGCGTCGAGGGCCTGTTGCGCGATGAAGCCCTTCGCGATTCCACCCAGATCGAGGCGCATCCCGGGGCGGGTGAACCTGACGGCGCTGCGGGCCTCGTCCAGCTGAAGCGATTGCCATCCCACGAGGCGACGCGCGGCCTGGATCGACGGGCGAGCGGGCAGCCGCCGCGTCGCGCGCGCTTCACGCCACAGCGTGACGAGTGGTCCGACCGTGGGATCGAACGCGCCGCGGCTGGCGCGGGCGAGGTCGCGGGCGCAGGCGATCACGGCGAAGAGCTCGGCGGAAACGCGGACCCAGCCGGTCGTCCCGTCGAGGCGCCGCACGTCGCTCTCGGCGCGATAGTCGCTCATCATCGCGTCGAGCTGCGCGATTCGGGCGAACCCGGCGGCGGCCGCTGATCGCGCCGTAGCTTCGCCCCCCGCGTACAGGGCCATGCGAACGGGCATGCCCATGTGGATCTGGACGTACTCGTATCGCTGAGCGCCGGCGGCGGCATCCGGAGCCACCGGCCACATGCACAACGACAGCAGCAGGATCGACACACATGCACAGGCGCGTGACTTCATCGACTCTTCTCGCCGCGGCATGCGCGGCGCTCTTCGCGGCGCCGGCGCTGGACGCCCAGCCGGCAGCTCCATCTCAGACAGGCTACCGCGAGACGATACCGGGAACGGCCGTCACGTTCGAGATGGTCCAGGTGCCTGCCGGAACGGTCACGCTCGACGGCAAGCCCGTTGCGGTCGGGCCGTTCGCCATCGGCCGGACGGAGGTCACGTGGGACATGTACGACGTCTTCGCCCTCGGCCTGGATTCGAAGGGCGGCAGCGCGGCCGGGCCGGATGCCGTCGCGAGACCCTCGCAGCCGTACGGATCTCCCGACTACGGCTGGGGGCATGCGGGCTACGCGGCCATCAGCGTGACCCGATCGGCGGCCCAGGCATTCGCCGATTGGCTCAGCGCGCGGACCGGCAGGCCGTATCGGCTGCCGACCGAAGCCGAATGGGTGCACGCCGCGCAGCTCGCGGCAGGGGGCGGGGCGCTCGCGGACGCCCGCCGCGACGAGTTAGCCTGGCACCGGGGCAACTCCGATGCCCGATCGCACGCCGTCGCGTCGAAGAAGCCGGACGCGCTGGGACTCTACGACCTCTTCGGCAATGCCGCCGAATGGGTCACCACGGCCGGCGAGGATCTCGTCACGCGTGGCGGATCCTTTCGCGATCCGCCCGAGACCGTCGGACCGGCAGCGCGGGCCGAGCAGGACGATGCCTGGAACGAGCGCGACCCGCAGCTGCCGAAGAGCAGCTGGTGGCTCTCGGACGGCCCGTTCGTCGGCTTCCGGCTGGTGCTGCCTGGGGAATTGCCTAAATCCTCGAAATCGCCATAATCGGCGCAGCGGCCGCAGGCCGCTTTTCAGAGAGGTCCCCATGAGCGACGACGCATTCGATTCCGTGACGCGACGAACCTTCATCCAGACGACGGCGGCCGCCACGGCAGCCTTCATGTTCCCGTCGGGCGTGCGCGCGGCAGGCTCCGACGTGATTCGCGTCGGTGTCATCGGCTGCGGGGGTCGGGGGACCGGCGCCGCGCGCGACGTGATGCAGGCAGCCGACGGCGTGGAGGTCGTGGCGCTCGGCGATCTCGCACCGGATCGCCTGGCGCAGTGTCGTGCCCAGCTCGCTGGACTCGCCGAAAAGGACGCGGCGATGGCCGCGAAATACAGGGTCACCGACGACCGGTGCTTCACCGGCTTCGACGCATACCAGAAGGTCATAGCCGCGGACGTCGATTACGTCATCCTCGCGGCCCCCCCGGCGTTCCGCCCGGCGCACCTCGAGGCCGCGGTCGCCGCAGGCAGGCACGTCTTCACCGAGAAGCCGGTCGCGGTCGATCCGGCGGGCATCCGCGCGGTGTTGACGACCTGCGAGGCGGCGCGCCACAAGAACCTCGGCATCGGCGCCGGCACGCAGCGCCGGCACCAGACCGAGTACGTCGAGACAATCAAGCGCGTTCATGACGGTGCCATCGGCACGCCGATGAGCGGGCAGGTCTTCTGGAACCAGGGCGGCCTGTGGACCCGCGATCGCAAGCCGGACTGGACGGACGCCGAATGGCAGATCCGCAACTGGCTCTACTTCACCTGGCTTTCCGGCGATCACATCGTCGAGCAGCACGTCCACAACATCGACGTCGCCAACTGGGTGTTCGGGGCACACCCGATCCGCGCAACGGGCGCCGGGGGCCGCCAGTGGCGGACCGAGCCGAAGTACGGGCACATCTACGATCACTTCGCGATCGACTTCGAGTACGCGAGCGGCGCGCGCGTGCTCAGCATGTGCCGGCAGATCGACGGCACGACGGGCAAGGTCGCCGAGCACTTCATCGGAACGAAGGGCAGCACCGACACCGACAGGTACACCATCCGTGGTGCCAATCCGTGGACGTTCTCGAGCGCCGAGAAGCCCGTCAGCCCGTACGTGCAGGAGCACACGGATCTGATTGCCAGCATCCGCGCCGGCACGCCCATCAACGAGCTGAAGGACGTCGCCGAGAGCACGCTCACGGCCATCATGGGGCGCGAGGCCGCATACACCGGCAAGGACGTGACCTGGACCGAGATCCTGAACGCCGATCAGGATCTGCAGCCGCCGCAGCTGGCGTACGGACCGCTGCCCGTGCCTCCGGTGCCGATGCCCGGTCGCACCAGGCTGGCGCGGCGCTTCAACGACGCCTGACGTCTGGTCTTGCGGGAGCGAAACCGCCGCCTCCTCCGGGTCGCGTGTGTCAGGGACCGCCCCCGGCCGGCGGACTGAACGCGCTCTCCACGACCGTCAATCGCTTCAGTTGCGGGTCGTTCGCGCTGGCGATGTGGTTCCGCGGCACGGCGTCGGGGCAGAACAGCAGCAGCTCGGCGCCGCGCGTGCCCGTGATGTAGCAGCGCGCGCCGCCGAACTCGACACGGCGGAACGAGCTCTGGTGCAACAGCTTGTAGGGCGCCGCCACCAGCACGACGACGAGCGCCGTCAGCGCGATGCCCGCAGCAGCGGTCGTGCGGTCGACCGGAACGGCGGCACCCGACGTCAGGAGGCGGTACCATGCCCAGCCGGCCGCGAACGCAAGAATGGAGAGCACGAGCCGGAAGAAGAGGCTCGCGTCGTTCGACGGATCGAGCTGGCGGAGCGCGTCGCCCGGCGCCGTATCGAGAAACGTCGCACAGGCCAGGATGAAGTCGCGGAAAACCCAGCAGACGGCCACGACCGACGCGACCTCGGCGGCCAGCAGCCATTGCCCTGCGGTCGTCCGGTCGCGCAGGCCGATCCGATCCCCCAGCGCCGACGCGCCCAGCCGTACGGCGCGCCCGGCCGCCCGGGCCGGTGGCAGCAGCCGTTCGGTTCCGCGCCAGAGCGCCCGGATCAGCCGGATCACCACGAGCGCCAGAACCACGTACGACGCCGGCCCGAAGAGGGCGCGCACGCCGGTCGTGAGCCAGTCGAAAGGCGTCTCGCTCGAGAATCCTTCGGTGCGCCCGAACGACTGGTTGAACGCCATCGACGCGACGAACCCGGCGAGCCAGACGCCGCCAAGCGCCACGGCTGCCGACGTGGCCCGGTGCGACAGCGACGGCGCCCGGCGGAGCACTGCATCCGACCGGACGCCGGTGCTCTGCTCGGGCGACGTTCGGACGGCATCGGGTGTCGGCGGGGCTGGCACGTCCCGCCAGGAGCCGGTCCCTCCGGCAATCACTTCGCTGAGATCGCGCATCATTGCGCCCGCCGTGCGGTACTTCTGGGCGAGAGCGCGCTGGACGACTCGGACGAACGGCTCGGGCAGCCCGGCCCGGCAGTCGACGAGCAGCCGCTGCTGGCCGAGCGCGTGCGCCAGCGCAATCTCGGCGACCGTGCGGCCCTCGACCGGATAGCGTCCGCTCACCAGATAGAACAGCAGCACCCCGACGCTGTAGACGTCCGCCGCAGGCGTCCACGACCCGCCGGCCAGCACGTCGGGCGCGATGTAGATCGGCGTGCCCGCCATCTCGGTCCAGGCGCCGCGCCCCGAGACTTCACGACCCGCCCCGAAGTCCATGAGCAGGATCCGGCCACCCGACTCCCGCATGACGTTCTGCGCCTTGACGTCACGGTGCAGGAGCCCGGCGCCGTGGACCGCGGCCAGCGCATCGCACAGGCTCATGCCGATGACGGCCGCCTCGTCGGCCCCGAGCGGGCCGTCCTGCTGCACGATCCGCGCGAGCGGGCGCCCCCTCACCAGCTCCATCCACAGGCCGACGTCCTCGCCAATCTGCTGCGCGCCGTAGATCGTCACGACGTTCCGGTGGCGAATGCTGGCCAGCATCTGACCTTCCCGGAGCACCGCGGAGACCGCCGCGGGATCCGGCCGCTCCACACGGATGATCTTCAGCGCGACCTCGCGCGCGAGCACCTCGTCCCAGGCGCGGTATACGCGGCCGTACGCGCCGCGGCCCAGTTCCTCGCTGATCGTGAGGTGGCCCCACATCGAGCCGGTCAGCGAGGGCAGCTCGCGACTCGGGGCGCTGCTGCGGGTAGGATCCTCGGACGACACACCGCTGTCTGCCGCGGCGCCGGCAGGCGGCGGTCCCGGGTAGAGATCGTCCTGGCGTGGGACGTCGGTCACGAGCTCAGGACTGCAGGATGGACGGCAAGTGGAAGAGAGGCATGAAGTCACAGCCCTTTTCGCGTTCCACTCCGGTTTCCGTGCAGGATGCGCGCATCCTGCCAGCTTCTACGTGTGAGACGTCTGACGGTCGTTGGGCTCGACCGCCATCAGCTCGGGGTGCGCGACGATGTGCGCGTGCACCAGGGCCTCGGCGCGCGCGAAGGCATCCGGATCCCCGGCGCGGAAGACGTCGTTGGCCGGAATCAGGTCCTTCTGACTCGAAGGGGTGGCGTCGTGGCTGTCGTAGATTGCCGACACGGGGCAGGCCGGCGCACAGGCGCCACAGTCGATGCACTCCTCCGGATGGATGTAGAGCATCGTCGCCGACGCGAACTCGGGCTCGTCCTTCCGTGGATGGATGCAGTCGACCGGGCAGACATCGACGCAGGAGGCGTCCTTGGTCCCAATGCACGGATCGGTAATCACGAACGGCATGGCCGAGCCTCCTTCGTCCGGCCTCTGATCATACTCCACGCGTCCGGCAGCACGGGCCCGGATGGCGGCGGCTTTACGGCGCGAGGTCCGGATCGACGCGGACGTACCAGAGCCGGAAAGCCACGGGCGCTGCGGGATCGAGCGAGTCGAAATGCGGGCCTGCCTCCCGCGCCGGCACCAGGTGCGACGCGACGAGCTCGAGGCGGCTGAACGTCCGCTCGGGATGGCCGGTGACGCGAAGCCTATAGGTGCCGACCCGCTGCGGATCGCGCGACAGGCGGAGCCTGGCGATCAGACGCCGGTCGAGGTAGACGGACACACCAGGCTGCCGGTCGAGATCCGCTGTTTCAGCCGGATCGAGACGGAGAGTCAGCCAGAAGTCGCTGTGCCCGCCGACGGGCAGTCGCAGGCTCGCGACGGGCGCCCGCGCGACACGATACGGCACACCGTGGACAATCGGTTCCGACCACCCGTCCTCGAACAGCCAGCGGTCGCGGTGGCCCGCCGGCAGCGTGACGGCATCGTTGGCGCGGAGCGCTTCGTCCGCGGCCCAGAGCGGGACGCCCTGCTCCCAGGAGAGGGCGACTGCCACCATCGCCACTGCCATCGCAGCCTGGAAGAGCCGGAGACGGGGGTGCTCCAGCCGGACGCTCCGAAGGCGGACGCGTGCCACCAGCCAGCGGACGATCGTCGTTGCCGTCCAGAACGCGAACACCAGATAGAAGGGATAGGCGTGCTGGGTGAAGCGCCACTCACCCCCGCCGCCCACGCGCCAGGTCATCGCATAGGGCACGAGCGACGTGAAGAGGAGCAGGAGGAGGAAGCGGCCGGTCGGCGTGAAGACCGCGCAGAGCAGCCCCAGGGCGGCTGCCCACTGCATCAGCGCCGGAAGCCGCGGATGCCATTGCACGTAGCCGTACCACTTGTTGAAGAACGGGAACGTCAGTACGCCCTGCAGCCCGGTGTCGAGGGCCGCAATCGGCCTGGAGGCGAACTTGTCGGCGATGTATCCCACTGCGCTCTCGGACTGGCCAGGATCGCGCCCTTCCGCCGCCCGGTAGTAGCGTGTGTGGTAGTTGATGGAGATGAGTGGATCGCCCGTCGCGCGCGCGCAGTTCACCAGGTAGGGTGCCACCAGGGCGGCCGCAATCAATGCGGCGATGGCGACGTGTCGAGGCGCTGCGGGCCGCGCCGACGGCCGCGCCGTTTCCATGGCAATCCAGAGCAGTCCAGGAACGACGAACGACAGCGAGGTAATGCGGGTCAGGCACGCCACCCCCATCGCCACGCCGGCGAGCACGGCGACACGAGGAGAAGCGCAGCGCCGGAGCGCCACGAGTCCGGCGGCAGCAAGCGCCACGACGGCCATGAACGTGTCGTCGCGCCAGCCCTGGTAGCTGGCCGTAATCACGGCGAACTCGACCGCAAGGCCGAGGCTGGCGAGCAGGCCGACCAGCGGAGAGACGGCGACGGCACCGAGCAGGTAGGTTGCGAAGACCGCGGCGGTGCTGCCGCTGGCCGATGCGAAGCTGAGGCCGATGTCGCGATTACCGCACAGCCACAGCCACGCCCGCGACAACGCCAGGAACACGGGCTCGCGCACGTGCGCCTGGTAGAAGTGAGTCATCTCGCGCGCGAAGCGCAGGTAGTTGATCGGGTCGCCGTTGACGTAGGGATCCTTCGACGGCCCCCAGTGCACGGTCCCGGGTCGCAGTGCGCGGGCGGTCGGGATCGCGACGCGGGACAGCGCGCTCGACCAGGCCGGCTGCCCCATCCAGCCGTAGTTCGTGACGAGCGCCTCGTATCGCAGGAGCCCGCCGTACACGGTCACGAGCAGCGCCAGCCAGATCCAGCCGCGTCGCGGCGACACCGCCTCCAGAAGCGCCCGCCCGTCCCGTTCGCCAGGCCCCGACTGAGCCATTAGCAGGGATCGTAACGTGGATGGCCAGGGCCCGCACCCGGGACACGTCGCACCAAGGGCACCTTCGCACCCGGGGGCACCGGGGCACAAGGCACCCAGCGTTCACATCCCCTGATTCACTGTAAACGTCATCTGATCGTGACCGGGAATCGTGAAGACGATCGTTCCGGAGCGCGGGGCACCCGTCGCATTGGCTTCGACGTTGAACTGCAGGGTCTGCGGGCCCGGACCGGTTTCCCCCGCGATGATCGTGATCCACGGCACCTGGCTCGCAGCCGACCACGCGCAGCCCTCGCCCGTGTTCATGGTCACCGTGCGCGAACCCCCTACGTGAGGCATGTTCTGGCTCGAGCTGCTCAACGCGTACGTGCAGCCCGACCCCTGCGCGATGGCAACCGTTCGCCCGCCAATCAGGAGGCTGCCGGCGCGCGCGGGCCCGGCGTTGGCTTCCACCGCGAGCTGGAGCGTCGCAGATCCCGTCCCGCTGGTCGGAGGTTCGAAGGCCGCCCATGTGACCTGACTCGAGGCCGTCCAGCCGCAGCTCGCGCCAGTGGTGAGCTGCAGGGTCACAGCGCCGCCGCCGCTCCCGATGACCACCGGATCGGGCGCCACGACGTGGGAGCACGCGCCTTCCTGCGTGATGGTGAACGTCCGGCCGGCAATCAGCGCCGTTCCCGTCCGGGCAGCGCCGGTGTTCTGCGCAATGAGGAGGTGCACTTCGCCGGGCCCCACGCCGGACGCGCCTGACGTCACAGCGATCCATTCGGCGTTGGCGGTCGCCGTCCACGCGCACCCGGCCGCCGTCGAGACAGCCACCGAAACGGTTCCGCCGGCCGCGTCGGTCGCGTGCTGTTCGGGTGCGAGGACAACGCTGCATCCGCCTTCCTGATTCACGGTGAACGTCCGGCCTCCGATCAGGATCGTTCCCGACCGTGGCGCGCCGGTGTTGGCCGCGCCGGTGAACCCGACGGTACCCGCTCCGGTTCCGCTGCCTCCCTGCGTAATCGTCAGCCAGGCGTCCTGGCTGACCGCCGTCCACGTGCAGCCTTCGCCCGCCCTGACGGCGACGCTCCCCGATCCACCCGCCGCCGGCAGCGTCGCCGTCGAAGCCGTGAGCGTCACCGTGCAGCCGCCCTCCTGGGAGACGGTGAAGGTGCGGCCCCCGGCCGTCACCGTGCCGCTCCGCCCCGGTCCGTCATTGGCGGCTATGGCCAGCCGGACGGTGCCGTTGCCCGACCCGCTGGCTCCCCCCGTGATCGAAATCCACGGCGCGTTGCTCGTCGCCGTCCACGCGCAGAGGGACCCGGACTGGACATCGAAGCTCAGCGCTCCACCACTTTCACCAGCGGTGGCGTTCTCAGGTGAGAGCGTGACCGTGCACCCGGGCGACTGGGTGACGGCGAACGTGTGCCCCGCGATCGCGAGCGTTCCCGTCCGGCTGGGTCCGTCGGTCGCGGAGACCGAATACCGGACCGCGCCGTTGCCGCTGCCGCTCGCACCGGTCGTGATGCGGATCCAGTCCGCACCGCTCGTTGCAGTCCACGCGCAGTCCGCGGCAGTCGTGACTCCCACGGTTCCGTCGCCGCCACTGGCGCCCACGTTGTGCGATGCCGGCTCGATCGCGTAGGTGCAGCCCGGCGACTGCGTCACGGACACGCGCTGGCCGGCGACCAGCAGCGTCCCCGTCCGCGCCGGCCCGGTGGTGGGCGCGGCCGTGAACGAGACCATGCCGGATCCCGAGCCCGACAGGCCGCCGGTGATGGCGATCCACGGCGCTTCGGTGACTGCCGTCCAGTCACATCCGGGGGCGGCGGTGACGGTCACGGTTCCGGCTCCACCGGCCGCCGCAAGCGCGACCGACGACGGGGCCACCGAGTACGCGCAGCCGGGCGACTGGGTGATCGTGAAGACCTGGCCGCCCGCGAGCACCGTGCCGGTGCGCGCGGGACCGTCCGTCGCCGCGACCGTGAACCGTACCGTGCCCGGACCGGCCCCAGACGCGGGCTCGACGGTTATCCACGGGACGTTGCTCGCCGCCGTCCACGGGCACCCGGCGGCAGCGTTCACCGCGAACGAACCCTGTCCTCCCGCCGCTCCCACAGAGTGGGAGCCCGACGACAAAGTGTAGGTGCAGCCCAGGGACTGGGTGACGCTGAACCGCTGAGCGGCAATGATGAGCGTGGCCGTTCGAGGCGGGCCAGTCGACCCGGCAACCTCGAACGCCACTGTACCCGAGCCGGTGCCCGAGGCGCCGGCACGAATCGAGACCCAATCGGCATCCGACCGG
This sequence comes from Vicinamibacterales bacterium, assembly GCA_035620975.1. Classification (GTDB taxonomy): domain Bacteria; phylum Acidobacteriota; class Vicinamibacteria; order Vicinamibacterales; family 2-12-FULL-66-21; genus DASPFV01. The sequence goes on from DASPFV010000065.1 coordinate 10,869, forward strand.
GCCGTCCACGTACACAACTGGCTCGAGGCCGCCACACCAACCGTCCCGGAGCCGCCCTCCTGCGGGAAGCTGGCCGATGTGCCGCCCAGCGTGAACACACAGTCGGCTGCCGCCTGCGACACCTCCGCCCGCTGATCGTTCAGCCGCAACGTCCCGCGGCGCACGACCGGATCCGGGTTGGTGGACGCGCGGAACTCGACGGCCCCATCCCCCTGCCCGGATGCGCCGCCGACAACGCTCAGCCATTCCACTTCGACGCTGGCGGACCACGCGCATTCCCGCGCGGTCGTGACAGTGACGCGCGCGTTGCCTCCCACGGCTGGGAGTATGGCGTCGGGTACTCCGAGGGTGACGCCGCAGCGCGACAGCGTGGAGGGCGCCGTAGACGTGCTGGTGGACGATCCGCAGCCGCTCAGAAACACCGTGACCAGCACCGCCGCGGCGGTGCTGAAGGAAACCCGGAAAGGGAAAGCGGCAGCCATTGGCGATACGGCCGAGATCTCGCCGCGCACGGCAGCGAGTAATCAAGAGTGACGCCAAGGCGACCACAGCTCATCCGTCGGACGCTTTCGGAGTACTGTAGGAGCCCTATGAGCCTCGAGAAACTCAACGCCGCGCTGACGGCGGAGCTCGCGAACCTGGAGGAAGAGGGGAGAGCCAAGGCGCCTGAACGGGTGATCGTCGGGTACGTGCCGGCCAGGGGGAGTCGCGGGCCCCGTTACCGCCTCCGCAGCAGCGACCGCGAGTTCCTCCGGATGAACAGCAACAGCTATCTCTCGCTCTCGCATCATCCGGGCGTGCTGTCGGCGGCCGACGAGGCGGCGCATGCCTTCGGCGCGGGGCCTGGCGCGGTGCGCTTCATCGACGGCACGTTCGTCTCCCACGTCGCGCTGGAGGCGCGCATCGCGCAGTTCGTCGGCCGGGGCGCAGCGCGCATCTTCAACTCGGCTTACACCACGATACTGGGGCTCGCCATCACGCTCGCGGGGCCCGACACGTGGTGGATCGGCGACGAGCTGAACCACAACTGCATCATCCGCGCGATGCGCATCGCCAACGTCCCGTCGGCGCAGCGCGCGATCTTCAAGCACAACGACGTCGCCGATCTCGAGCGCCACCTGACGGCCGTGCCCCCGCAGGCCGGCCGCGTCATCGTGATCTTCGACGGCATCTTCAGCATGCGAGGCGATCACGCCCCCCTCGGAGAGATCGAGCGGCTGGTACGCGGCCACGAAGCACGTTTCCGCGACGGTGTGATCACGGTGATGGACGATTCGCACGGCATTGGCGCGTACGGCGCCACCGGGAGGGGCACCGAGGAGCACTGCGGCACCCCTGTGGACATCTTCATCGGCACGTTCGGAAAGGCGTTCGGCGTGAACGGAGGCTTCGTGGGCGGAAGCGTGGAGCTGGTCGAGGCCGTGCGCCAGAAGGCCGATACCTACATCTACACGAACCCGCTCGGAGCGGCCGATGCTGCGGCCGCGATCAAGGCGGTGGATGTCGCCGACGGCTCCGAAGGGCGCAGCCGGCTGGCGCACCTGAAGGCCCGCACCGACCAGTTTCGCGCCGGGCTCACGTCGCTCGGCTTCGAGTCGATCCCGGGACCGCACCCGGTCGTCCCGCTCCTGGTCCGCGACACCAACCGCACGCGCGCCATGGTGAGCGGCCTGTTCGATCGCGGCATCCTGGCCGTCGGCCTGACGTTCCCGGTCGTCCCGCGTGGCGACGAGACGATCCGCTTCCAGATCAACGCGGCGCACACCGGGAGCGACATCGAGGAGGTGCTCGCGGCCCTCGCCGCGCTGAAGGCGGGCTGATGCCGAGCGGCGGGTGATCAGCGCTCCCAGCGGGCCGTCCGCCACACTTCGGGCCTCAGGAGCGCGAGCACGGTGAGGACCTCGAGCCGTCCAATCCACATCGCTGCCGTCAGGACGACCTTCGACACGGGATGCAGATCGCCGAAGTGGCTCATCGGGC
>DASPFV010000066.1:0-2258 GCA_035620975.1 Vicinamibacterales bacterium
GATCCGAGATCCGGGCGCGTCCTCGGCGTCGGCATCGTCGGGCCCGGCGCGGGCGAGCTCATTGCCGAGGCCGTGCTCGCCGTCGAGATGGGCGCGACCGCCGCTGACCTCAAACTCAGCATCCACGCGCACCCGACACTCTCCGAGACCCTCATGGAAGCCGCCGAGGTGTTCTTCGGAGAAGCGACGCACGTGTATAAGCCGAAGAAGAGATAGACAGGCTCTTGGCTCTTGGCTTCAGGCTCTAGGAACGAAGAAGAGAGAGGCTCTTGGCTTCCGGCTTCAGGCTCTAGGAAGGATCTTCGAGTACGTATTCGAAGGGTTTTGGCTAGAGCCTAAAGCCCAGAGCCCAGAGCCCAGAGCCCAGAGCCCAGAGCCCGGAGCCTAGTTCCATCTCTATGAGCCGAATCGGCTTGATTGCGGGCAACGGGCGGTTTCCGTTCCTGGCCCTGCAGGGCGCCCGCAGCCTCGGGCACGACGTCACGGTCGTGGCCGTCAAGGAGGAAGCCTTCCCGGAGCTGGAGGCCGCGGCGCGCACGGCCGGCGCCGACCTGCACTGGGTGTCGCTCGGGCACCTCGGCAAGTGCCTGAAGATTTTGAAGGCCGCGGGTATCCAGCGCGCCGTGATGGCCGGCCAGGTCAAGCACGTCAAGATCTTCTCCGGTATCGTCCCGGATCTCACGCTGCTGTCGGTCCTGACGCGTCTCAAGGCGCGGAACACGGACGCGCTGATCTCGGCGGTCGCCGATGTGATGCGCGACGAAGGCATCGAGCTGCTCGATTCGACCGCATTTCTGGCCCCGCTCCTTGCTGCGGAGGGGGTCCTGACGGATCGCGCGCCGAGCCCTGAGGAGCACGCCGACTTCGGGTTCGGCTACCGCATGGCCGACGCAATTGCCGGGCTCGACATCGGGCAGACGGTCGCCGTGAAGCACAAGGCGGTGGTGGCGGTGGAAGCGATGGAGGGCACCGACGAGGTGATCGGGCGCGCGGGGTATCTGGCGGGGCCGGGCGTGCGCGTCATCAAGGTGGCGAAGCCCAAGCAGGACATGCGGTTCGACGTGCCGGTCGTGGGCCTGCTGACGGTCAAGGCGATGCGCGTGGCCGGTGCCACGGCCCTGTCGATCGACGCCGGGCGAACGCTGGTGCTCGACGGCGGCGATCTGTTCGCCTCGGCCGCCGAGGCCGGCATCACGATCGTCGGGCGGCCGCGGAAGGAACAGCCGGGTGGCTGAGCGGCTGCGGGTTGCGGTCATCGGCGTGGGCCACCTCGGACGTCACCATGCCCGCATCCTGGCGGACATGACCGGCGCCGAGCTGATCGCAGTGGTCGACGTGATTGCCGACCGGGCCCGGACTGTGGCGGAGGCCACGCAGACAACGGCGCTGACCCACAGCCGCGACCTGCTCGGGCGCGTCGATGCGGTCACGATCGCGGTCCCCACCGAGTGCCACCGCGACGTCGCGCTGCCGTTCCTCCAGGCGGGCATTGCCGTCCTCGTGGAGAAACCGCTCGCGCGGACGCTGGCGGAGGCCGACGAGCTGGTCGAAGCGGCCCGGGCCGGCGGCGCGGTTCTCGCCGCCGGGCACACCGAACGGTACAATCCCGCGGTCACGACGGTGCTGCCGCTGGTCACCTCGCCACGATTCGTCGAGGTGCACCGGCTCGGATCGTTTCCGGATCGGAGCCTCGACATCGACGTCGTGTTCGACTTGATGATTCACGACCTGGACGTCATCCTCTCGCTCGTGCGCTCGGAGGTGACGACGATCGAGGCGGTCGGCGTGCCCGTGCTGACGCCGAAGTACGACATCGCGAACGCGAGGCTGCGCTTCGCCTCGGGCTGCATCGCGAACATCACGGCGAGCCGCATCAGCCGCGAGCGGGTGCGGAAGATCCGCTTCTTCCAGCCGGACGCCTACATCTCGATCGACTACGCGTCGCAGGAGGTCGAGGGCTGGCGCCTGGTGCGCCGCGACGGCGGGAGGCCGTCGATCGAGGGGGGCCCGATTCCCGTCGAACGGGACGAGCCGCTCCGCGTCGAGCTGGCCGATTTCGTGCGCGCCGCGCGCGAGCGCACGTCGCCGCTCGTCGACGGCGCCGCCGGCCGCCGGGCCCTGGAGCTGGCGACGCGGGTGGCCGAGAAGATGGAGTCGGTCGAGTAGGGCTGCCTCGTCTCTTCTTCGTGTCATCGCGCCATCGTGCCGTCGTGTGAGCCGACGGCGCGTGCAGCGTGACCGCGAAGGCTGCCGAACGC
>DASPFV010000067.1:0-4498 GCA_035620975.1 Vicinamibacterales bacterium
TCGGACGGCCATCATATTCTCACCCCCGACGGCAGAAGGATCTGGCCGTGGGAGAACAGGGAAATGACCCATGTTCCAAGAGAGACGATGAGTGCCACCCAGGCCAACGCCGCGACCGTGTCAATCAGCAAGAACGTCCGCGGCCGTATACCGCGTGCCCCCGCCGACCCGAACACGATCGCGCGAGAGCCCGGGATGAATCGAGCGAGCGCGATCGCGAGCCGCCCCCAGCGACCGATGAACCGATCCATCGACGCACCGACGCGTGCTGGGATAATGCGCGACCGTCGCGAGAGCCGCGCGGTCGTGCGGCCAATCGAGAACCAAATCGCATCGCTGGCGACGACGCTGATGAGAGCCAAGAGCATGACGGGCCACCAGGCAAACACGCCGTGGCCCACAAGCGCACCGGCACTGGCGAGGAGCAGATCTTCGCCCGGCGGCACTCCTAATCCAGACACAAAGAGCCAGCCGAACAGGCCGGCGTAGTGCGCCGGCGCCAGCGGCTGGAGGTCCGGCCTGGGTGTCGGCGGCAGCGGCAACTTGCGAACTGCGGCGACGCGAAGCCCAGTCACCGCCGGCTGCGGAGCCTCGATCGTCGCCGGAGGAGCGGTGGTCATGACGTGCGCGACAGCCGCGTAGTGATCGCGCCGCTGCGGCGTGGGGACCACGTGAAACACGAGTTGGCGTTGTTCGGCAACGAAGAGCAGATCGCCGTCAGCCGCCAGCTGCTCGAGTACATCGCGAATCTCCATGGCCGTCTCCAGCGGCGCGTGCAGAATCGAGATGTCGAACGCCAGCCCCATCGTGTGAGTGGGCACGCGCGTACGGGCATTCGCATTCCGCCGGGCCAGCGCGCGCTGATACGCATCATGACGCACGAGGCTGGTCACTTCCAGCGCGCCAGACCGCACTCGCGAGGCCACGTGCAGAAGACAGCCGATCGTTTCGGGTCGCGCCGCAAGGGATAGATCCTGATTGGCGAGATCCAACTCGCCGATCGGATGCTCGCCCACAAGTCGAAGTCGGAGATTGTGCGCGTGCGGGAGATCCGCCACAGCGGCCAGGGGCCCCGCATCGTGGGCGGCACGGAGAGCGGGTCGATTCTTCAGCGAGAGTGCGCGACCCTCAGCAGCGTACGCACTCCGGATCTTCGCGGCATGTCGCCTGCTGACGTCGCGCAGATCTGCCATCAGGCGCACGGCTGCCTGGATTCGCGCTGGATCCAGCCGTTGCGAATCCATTTCGGCAACCGACTGCTCGGCGCGGGCCGGCGTCGGCAGCGCAAATAGAAGAGGGACGAACATCGCTATCAGGGCACGAATGTTGAACTCTCACCTCCTCGGCACAGTGGTCGCCGACTGGAATCTTCCCGGCTGCCCCACGAGACGTCGAAATTACTTTGTACTCAAACTATCATATCATACGGCTCAGCCGGATGCAAGGATGGGCTTCCGCTAAGCGCCCGAGAATAGGCGGTGCAGGTCCACTTCCTCGCCGGCGTTGACCAACGCCGTCGGTGGCAGGCCTTCGGTGTGACGGGAAAGAGCCGCGTAATAGCTGGCATAGTCCGCCATCGCTTCGTCGGCCCGCTTCGGTCGAAGTCCCAGGAACAGCAGGTCGGCTTGTCGCGAATGGCGCCGGATTGTCGAGAACACATCCCCGTCGTGTGCGACGACCTGAACGCGGGCGTCGAAGCGCGCCTCCTCCACAAGTGTCTCGAGCTGAGTGGCGGAGGGTAGGATCTCATCCTCGGATTCCACGACGCGCCACACGATGGTCTCGGCGCCGCTCCAGGCCTCGTCCTTCTTCAGCAAGAACGCAAGCGCCAGCATCAGTCCAAGGTTTCCGCGATGCCCCCGCCACCAGATGTCGATCCGGCGCGCCTGTGCCACCGCCGGCAGGTCCTCACCTTCATGGAGAATGATGAGATTCCGTCGACGGCGCTGTACGAAAGCGAGCAACTCTGCGTGCTTCACTGGATCCGCGGGCGTCTGCGCCTGGCCGAGCAGCACCGTGTTCGGAACCAGCGGTCCGAATCCGTAGGACTTCACGAGCGCGATGAGCCCGTCTGGCACCTGTTCGTCCGACTCGACCTTGACCAGCGCCGACACCCGCTGCGCGGCCAAATATTCCTCGATCGTTCGCCGAAAGGCGTCGACTCGATCGCCCGCTTCCGAATCTGGCACGACCGTCGCAACGGTCAACAGACCGCTCGTCCCAGCCAGGGCGCGCGCCATGACCACCAAGTGCCATCGCGCCGAAGGTGCACCCGTCAAGACCAGGATGTTGGGATTCCAGGAGCGCGCGTCAGGGCGCCGCCGCGCGAGCGCTTCGAGGATCAGACGTGCGGCGAGCACGAGCGCCCCATATCGCACGTCCCCCCACCGCGCCCGAAGCTGACGCCGCTGGACCGCGTGATACACGAGGCCCGCAACAAACAACGCGACGACTGTCGCGCCCGGATCGATCATGAGCATTGCCGCCACACACGCAACGAACCCGAGGATCGAAATCCACCACGGCACTCTGAAACTCGGCCGCCATCCAGGCCCGCCAATCAGGTTCTCGACGCCCGCAGAGAGGTTGAGCACGGCGTACGATGTGAGGAAGAACATCGAGAGGATGGGCGCGATCGCGTTGAGGTCGCCGAGCAGAATCCCAAGCAGCGCGATCACGAAGGCGATGACCGTGGCCAGTCGAGGATCATTGGCTTCGCCGTAGCCTCGTCCGATCGCACGAGGCAGTACCGCGTCCTGTGCGAGGGACTGGAGTGTCCGCGGCGCTCCCAGCAGCGCTCCCATGGCGCTAGAGAGCGTCGCGCCAAGAATGCCGAGCACGATGAGCTCCGGCCAGCGCGCGACGCGCGTGATGATCAGCGAATCGTCGAGCAACAACCCTCGATCCGTGACCACCTGCGACAGGAAGATCGGAATGGCCAGGTAGATCGCGTAGCCGGCCACAACCGCTAGGAGCGTGCCGCGCGGCAAAGACCTGGCGGGATCCTTCAGGTCTCCGGACATTCCCAGTCCGGCCTCAATTCCGGTGACGGCCGGGAAGAAGACTGCGAAAGCTGTCCAGAATGCCGCCGGCGCCAGCGATTCACCGATCCTGCCACTGTCAGCTGGCGGCGGTCCTCCCAGAAACAGTGATCCGAGTGCAAGCAGAAGGATCGTCAGAATCAGGAACTGACTCTTGAGCGCAAGATCAGCGGAGAAGTACGCGAGCACCGTGAGCACCATCAACGTGCCCACGCCGACCGCATCCGGTGAGAGGGTGGGGAAATAGCCGATGATCGTTTCGGTAAAGCCCGCGATGTAGAACGCGATGCCGAGCGCCTGAGCGAGGAACAGCGGAAGGCCCACCGCTGCGCCAACCTCCAGGCCGAGCGTGCGGGAAATCATGTAGTATGCGCCCCCGCCGCCGACCTTCATATTCGTCGCCATCGCTGCGATCGACATCCCTGTCAGCAGGGTCACAGCCACCGATAACGTCACGATCAGCAGCGTGGCCGCAAGTCCGACGCTCCCCAGCACCCACGGCAGGCGGAGGAACATGATGACGCCCAGAATGGTGAGGATGCTGGGCATGAACACGCCCTGAAACGTGCCAAAGCCATATCCAGCCTGGCCGGCAGGGGTACCGTGAGTCGCCTTCGCGCCTGCAGACACTGTCATGTCCGTGCGAGCTATGATATGCGCGCCAACCCACGCCACGAGGAGGCGAATCCGCGGAACTGCGCGGCCCCATTCTCGGTGCGACGGATCTTTCCGACGCCGCGGATGCGCCCCTCCGTCAGGGAATACGCGATCAGCGTGCAGATCGGTGCGCCATTCATCGTCTGCCACGTGTTGCCTGAGGCGTTCAACGTGCGCGTCTTGTTCTCCCACGAAGCAGGCGTCGAGACATCGTTTCAAGGCGAGCTGACAGACAAGGCGGGGGCAGCCGTGCGCGTCCAACTCGATAGCGTCATCGGCGCGGAATCGAATTCGGTCAGGGTGGAGATCGAAACCGGCACGGCTCACGGAGGAATGCTCAAGGTGGCCTTGCGCGTCGCGCGCTCGGCAGACGTGCCCGTACTTGTCGCCAAGCCCTCACCGACGGGTGGGGGCGTGCTGGGTGCGACCGACTTTTCGGATCCAGCGCTGCCAGCGGTAAAGATGGCGGCAGCCGAGTCTCGCCGCAGAGGTGTTCGTTTTCGTCTCGTGCACTGCCTCGATGTCGACGCGACCGCCCATGTCGCCGGCGCTGGATTGCCGGGAGTGGTCGCCGCATGGCCAATGCCACCGGCGGTGGGCAAACCAACTCGAAACAGCGGCGCGAGAACTTTTAGCAGTGGCGCTGGAGGAATAGGCCTCGTCGCAGAGACACTCGTGGTGCGAAATTCACCGGCGACGGGCATTCTCGACGCCGCGCAATCTGTCGCAACGGGGTTGATCGTGGTAGGCACTCGGGGACGAACCGGCCTGGCGAGGCTGGCGCTCGGAAGCGTCGCGGA
>DASPFV010000068.1:0-2750 GCA_035620975.1 Vicinamibacterales bacterium
CGAGCTGCGCGCCGCCGACGAGCTCTGGCGCCGCTACGCCCGCGCGGTCTTCCGCGTGCTCGACGCCCCGGCCTGAGATCCTCCCGTGCCCCGGCTTCCTCGCTGGTTCGTCTTCCCCAGCCGCTCCCAGGCGGACATCGAAGCCGACGTCCGTGAGGAGATCGAGTTCCATCTCGACATGCGCGCGCGGAAGCTCATGGATCGGGGATGGCCGGCGGACCGCGCCCGCGCCGAGGCGCTTCGCCAGTTCGGCGATCCCGATTCCACGGCCCATTACTGTCGGCGCTTCGATGCAGAGAGGGAGAGGGACATGCGGCTTCGACGCCTCGCCGAGGAACTCCGGCAGGACATGATGCACGCGGCACGGATGCTGCGCCGTGCGCCCGGGCTCTCGGCGACGCTGCTCCTGACCATCGCGCTCGGCATCGGGGCCGCGACGCTGGTCTTCAGCGTCGTCCACGCCGCGCTCCTCGCGCCGCTGCCGTACGCGCAGGCCGACAGGCTGGCCGTGGTGCGCCTCTCGGTGCCCGATTACAGGGATTTGCAGGAATCGGTGCAGGCGTTCGAGCAGACGGGCGTGTGGGCCAGCAATCTCTACATGCTGGACGACGAGCAGGTCCAGGGAGGAGTCGTGACCCCGGGCTTCTTCACCACGCTGGGGGTTGCGTCTCAGCTCGGCCGCGTGATCCTCGAAAGCGACGCGTCGGCGCCGGTCGTCGTGCTGAGTCACGGGCTCTGGCAGCGGCGGTTCGGCGGGGACCCGCAGATCGTCGGCAAGTCCCTGCGTCTCCTCGACGAGGCGCACACGATCGTCGGCGTGATGCCGCCCGCATTCCGGTTCCCCTCGTCGACATTCCAGCTCTGGGTCAACATGAACGCTGCCATGGCGGCACGGCCGGAGCAGTTGCAGAATCGGGCACTGCGCATATTCACCGCGGTCGGCCGCCTGCGATCGGATGTGGATCTGACCCGCGCCCAGGCGGAGCTCTCTGCACTCTCCTCCCGCCTGCAGCAGGACTACCCGGACACGAACGAGGATGTACAGCTCACCGCAACGCCCCTGCGGGAGCGCATGGTCGGGGAAGCAAGACCATCTTTGCTGGTGGCGCTCGGGGCGGTAGGCGGTCTCCTGCTGATCGCCTGCGTCAACGTGGCGAACCTCATGCTCGCCCGGCTCACTACCCGCACGCACGAGCTCGCCATTCGTGTCGCGATTGGCGCGGGCCGCTGGCGGCTTGCCCGACAGTTGATGACCGAGAGCCTGCTCGTCTCCGTTTGTGGCGGGGCACTTGGCGTGCTGCTGGCATGGTGGGGCGCCACGGCCCTTCCCCACGCCGCGGCAGGGCGCATCCCGTTCGTCGAGGACGCCGGAGTCAACCTGCCGGTGCTCGTCACGGCATTTCTGGCGATTCTGGTCGTAGGGCTTCTGGTGGGGCTCGCTCCTGTTGCGCACCTGACGGCGAGCGAGATCGAGCCGGCGCTCAAGGGGGGCGGACGGGGCGACGGGTCCGTAACTGGAGCCGGCCGGCTCCGTTCCGCGCTGGTTGTGGCGCAAATCGCCATCGCTGTCGTCGTGCTGTCCGGCGGCCTCGTGCTCACACGCAGTCTTCTCCGGCTGCTCGATGCAGATACGGGGTTCGCCGCCGAGCGCGTACTGGCGTTCAACCTCGTGCTGGTCGTGGCCCAACCAGACGCCTCCGGACGCGCGGCCCTGGCGGAGCGTGCGCTCGAAGCGGTTTCGACGCTTCCGGGGGTCGAAGCCGCGGGTGGAGCCACCGGGCTCGCCCCGATCACGGCCCAACGTGGAACCGCCTTCGAGGTCGACGGCGCTCCGGGTGCGCCGGTGGACCAGCGCCGGGCGTACTTCATCGCGGCGACGCCGGGCTACTTCGAAACGCTGCAGGTGAGGGTCCTGGCGGGCCGGACCTTCGCGCCGGACGACCGCGAGCGGACCGCGCCGGTCGCCGTGATCTCCCGCACGCTGGCGCGCCGCTTCTTCGCCGATGAACGCAGCGCGATCGGCCGGCGCCTCCGGCTCGTGAACCCGGACTACTCGCGCGACTGGCGCACCATCGTCGGCGTCGTCGACGACGTCCGGTATCAGGGCCTCGACAACGTGGATCCGCCGGTCCTCTATACGCCGTTCGCGCAGACGCCATTCCTCTGGATCTACATGCATGCGCGGACCATGCGGGATCCGCGCGCGGCTCTCGGCGCCATCCGTGACGCGCTGCAGCGCGTGGACACCAGGCTCGTTCCGGCCAACCCGCAGCCGATGACCGCGCTCGTGTCGGAGTCGTCGGCCGATCCGCGGTTCAGGACGACGCTCATTTCCACGTTTGCCGCGGTGGCGCTGGCGCTGGCGGCGGTCGGGCTGCACGGTCTCGTGTCGTTCGGCGTCGCCCGGAGCGCGCGCGAGATTGCGATCCGGCTCGCACTCGGGGCGTCCGCTCGGTCCATCCGCTGGCGGGTCCTGCGCGGGTCGCTGATGCTCGCGGGGCTCGGCTCGCTGCTGGGGTTGGCGGGTGCTTTCTGGACGGGGCGGTTGCTCACGACGATGCTCTACGAGACGACGCCCACCGATCCGCTGGCGCTCACCGTCGCGGCGGGCTCCCTGCTGATCGTTGCGCTGCTGGCCAGCGCGGCGCCTGCCAGACGCGCGATTCGCATCGATCCCGTGGAGGCCCTGCGGGATGCCTGAATCGCGGATGTTCGCGGATGGGGGTCACGGGACGCGGATGTTCGCGGAT
>DASPFV010000069.1:0-26184 GCA_035620975.1 Vicinamibacterales bacterium
ACCGGCAGGCTCGGCGGCGTATTCAGCCACTGCTCGGCGATCATCCTGACGAACGCCGGCCGCTTCTCGAGAAAACTGCGCTGCCGCTCGATGTACCGCGTGTCGGGCACGCCGAAGCGCGCGGCGACCCCCGCGTAGTGGGCGCGCCGCTCCTCGACGAAATCACGGGTGAGCTGATGATTCAGCATCGTATCGATGCGTCCCGCCAGGTACGCACGGAACTCCGGGTCCTCCGAGATGAGTGTGCTGAGCACGAAGGAGCGGGGCTCGCTGGCGCGACGCCCTTTTGGTCGCTCGCCGACACGTTCGAGCAGGTACTGGAAGCTGTCGAGGTCCCAGTCCCGAAAGCTCTCGTCGAGGTCCCAGGTCACCCAGAACCAGCCCGCGCGATCGAGACTTTCGTCCAGGAACTGGCCGGGCCCCTGGTACGCGTCGCGACTGGCGGCGAACACCGCGGCGAGGAACCAGCTGGTCACGTTGTCCAGATCGAGGAACTCGGCGACCGCCTCCATCCTGAGCGGTCGGATCGCCTCGAGCCGATCCCGCAGCGCCTCCATGTCGTCGATCTCCATCGTCACGCGACGGCCCGGCCTGTGGGTCTCGAAGTACTCGTCGTCGAAATGCTCCGTGAGCACGTAGAGGCCCTGATCCTCGCCATTGAGGAAGAACCGTGCCGGTCGGGTTTCAGGGGTGATGCAGCCGATCTTCCGGGCGAAGTCGTAGGCCAGCGGATTGGCCAGGCGCCAGGGCATGCCATCCGCGCTCCTGCGGACGTCGTTGTGAACGACCAGTCGTTTGAGCGGATGGCTGTCGGGCCCGAAGAGAAGGCCGGGTGGGAAGTGGAGCGAGCCGTACTGGCGGCGGAAGAACACCCTGAAACTCTGTTGGGGCGACGTGATGCGGCTGCCGCCGCCGTGAACCCGTACGCCCGCCTCTCCCGCGAAGCGGAGACGGCCTTCTTCGAAGTACGAGAGCGTCGCGGGTCGCTCCCACTGACGGCCGTGCTCCATCTTGTGCTCCATGAGCTCCTGCAGGTGGTCAGGCTGGAGATGGATCGACAGCAGGGGCAGGCCGCGCACGACCTCGCGGGGGTCGACGGCCTGCGTGCTGGGCAGCTCACCCTGATTGCGCTGGACCGCGAACCGCAGCTTCGGAAAAACGTCGGCGAGCTCGATCGCCGCGCCGACGGCCGAAAGCGCCAGGGCCGCACCGGCGAGAGCCAGCAGTCCGGCAAGCCGGCCTTCGGCAAAGCGGGTCACAGGGCTCCGGCGCGATTGAAGTAGATGTTGAAGCTGGCGCCGTTGGCCGCTGCGGCAAGGTCCCCCTTCAGCGCGAACAGCGACGTCTCGCTTGCATTGCGGAAGCTGTAGGAGAGGACGGTCGCGTGCTCGTTGCGCGACACGCTCTCGAGCTGCGCCTTCGCGAGATGACGGCGCAGGACATCGCCGATGGCCGCGTCGTTCGAGGCTGGCACCGGGACGGAGATGACGATGACGCCGTCGCTCTGGCCGCCCCGGAACGCGCGCGTGCGCGACTGAATCAGGAGCGCGACGGTCGCGACGATCAGAATCAGCCCCACGAAGCCGAGCTTGAAGGTCGCGCACGCGATCGACGTCGCGATCACGAGCATGATGAAGCCGATCTCCTCCGGTTCCTTGATCGGCGTGCGGAACCTCACGATCGACAGCGCCCCCAGCAGGCCCAGCGAGAGCGGCAGCGAGAACTGGATGGCGGCGAAGATGGCGGTGATGGAGACGCCGAGCAGCGGGAAGGCCCGGTGAACCTGGCTGCCGGTCGCGCGATTGGCGTAGAACTGGAGGTACAGGAACGCCGCCACGAGGGACGCCGCCAGCGAGATCAGCATCAGCACGACGAACCCGGCGAGGCCGATCTCGGCCATCGCCTGCGTGTTCGCGCCAGTCAGGACCGAGTAGATGTCGGCGAGCTGCTTCTGCATAGGGACGGCTGGCTCAGGGCGTGTATCGCAGCATGGCGGCGCCGGCCAGACCGTACTTGGAGCACGACGCCCGGCGCGCGCCCAGCCGGACGAGCGGCCGCAGCGCGACGGGGAGATCGTCGTCGCGGCCCTTGACCTCCACCACCGCCAGAGGCAGCCGCGCCTGGAACGCGTGCCCCAGCAGCTGCGGGTTGCCCCGTACGGCTTCGATCCCCGCATCCACGCTGATGCGGCTCCCCGACACCGGTTCGACGAAACGGAATCGCTCGTACCGCAGCAGCAGCGCGGGCATGAGCCTGGCGGGCAACCCGACACCGAGCGGCCGTGCCGAGTCCAGCACCGTCACGAGCGCAGGATGCTCGAGCGGCAGGTCGCGCAACTCGTCTGCGGTCAGCGCTGTCTCGGTGCGCAGCTTGTGGCGAAGCGCGCCGACGCGCGACTTGATCTCGAGGAATGCACGGGCGGAGCCCGGCGACGACGAGTACCACCGCAGCCGCACCTTCGTCTTCAAGTAATCGCTGTTGATCTTCTCCGAGAGCAGCTCGAGGTCGGGCGTATCGTAATAGATAGTCGAAACGATCGCTGCCGGATACCGGGAGTCGGGCACGCAGATGGCGGCCACGGTTGAACGCGCCAGCAACGCCTTCCCGGCCGAGATGACGTATTTCAGCTCACGCTCGAGTCCGCTCAACGGACGCGCAGCAGCGACGACAGTTGACATGAAAGCGGGATGTAAGTGTAACACACGGGGACTCTTCCGGCGCGCGAACGCATTCCGCTGAAGCGTCCTCTTCCCCAAACCGAACCGCCCAGACGAAAGAGCAACGCCCGGTCACCGGCCCGGCACGCGCCAGAGATAGAGATCGGTCCCATCTTCCGCTCTGACTGTGCGCTCCGGCCGCCAGCTGTCCAGCGGGAACTGGTGGGACACGATGCGCGTGCCCGGCCGCAGCTCGCGGCGGAGCTTGGGCTCGAGCCGACGATTCACCACAGTCGACAGGTAGAGCGTGACGACCGTCGCCTCCGATATGTCCGCCTCGAACAGATCTCCCTCGACGAAGGTCACCAGATGCCCCAGGCCTGCGTCCCTGGCCACCTGGCGCGAGATGCCGACCAGTCGCGGGTGGATTTCGATGCCCACGCCTCTCGCGCCGTATTTCTGCGCCGCCAGGACCAGGATCCGTCCGTCGCCCGACCCGAGGTCGTAGACGATATCCGCGGCGGTCACGCCGGCGAGCTGGAGCATCGCGTCGGCCACCGGCTCGCGGGTGGGCACGAAAAAGATGTCTGGCGGACGGGCGGGCTGCTGCGGCGCCAGCCCGACGGCACTCCCGGTCGCCAGCACAAGGCTCAGCACGGCCCACAGGCCACGCCGACGAGGCAGGCGCAGCGTTACCCGTTGCGATACCTGATAAACGTGCCGCACGCGACGAACCAGTCCTTCACGCCAATCTTCTTCCCCTCCGCCCGACTGCGGGGTCGATAGCGCACGGGAACCTCGGCAATGCGGCAACCCCGCGCGAGGACCTTCGCGGTGATCTCGTGATCGAGCTCGAATCCGCTCGTCGAGAGCGCCAGCGACGCCAGCAGCGCCCGGGGGAAGAGCTTCAGCGCCGTGGCGGGGTCCGTCAGCCATCTGCCCGTGCACAGCCAGCCGAACGGGCTGAGGCTCCGGCCACCAAGGTAGGCCAGCACGGACTGCGAAGGCCGGCGACCCGCCTCCAGATAACGGCTCCCGTAGACGGCCTCGCCTCGGCCCGCCAGGAGGGCCCGGAGCATCGGGACGTGGTCGCGCGGATCGTACTCGAGGTCCGCATCCTGGATCAGCAGCAGGTCACCGGTCGCGAGATCGAGCCCCGCCCGGACGGCGGCTCCCTTCCCCGCGTGCCGAGGCAGCCGATGCAGCCGCACGTCCGGGAAGCCGCGCACGATCTCCGCGGTCCGGTCGGACGATCCATCGTCGACGGCAATCACCTCCCGGGCCAGACCGAGCGGTTGCAGGTCCACGGCACTCAGCTGCCGCAGGAGTTCCCCGATGAACCGTTCCTCGTTGTGGGCGGGTATGACGACGGACAGCGTCCGCGGGCTCATGCGAGTCCGAACCCCGCCATTTTTCACAAAGGGACGCGCCTCAGGCGCCCATGACTTCGCGCGGCCGTACCGGCACGGACTCCCGGATCTCGCGCAGGACGTAGGTCGGCTTGTCCTGCGACTCGTGGTACGTGCGGGCCAGCATCTCCGCCAGCAGGCCCAGCGTCACGAACTGCACCCCCATCAGCACGAGGACGATGCCGGCGAGGAGCAGCGGACGGTCCGCGATACCCTGGTGCTGAAAGTATTTCACGTAGGTCAGCCAGAGGCAGATCAGCGTGCCGAGCGAGCCGAGAGTGAAGCCGACGAGCCCGAAAATCTGCAGGGGGCTCTTCGAGTAGCTGATCAGGAACTTGACCGTCAGGAGATCGAGCAGGACTCGAATCGTCCTGGAGATCCCGTAGTTGGACTTCCCGTGCACCCTCGGGCGATGGTTGACGGCGGTCTCCTCGATCGTGACGCCGAACTCGCTGGCAATGGCTGGCAGGAAGCGGTGCATCTCACCGTAGAGCTTCATCGGCTTGACGACTTCGGCGCGGAACACCTTGAGCGAGCAGCCGTAATCGTGCAGTCTCACGCCGGTGGCGAGCGAGATCACCCGGTTGGCGATCATCGAGGGCAGCCGGCGGTTGAAGAAGGGATCTTTTCTGTCCTTCCGCCACCCCGCCACGATATCGGCGCCCCGTTCCTCCGCGATCTGAAGCATCCGCGGGATGTCGCGTGGATCGTTCTGCAGGTCGCCGTCCGAAGTCACGATGTAACGGCCGCGCGCATGGGCAAACCCGGCGGCAAAGCCCGCCGTCTGGCCGAAGTTGCGGCGGAACCGGATGATGCGCAGGCGTGCGTCGCGCGCCTGGAGTGCCGCGAGCTTCGCGAACGTGTCGTCGGTGCTGCCGTCGTCGATCACGATGATCTCGAATGGACGGCGGAACTCTTCCAGGGTCGAGGTCAGCTCCTGGTAGAGCTGGTCCACACCGGGCGCCTCGTTCCGCATCGGCACGACGACGGAGATGTCGATGGACATGTCCTTAAGTGCCTGATTGTACAAAGGAAAGACAGGAATGCGAAAAAAGAAAGGCCAGCTACCCCTTCCCGTTCACCATTTCCCCCGTTCCGCCATCCCCTTCTCTCGCCATCCTCCTGTTGCGCCACAGTATGTAGGCAATGCCGCAAACCAGGCACACCGCGGCCACCGCAATCGCGACGGGACGTGCGTTGTTCTTCAGGAACTCGGCGGCCTGCTCCCCGTACCAGACTGCCAGCAGACCCTCACCGAAGTACCGGAAGCCCCGGCCGATGGCAATGGCCAGGATGAACTGCGGGAGCGGCACCCGCGACACGCCAGCCAGCAGCACGAAGATCTTGAATGGGGCCGGCGGCGGGAGGATCGAGGGGATGAGCACGGCGAGCAGGCCGTACTTCCGGAACAGCTCCATGCCGCGATCGATGTGCCGCTCGTGGAAGCGGCGCCTGAGGAAGGCTTCTCCCCCCTTCCGCGCGACCGTGTACAGGGCGAGACATCCGCTGATCGACCCCAGCGTCGTCATCAGCGCGTAGTACGGCATCCGGTGCGGATGCTGCGTCGTCAGCCAGACAATCAGCAGGTCGTTGACTTCGGGAAAGGAGAGGAACGACGAGTCGAGGAAGGCAATCAGGAACAGGCCAGGGCCTCCGAGCGAGAGCGCGAACCCCTGCACCCATTCGACGATGCGACTCATCTCTCTGAGTGTAGACTAGAATCGCGGCTTGGGGCCGCACGCGCTTACCTCGGCCACGGACCAACACCGCCACGGAGCAACACCGCCACGGAACAACACCGCCACGAACAACACCGCCACGGAACAACACGGATGAACACGGATGAACAGTGCGTGAGCCGTCCGGCGTTCCTCCCCTGCCTGCTGGCCGTGGCACGCTGAGGACGGCTGCCACGGGGCGATTGAAGCGCGGGCCGCTCCCCACCCTCATCGGAATGGCCGTCCTTCTCGTCGGCTCGGCGGCGGCGTACTACTACGCCGCCGCGGGTCTAGCGCTCGCGCACTTCGACGCGCGGGCGCACCTCGTCGTCGCACGGCGAATCCTCGACAGCCTCATGCCGGGCTGGCAGCAGATCGGAGCCGTCTGGCTACCGCTGCCTCATCTGCTGAACATGCTCCCGGTGCAGGTGGATCCGTGGTATCGGTCGGGCGCATCGGGCACGGCCATCTCCGTGCTGAGCATGGCCGCGGCCTGCTGGGCACTGGCCTGGCTGATCCTGAGGACGACGGGCTCGGCCGCGGCGGCCGTGGCGGGCGCAGCGCTGCTCATGGCGAATCCGAACGTGCTCTACCTGCAGAGCACGCCCATGACCGAGCCGGTTCTTTTCGGCACGACTCTGCTGAGCATCGCCGCGCTGGCCGCCTGGATCGACCACGGCCCCGCGGCTTCCGCACGCCTGCCGGGCCTGGCGCTGGCGGCCGCGTGCATGACGAGGTACGAGGCGTGGCCGATCGCCGCACTGCTCGTCGCGCTGACGTTCGCCGCGCTCGTCCGGCGCGGGACGGCCGCCGGTGTCGCGACGCTCGCGTGCGTGCGGCTGACGGTTTATCCAGTGGTCACGATCCTGCTCTTCATGGCCAACAGCAGGTGGACGACCGGCGAGTGGTTGATCAGCAGCGGCTTCTACGTGCCGGATAACGACGCGGCCGGGCATCCGCGCCTCGCATGGCAGCAGATCCTCGACGGCATGGATCGACTCTCGAGTCCGGTGACGCGCTGGTTCGGCCTGGCCGGAGCGGTGGTCGTCGCGGTCGCGTTCGGCCGCTCCCGCGCGCATGCTGCACTTGCGCTGGCGCTGGCGCCGGCCGCAGCAGCAGCGCTGCCACTCTATGCGTACCTGCACGGGCATCCGGTCCGGGTGCGCTACAGCCTGCCGATGGTCGTCGCCGCAGCGGTCGTCACGGCTGTCGCCCTGGCCACTCTGCCCCGTCGCGTCCGTCCCATCGCGTGCGCGATCGTCGTCGCGCTGACGCTGTACCAGTCGCCGCCGCTGGATCGATCAGCGCCGCTCATCATCGAGTCTCTGAGAGACGTTCAGAACAGGGAAGGCCGGACCGCCGTCGTCAGGTACCTCGAGCAGCACTACGACGGCCGGCTGGTGATGATGAGCATGGGTTCGCTCGCGCACTTCATGCACGACCTGTCGCACATCGGGTTCGACATCGGCGACTTCCTGCAGGAAGGCAACGGCGAGGTCTGGGTCGCGGCCGTGCGCTACGGCCCCAGGGGGCACGTCGGGTGGGTGGCGATCGAAGAAGAATCCGAGGGGGGCGACGGCCTCTTCCACCGCGCGCGGCAGTTCCACGGCTTCCTCGACGGCTTCGACCGCGTGGTCGAAGGTGGAGGCGTCGCCTTGTACCGCGCCACGCCGATCAGACCGGAAGCCCGCGCGGGCCAGTAGCGAGACTCGAGCGGACGCGCGAGGGATGCCGCGGGAGGAAGGCCCCAGGCACCAGCCGTGCTCGCGCAATCGAAATGCGTACGAAACGGTCACATTTCGACACCGCGAGCTCGGCAAGGCGCGCCCCCGGTTTTCTCTTTAAAAGCGGAAGTGGAAATTGAAGGTTGTCGTCCAGCCGCCGAGATCGATCTTGTCGTCGAGGAAGCCGTCCTCGAACAGGTCGTCGCCTTCGGCGCTCTGCCAGCGGATCTCGCCGCCCACGCTCCAGAAGTCGCCCACGGGCGCGCGCAGGCCCGCGAGAATCACCGGCCCCAGCGAGCTGCCGCTCTTCTCGTACCGCTGGCGGAAGATTGAATCGTCGCTGAAGTCGACGAACTCGCCGAACTCCGCGTAGCGCCAGTTGAAGATCCCGAGGCCGGCGCCGACGTACGGCTGCACGGCTCCGCTCCGGCCCACGGGCAGGAATCGGACCGTGGCGGTGATCGGGACAATGCGCAGCTTGAGATCCTGCGCGATCTCGGTCCCGTCGGAGTCGACGAATTCGCGGTATACGCTGGGCACGGTGTGCTGATAGAAATCGAGGCCGGCGCCCACCTCGAGGTAGTCACTGACCGCGAACAGATACTCACCGCCGAAGGTGAACCCGCTGAAGTCCCCGATCTGGAATGCGAGATCGTTCAGATCCGCCAGGAGCACGTCGCCGTCCGTGCGCGAGTCCTCACCGCGAACCGCAAAATACCCCAGGTTGAACCCGACGGCCTGGCGGGTATCGCTCCCGCTGACCCGAACCACCTGTGCTTCGGCGACCGCCGGACTGATCAACCCGAGCAACAGGGCCAGGCCGGCACTCACCTGGATGGCATGGACGACTCGTCGTTTCGTCATGGCTGAATCTCCGTGGCTCGCGGGGGGCCTCGGCCGCGCCGCGGCTCTCGTGCTCTTGGGGGGAGCATGAACGGTGCCACCCCTTCGCGCCGGAACCGGCGGCGGCCAGGCCCATCCGGCCACTCGGGTGTCTCGATCCGATGTCAGGAGCCCACTTAAGGGGACACCCGGCTCTGCCAGCGGAGCCCGAACTCACGGATAGCATCGAGCATCTGACCGTGGATCCCGCCGTTGGTGGCCAGGACGCTGCCCTCCCTGGACCCGTATGGAGTGCCGCTCATGGCGGTCACCCGCCCTCCGGCCTCCGCCACGATCAATGCGCCAGCCGCCACGTCCCACGGCTGCAGCCGCTTCTCCCAGAACCCGTCCAGGCGTCCGCAGGCCACGTAGCACAAATCAATCGCCGCCGAACCGAGACGCCGCACCGCCCTGGCCCGGCCGAGCATCTCCGCGAACAGACCTACCAGCTCGCCGGGATCCTTGTGCACGTCGTAATGGAAGCCCGTGACCAGCAGCGAATCGATCAGCGTCTCGGCGGCGGACACGTGAATCGGCTCGCCGTTCAGGCGGGCGCCCTGCCCCCGTTCGGCAGTGAACAGCTCGCGGCGGTTGGGATCGTAGACGGCGGCGACGACCGGACTTCCGTCGATCTCGAGGGCGAGCGATGAGCAGAAGATCGGCAGGCCGTGCGCGTAGTTCGTCGTGCCGTCCACCGGATCGAACAGCCAGCAGTATGGCGGAATCTGCTCGCGCTCTCCCGCCTCGACGAACTCCTCTCCCAGCACGACGTGGTCGGGAAAGCGCGCGGCAATCGTGTCGCGGAATGCGCGCTCGATGTTGATATCGATCTCGGTGACGAGATCGATGGTGCCCTTCTTCCGGATGTCGATGGCGCGGCCGACGTGCGCCATCTGCACGTCGCCGGCCCCGATGACGGCTTCGATGGCCGTCGCGAGGAAAGCTGGTGACAGCGGCTCAGCCACCAGTGGAGAGCTTCTTGACCATGCGCACCTCCATGCCGCCCTCCGATGCGCGGCGGAGCGTCACGTCGTCCATGAAACTGCGCATGAAGAAGATTCCGCGGCCGCTCGACTTCAGGAGGTTCTCGGGCGCGAGCGGATCGGCTATCGCTTCCGGTTCGAATCCCTCCCCCTGATCGAGCACGCGCACCACCAGCTCACCGGGCTCGTGTGTCGGCGCGAACGTGAACTCGACGGTGACCAGCTTGCCGTGGTCCTCGCGGTTGCCGTGCTTGATCGCATTGATCACCGACTCGCGCACTGCCACGCCGATCCAGTGGATGGTGTCGTCGTCCATTCCCGCGAGCCGCCCCATGCGGTCGCTCACCATCTGGACGAAGTCCAGCATGTCGAAGTTGCTGTGGATCTGCAGCCTGACGGTGCCGCCCCGTGTCAGCATGCGGGCAGGATACTCCCCTCAGAGCGGGAGCCGGACCGGAAATGAACGATGGGTTCAGCGGGCTTGAAGCGCACGCGCGTCATCTATTGTACGCCACGGACAAACACGGACAAACACGGACAAACACGGACGAACACGGATTGTAACCGGAACGGCGCGCAAAAGAAGGGCCTCCGCCACAAACTGCTATAGTGCGGGCATGGTGCCATCCCCTGCCGACGCCGCGTCCGTCGTGCCCTCGGGGCGCGCCTCTGGCGCCGTCCGCGTGCCTGGCGACAAGTCGATTTCCCACCGGTATGCCATGCTGGCGGCGCTCGCCAGCGGGACGTCCGTCATCGAAAACTACTCGCCGGGGGCCGATTGCGCGGCAACGCTCGCCTGTCTGGAGGCCCTGGGGGTCTCCATTCGCCGGCACGGAAGCCGGATCGAGGTCACCGGAGGGAGGCCCGGGGGCCTGGTTGCGCCAGGGCGGGCGCTCGACGCGGCCAATTCGGGCACCACCATGCGGCTGCTGTCGGGCATCGTGGCCGGGCATCCCTTCCAGACCGTCATCGAAGGCGATCCTTCTCTGTCGCGCCGGCCGATGCGGCGGATCATCGAGCCGCTGACCCGGATGGGCGCCCGCGTCGATTCGCGGGACGGTCTGCCGCCACTCACGATCTCCGGCTCCGCGCTTCAGGCGATCGAATGGCGGCCGGACGTCCCGAGCGCCCAGGTCAAGAGCTGCATTCTGCTCGCGGGGCTGCACGCAACGGGAGAAACGGCGGTCGTCGAGCCCATCCCCACCCGCGATCACACCGAGCGCGCCCTCGCCGCCTTCGGCGGCGAGGTGATGCGCCGCGGCGATCGCATCTGCGTATGCGGCGGGCAGGTCCTGCGGGCGCGCGTCCTGCGCGTGCCCGGCGACATCTCGAGCGCCACCTTCTGGCTTGCCCTTGCGGCCGGCACACCGGACTCCGCGATTGACCTCGAAGACGTGGGCCTGAATCCCTCCCGCACGGCCGTCCTCGACGTCGTCCGGCGCGCAGGAGCCGAGATCCACGTCGAGACAGCCACGGACGCCTCGGGCGAACCCGCAGGACGGTTGCGGGTCACGTACGGTTCTCCGCGGAGCTTCACGGTCGGTCCACACGAGGTCCCGGGCCTCATCGACGAGATTCCCGCGCTCGCGGCGCTGGCGGCCCTGATGCCGCCAGGTTCGACGATGGGTGTGCGGGGCGCGTCGGAGCTCCGCGTGAAGGAGAGCGACCGGATCAGCTCGCTCGCGCGGGGGCTTCGGGCGCTGGGGGCACGCGTGGACGAATACGAGGACGGGTTCGACCTGACGGCGGGGCCACTGCGCGGGGCGCCGGTGGATGCGGCCGGCGATCACCGTCTCGCAATGGCGTTCGCAATCGTCGCGACGGGCGCGGCCGGACCGACGACCATCGCCGGCGCCTCGGCGGTGGACGTGTCGTACCCCGGCTTCTTCGACGAGCTGCGGCGTCTGACGTCGGCCCCCGTTTCGTGAAGACCGACAAGATCTACCTCGTCGGCTTCATGGCCGCGGGCAAGACGACGGTTGCCAGAGCCCTCGCCGGTCGTCTCGGCTGGCAGGCGGAGGACATCGACGAGCTGATCGAGGCGCGCGAGCGGCGCACGGTGGCCGAGATCTTCGCGAAGAGCGGCGAGCCGTACTTCCGCGGCATCGAGCGCGACATCCTGCGCGTTCTGCTGCCCCTGCGGCACGTCGTGGTCGCCACGGGCGGCGGCACGTTCGCCGATCCGGAGAACAGGGCCGCCATCAATCTCGACGGACTCTCGGTCTGGCTCGACGTGCCGTTCGAGGCACTCCTCGCCCGCACGCCCGCCGACGGTCGTCGGCCTCTGGCCGCCGATCGCCTGCGGCTGGAGCAGCTCTTCGCCGCCCGTCAGGCCGCGTACAACATGGCGCATCTGCACGTCGACGTCGGCACCGCACCCGCCGAGGAAGTTGCCGAGCGGATCCTCGACGCCGTGCGCGCGCGCCCCACCTGATCGCGAAGTCGCGAGGCGCCCCGACATGGGGCTAGAATGTGACCGCAGTGCGGTATCTGATCGTCTCTGACCTTCACGCCAACCTCGAAGCCTTCGAGGCCGTGCTGGCCGTTGCCCCCCCGCCCACATGGGATCGCTTCATCGTCCTGGGAGACCTCGTCGGCTACGGGGCTGCGCCGAACGCCGTGATCGACAGGGTCAGGAGTCTCCGCCCCTTTGCGATCATCCGAGGCAATCACGACAAGGCCGCCTGCGGCATCGAGGATGCCAGCAACTTCAACCACATCGCCCGGGTCGCCGCCGCGTGGACCGGCGAGACGCTGACGCCGGAGAACCGGGATTACCTCCGTGGACTCCCCGCCGGGCCGGTGACCATCGACGATCGTGTCGAGATCTGCCACGGGTCCCCCTTCGACGAGGACCACTACATCTTCGACGCCGACGACGCCTGGCGCGCGATCGAGACGGGGGAGCGGCAGCTCTGCCTCTTCGGCCATACGCACCTGCCGGTCGTGTTTCAGCGCACCGGGGATCACTTCGAGGGGTTCGTTCCGGAGGGGGACGAAGACGTGACGCTCCGCCTCGAGTCAGGGGTCCGTTACGTTGTGAACCCGGGGTCCGTCGGGCAACCGAGAGACGGCGATCCGCGGGCGGCGTTCGCGCTCTACGATTCCGACACGCTGACGCTGCAGCTCAGACGCGTGGCTTACCCCGTCGACGCCGCCCAGCGCCGCATCATCGGCGCCGGCCTGCCGGCGAGCCTGGCCAACCGGCTCGCGGTGGGCCGCTGAGACACCGCGCTCACCCTCGCTTCTGGCGCTCCTCGCGCCGCCTCATCTCTGCAGCGAACGCGTCCTGCGCGGCCCGCGAGCCCAGCACCCATCCAATCACGATGCCGATGAGGAGCACCGCGGGGATGAAGATGAAATGCGAGGCCGACATCCCGCCGATCATCGCCGCGCTCCGGCCTCGATCCGGCGGCTGACCTCCGCGATCTCTCGCTCGACCCGCGAGAGGCGCTGCCAGACGGACCACAGATACCCGAAGACCGCCAGCCATGCCACGGCATACGCGGCAATGAGCAGCGGCGCCGCCGGCAACTGCTCGTCAGGTGGCAGTTGATCCACCGGCACGAACCCTTCCTGGGCCGCCGGCGCCGGCGGCTGCGGGATGCCGCCCTCGGCAGACCCGGTCGGCACGAGCCCCAGGACGAGTACCAGGAACAAGGTGCGCACGAACCGTCCGACCCGCCGCCGGACCTCACGCTGTCTCACCATTTCCCCAACCCTCACGCGGTGCGATCCATGAGCGGAACCGAGCTCAATCCTCGAGGCTCAGATACAGCTCGTCCAGCTGCGCCTTGCCGCGCTCGAGGCGGACCCTCACGGCGAGCACGAGCGTCATCAGCACCATGAACGCGGCCACGCAGAACCAGAACGTGCCGCGCATCCCCGGCCCCAGCGTCGGCACGACGCTCGTCTTCGGGTGAATCGTCCGCCACCAGTTGACCGAGAGGTAGACGAAGGGGATGTTCGCCGCGCCGAACAGGCCGACGCCGGCCGCCAGCTTGTTGGATCCCGGCCCGCCATAGCGCCGGAGCAGCAGATACGCGATGAACGTCAGCCACACGATCATCGCGAGCGTCAGCCGGGCGTCCCACTGCCACCACACGCCCCAGGCCTTGCGGCCCCAGAGCGGCCCGGTGACCATCCCGATCAGGCCGAAGATCGTCGCGATCTCGGCCCCGGCGACGGCGTACTGGTCCGCCGCGCGCGACCCGCGGAAGAGGAACATGAAGCTGGCGATGCCGCAGATGAAAGCGCCTGCGAACATGACGAACCAGGACGGCGCGTGGAAGTAGAAGATCTTCTGGACCAGCCCCATCGTCGACTCGAAAGGCGCGTTCGCAATCATGATCGGCGCGTAGCCGAACATCGCGGCAGCCAGGATCGTCAGCGGGAGGAATGCCTTTGTCATATTGCTATTCGGTCATCACCGGCTCGAACGTCCAGAGTGCGAGCGTGATGAACACCACGTCGAAGAATCCCAGCATCGCCAGCCACGCACGCGCCATCGGCACGTCGACGTCGGTCTGCAGCAGCACGGCCGTTCCCCGGACTCCGGCGATGATGACCGGGATCGTGATCGGATACAAGAGGACCGGCAGGAGCACGTCCCGACTGCGCGCACGGCCCAGCATCGCCGCGAACAGGGTGCCCACGGCCGCGAACCCGATCGTGCCGGCGACGAGCAGCCCCGCCAGCAGCAGCGGGTGCCGAAACAGCGGAGCCTGGAACATGAGCGCCACCATCGGCACGACCAGCACTTCCACCGCTCCGAGCAGGAGCAGGACGCCGGTCAGCTTTCCGACGTAGAGCGCGGCCCGGTCGACCGGTGCCATCAGCAGCGCGCGCAGGGTCTCGCTCTGCCGCTCCCGCTCGAAGGCGCGGCCAAGGGCCAGCGTCCCGGAAAAGGCAATCGCGATCCAGAGAATGCCGGCGGCCGCGTCCTCGACGGGCCGGCCGTCCCGAACGAAGCCGAACGCGAACACCAGCACACAGGAGACGGCGAAGAAGAGCGTCGTGTACAGGATCTCCCGGCTTCGAACCTCGATGACGAAATCCTTCCGCGTCACGAGCCAGACGGTTTCGAAGAACCGGACCATCAGCTGCCGGCTCCAGCTGCCAGCCGCTCCGACACGAACCGTGCACACCCGCCAGCCTGTCCGGCCATCAGGACGGCGTCGATACGGCGCACAGGCGCCGGTACCGCTCACGGAGAGAACCGGCGCCCGGCTCGATGGCGGTGAGCCGCCCGTTCTGCAGCATCACCGCGCGGTCGGCGATCGGCTCGATGGTCTCGAGGTCATGGGTGGTCACGAGGACGATGCACCCCTCGGAGCGCAGGCCCGTGAGCCGCCGGCCCAGGGCTCCCGTGGCCGCATCGTCCAGCCCCGTGAATGGCTCGTCCAGCAGGACCAGCCGGGGCTCGTGCAGAAGGGCCCGCTCCAGAGCCAGCCGCTGGCGCATGCCCCTCGAGAAGCCTGACACCGGATCGTCCCGCCGGTGCATCAGGTCCGCGCGTTCGAGGGCCGCCTCGACGCGGCGGTCCACGTCGGGAAGACGGTAGACCCGACCGAAGAACCGGAGATTCTCGACGGCTGACAATTCGGGATAGATGTAGAGGTCGTGGCCGAGCAGACCGATGCGCGCCCGCAGCGAAGCACCCGCCTCGCGAGCCGAGCTCTCGCCGTAGCGCACCGTCCCGCTGTTCGGCTCGATGAGCGTAGCCGTGATCGCCAGCAGCGTGGACTTCCCCGCGCCGTTGGGCCCGAGCAACGCGACGAGCTCGCCCGCCTCACAGCGGAGCGAGACGCGATTCAGCGCGCGCCGCCGACCGAACGTGCGCGAGACGTCGGAGAATGTCAGGGATGTGAAGTCCATTCGGGCGGCCGTGCGGCGGCGCTCACCATCGCGATCCACGCCTGGGGCGCGCCCTCACGCGGGGCGCTCGTGGCCGTCGCACACAGCGAGGCGAGCTCCTCCCCGATCCTCGAGCGGGCTTCCCGTTGCGGCCGCGGGGGGTGGCTGGATGGATTGCGCGCAGCCGCGCCCACCGCGCGGTCGCGGGGCCATCCGGGTCAGGCAGCCGCCTCCTCGTCCATCTCGGCGTAGACGCGCTCCAGCGCCGAGACCAGTTCGCGCCGGCGCGCCGCATACCTGGCCGCGTCGACGCCGCCGGCACGGTGCTTCTCCTCGAGCGCCGTCAGCTCGCCGAACAGGCGATCGCGCCGCGCTTCGAGCTTTCGCCGCCGCTCGTCCACCTGACTCACGGCGGCACGGCTCCGCGCCGCGCTCCACGCGCCGGCGCCCAGGACGGCCACGGCGAGAACGATCGCGAGATCCCGGGGCCAGGTCGCGGCGTGCGGCAGCCCGGTGAACGACAACCTCACCACGTCGCCCGCCTTCAATGCCGGGCCGTGGCCGACGATGTAGGTCTGGCCCTCGGTCTTCATCTCGCGGTGCTGCGGCATCTGCGGCGACGTGACGTGCATGTCGCCGATTTTCTGCAGCAGGATGGTGACCTGGTTGAGGGCGACTGGCAGCGGCTGAGCCATCTCCAGCGACCCCCCGGAGTACGGCATCGTATAGGCGAACTGCACGTGCGTGTCGCCGGGCGCGAACGGACCGTTGATCGTCACCTGCCGGCCGGCCACGACCGCCTGCGGCGACGATCCCTCGAGCACGCCGGCAGCAACCGCCCCGTCGGGAAGATCGAACACGACCGGCTGGGCGGGCTGCACGGGCGTCCGCGAGGTGTTCACGATCTGCAGCAGGTTGAAGACCGACAGGCCCTCGTCGCCCAGCTCGAATACGAAGCGGGATTGATCTCCGAGCACGACGGTCCCCGGCTGGGCCGGCGCCTGGGCGAGCTTGCGATCCTCTTCGGCCCTCTTCTCCGCCTCCGGATCCGTCGCGACGAGCATCAGGCGGATACCGCCCGTGGCGGGGACGGCGAACTCCTGCGACTCGAGCCGCTCGTCGCCGACCGCAGTCACCGCCTTGACCCGGGCGCCGATTCGGAGATTCTTGAACTCCGCACGGCCCGTTTCATTTGTCGTCAGCGCGATCGGCGCGTCCCCGCCGAGGATCTCGACGCGCTGGTTCGCCAGCGGGTTCGCCAGGCTGCCCCGGATGACGCGGACGGCGACCGTGCCAGGCTCCATGTCGCCCATCGGCAGGGGCATCCCCGACATCTGCCGCGCGTCCGGCATCGGCGCGCCGGTGCCCTGCGCGAGAACGACGCCTGACAGGAATACGGCGGTCAGGGCCACCGCCAGAGCGATGCCGGTCGCTGCCGCGCCGGCGGGCCGGCCCATCGGCACGATCCTCACAGCCGGCCTCCGCAGCGCTTGCAGAACACTGCGTCGGAATCGTTCTGCGTGTGGCAGGCCTCGCAGTCCCGGCTGTCGGAACCGGTGGGGGCCGCCGCCTCCGGCGGGACAGCCGCGTCCGCCGCCGCGGCCGCGAGGGCCGCGGCGCGGTCGCCCCTCGTACGATCGGCGAGGCGGGCCGACAGCTCGCGCTCGATCAGGACGCGATAGCCGGTCTCCCCTTCGTCGAGCTCCTTGATGAGCGAAATGGCGCGGGTTCGCAGGCGGCCCACCATCTCGTCGAAGTCCCGCGCGGAGACCTTGCCCATCGCGCGGTCGAACTCCAGCTCCTTGATCGATCGGAGCACGAGGGCTTTCTCGCGCTCGAGCGCCGCGCGCGCACGCGCCGACAGCGGTTCCGACAGCGCCGAGACATCGTCGGAGGCGAGCGGGGCCAGCATGCGGTAGAACCCGGCGGCGGCGAGACCGGCCGCGGCGATCGTGGCGCTGATGAGCACGAGATGCTCGGGACGCGCCTGCCGGGACATGATCACGGCCGCCGTCGCGGCCATCAGCGACGCCAGCACGAAGAAGTGCCAGGGCCGGAAGCCGGAATCCTCGACTGCGGCGTCGGGCTTCACCTGGAGGTCACGCTCCTGTTTCGGGCGGACGCTCCGCTCCGCCTCCAGACGTACGCCACGCTTAATCGAGGTCGCGGAGCTCATCGTCCAGCCTCGCCTTCAGTTCGGGATCGTCGGGAGCGGCTCCCGCATCGGTCTCCGGATCGTCGCTGCGCTTCGACCAGCGGCGCGCCACGAACGCGGCCGCAACCGCCCCCGAGGCCCCGAGG
Source organism: Vicinamibacterales bacterium (assembly GCA_035620975.1). Lineage (GTDB taxonomy): Bacteria > Acidobacteriota > Vicinamibacteria > Vicinamibacterales > 2-12-FULL-66-21 > DASPFV01. The sequence continues at coordinate 17,531 of DASPFV010000069.1, forward strand.
AGGTACGGCAGCAGCCAGGCCAGCCGGTTGAACCCCTGGTCGAGGGGTGCCGTGAGCACGTCCTGGCTGCCGAAGGCCGCGACGAATGCGGCGCGCACCTGGTCGCGCGTCATGCCGGCGGCGAGGAACTTGTCGAGTCGTGCGTTCTGTTCCTGCAGCCCATGACAGGTCGGGCCCATCTGGCAGTCGTTCATCGGCGCCCGGCACCCGCAGGTGCACATGATGTCCCCCTCGAGCTGCCGCCGCAGCTCGCTCTTCGGCTGCGGGGCGACGGTCTCGGCGGGCTGTCCAGCCTGCGCCTGCAGGGCGGCAGGGATGAGCAGCCAGAGCAGCACGAGCGAGCTCGTTGCCGCGTTGGCGGGGATCCTCGCCGTTGCGAAGGCATAGGCCGTCTCGGGCAGCAGCGCGATCAGGCTCCCGAGCGCCATGATGCCGAACCCGAACCAGATCCAGTTCACCAGCGGATTGATCGTGATCTGGTAGGTGGCCGACTGGGACGCCACGTCGTAGCCGGCGAGCACGATGTAGAGGTCTTCCGACGGCCGCCGCCGGATGGCGACCTCCGTCGTGGGCTCCTGCTCGCGCTTGTTGAAGAACCACTTCGCCGGCTGCATCGTTCCGATCGCGGCGCCGTCCTCGAAGATGCTGACGTGGCCGGTCACCATCTGCTTCTGGCGGTCGGTCGTGACGCGAAGCGCGTCGTGGCGCACCGTGAAGTGGCCGACGGTGGACTGCTGCCCGGGCTTGAGCAGCACCTGCTCCTCCTGTTTGAAGCCCTCGCCGGCGAAGCCCAGGAACATGAGCACGATGCCGACGTGCACGATGTAGCCGCCGTACCGGCGCTTCGAACGGCCGACCAGGCCAATCATGGCCGTGAAGATGTCCGTCCCCGTCGCGCCCCGGCGCACCTGCGCGCCGCGCACGAACTCCTGGGCGATCGTCCCCGTCACGAACCCGCAGAGCGCGAAGCAGATGCCCGAGCTCCAGACCCGCACGCCGGCCGCATAGACGGCCGCCCCCGTGGCGAGGCCGAGCAGCGTCGGCCACATGAACTGGTAGACCAGGTTGGAGAAGGTCGACTTGCGCCAGGCGAGCAGCGGTCCGATCCCGGTCAGCAGCAGCAGGATCAGGCCAATCGGGAGCATCCACTTGTTGAAGAACGGCGGCCCTACGGTGAGCCGCTGCCCCGTCACCGCCTCGCTGAGCGTCGGGAACATCGTCGCGAAGAGCACGAAGAACGCGGAAAAAAGGAGGATCCAGTTGTTGGCCAGGAACGCCGCTTCGCGCGACACCCACGAGTCCAGCTCGTGACGCGAGCGGAGCAGCGGGAGCCGATAGATCACGAAGCCGAAGCTGAACGTCAGCAGGAACACCATGAAGACGGTGAACAGCCAGGCGAGCTCACGGTCCTCGCCGAACGCATGCACCGACTGGACGATGCCCGACCGGGTCATGAACGTGCCGAAGATGGTCAGGAAGAACGTGACGATGACGAGCGTCACGTTCCAGACGCGGAGCATCCCGCGGCGCTCCTGCACCATGACGGAGTGGAGGAACGCCGTCGCGGTGAACCACGGCAGCAGGCCCGCATTCTCGACGGGATCCCAGCCCCAGTAGCCACCCCATCCCAGCTCCTCGTAGGCCCACAGCATGCCGAGCGTGAGCCCGAAGGTGAGGAACAGCCAGCCGATCATGGTCCAGCGCCGGACCGCGCGGAGCCAGGAGTCGTCGAGGTGCCCCGTGATGAGCGCGGCCATGCCGAAGGCGAACGGGATCGTCATGGCCACCAACCCGATGTAGAGCGATGGGGGGTGGATGGCCATGTAGAAGTTCTGCAGGAGCGGGTTGAGACCGCGGCCGTCGGAGGGCGGCGGGGTGAGGAACGTCGAGAACGGGTTGTTGTGCACGATCATCAGGAAGATGAAGAACATCTGCGTGACCGCGATCACCGCCACGACGTACGGGATGAGCTCACGGTGACGCTCGCGGTTCATGTAGACCGCGAGCGTTCCGAAGAGCGCCAGCAGGAACACCCAGAACATGATCGAGCCGTCGAGGCCGCCCCAGTAGGAGGCGATCTTGTAGGCGAGCGGCAGCGCCGCGTCCGAGTAGCGCTGCACGTACTTGATCGAGTAGTTGTTCGTGACGAAGGCGTGAATCAGGATGCCCGAGGCGAGCGTCATCAGCGCGGCCGAGAAGTAGAACGCGCCGATGCCGCTTTCAATCAGGCGCCTGGAACGCCGGCGGGCGCCGGCCACGGTCGCCGCCACGGCATAGGCGCACACCACGAAGCAGGCGAGCAGCGTGAAGGTTCCTAGTGCTGGCATATGTCACTCGTTTTCGCTGGCAGGCCCGCCACCGTCCGCTTCGCGGCGCCCCGGATACAACTCGCCCTGGCTGCCGTCGCGTCGGACGGCACGGGCGGGCGAGCCGACCAAGGCACGCCTCAGCTGCCCGCAGTCCCTGGAGTCTTGTTCGCCTCGTATTTCGAGGGGCACTTCGCCATCACGCCGTTGCGGTCGACGTGGAACCCGTCGGGACCGAGCCGCCCCTTCAGCACCACCTCGGAACCGTCCTTGAACGTGTCAGGCACGACCCCCGTGTAGCTGGCAGCGACGACCTTGCCGTTGCTCTGGATCTGGAAGCGGTACTCGAGCGTGTCCGGCTTCCGGAGGATGGATCGGTCGACGACATAGCCGTGGAGCTGCAGGCGCTTCCCGTGCCAGGCTTCGGGATTGGCCATGACTTCGTCCACGTGCTTGTAGTACTCGGTGCCCTCGCTCAGCGTCATCGAGAGCAGCCCGACGAAGGCCAGGACCAGCACGCCCACCGTGGCTGCGATCTTGATAGATTTCGTGTTCATAAGCATTTGCGGGAAGACGCTCGCCTCAGGATAGCTCCCGGCTCCAGACCGGGTCAATCGCGTTCGGCCACCGCCGTCAGCAGCCGGTGCACCGTCGAGATCGGAAGCCCCACCACGTTCGACCAGGACCCCTCGATCCAGTCCACGAACCGGGCCGCGCGTCCCTGAATCGCATACCCGCCGGCCTTCCCCCAGGGCTCCCCTGTTCCGATGTACCAGGCAATCTCAGAATCCGTCAGCGGCAAAAGGTGTACCCGGGTGGTGACCACGTCGCACAGCCGCACGGGGCCGGCGCGCACGACGACCCCCGTATGGACCTCGTGGACCACGCCCGACAGGGCTTTCAGCATCGAAAACGCCTCGGCCTCGGTCCCCGGCTTCCCCAGGATCCGGTCGGCGACGACGACCACGGTATCGGCCGCCAGCACGACAGTGCCGGATTCCCGGCAGTGCTCCGCGACGCGGTCGGCCTTGGCCGAGGCCACCCGCAGGGCGTAGGGCCTCGGGTCCTCCTGCGCCAGCACACTCTCGTCGACGTCCGCCGGCTGAACGCGGAACGCGAAGCCCGCGGCTTCGAGGAGTTCAGCGCGTCGCGGAGAGCCGGAGGCCAGGACGAGGGGCATACGGGTGATAGTATCGCTCTGAAGACCATGTCGGCTCAGGGCTTCAGGCTCTGGGCTCAGGGGGCTCAGGGCTCAAGGGCTGTAGGCTCAAGGGCTGTAGGCTCAAGGGCTGTAGGCTCAGGGGCTCAGGGCTCAAGGGCTCAGGCTCGAGATCGCATTCCGTGCTGCCGCTTCAGAGTTTCTCGTCGAGCGTTCTCGTAGAGGTCATCCGACGTCAGCCTCCCTCCCTGGCCCGCACGGCCTTGGCGTGGCAGCTGGCCGTCGGCGCGACCCTCGGGCGCGTGACAAGCGTCGAGCAGGCGGGCCGGACGCTCGTGGTGCGCTCCACTGACCCCAGGTGGACGGTCGAGATCGAGCGGGCGCGGGAGGTCATCCTGAGACGACTGCGCCAGCTGCTGGGTCCGGATTCGATTGCGGAGATACGACTGATCTCATGACCACACGCGAATCCGTCATTGTCTCGGCGGTCCGGACCCCGACCGGCCGGTTCCTCGGCGGCCTCAAGGATCTGACCGCGCCGCAGCTGGGCGCGCTGGTCGTGCGCGAGGCGGTAGCGCGCGCCGGCCTCGATCCGGCGACTGTCGACGAATGCATCATGGGCAACGTGATTCAGGCCGGCAACGGCCAGAACCCGGCCCGCCAGGCCGCCCTCAACGGCGGTCTTCACGACCACGTCGCGGCACTCACGATCAACAAGGTCTGCGGGTCCGGGCTCAAGGCCGTCATGCTGGCTGCCCAGGGAATCGCAACCGGCGACATCGACATCGCGGTTGCCGGCGGCATGGAGTCGATGAGCAACGCCCCGTACCTGCTGCCGCGGGTCCGCGAGGGCTTGCGGATGGGCCACGGGCAGGTCGTGGACGCGATGATCACCGATGGCCTCTGGTGCGCGCTCGAGAACTGCCATATGGGCATGACCGGCGAGGTCGTCGCCGAGCAGTACGGCGTCAAGCGGTGCGAGCAGGACGCGTACGCCGCCGAAAGCCACCGGAAAGCGGCCCACGCGACACGCGAGGGCTGGTTCCGGGACGAGATCCTCCCCGTCCGCATCCCCCAGCGCAAGGGATCCCCGATCGTCGTCGATCGGGACGAGCCCATCCGGGAAGACTCGACGGCCGAATCGCTCGGGACGCTCAAGCCGGCGTTCAAGCAGGACGGCACGGTCACGGCCGGGAATGCGCCCGGCGTCAACGACGCCGCCGCCGCGGTCGTCGTGATGGCCGCCGATCGGGCCCGGTCGCTCGGCCTCACGCCGATGGCCCGCATCGTCGGCCAGGCCACGAGCGGACTGCCGCCGAAGCTCGTGATGATGACGCCGGTGGAAGCCGTCCGGAAACTGGTCGGGAAGATCGACTGGACGCTCGAGGACGTCGATCTGTTCGAGATCAACGAGGCGTTCTCCGTGCAGGCCGTGGCCGTGATGGCCCAGCTCGGTATCGACCCCGCCCGCGTGAACGTGCAGGGGGGCGCGGTGGCGCTCGGGCACGCGATCGGCGCCAGCGGCGCGAGGGTGCTGACCACGCTCCTGTTTGCGCTCCGCCGGCGGAATCTGCGACGGGGTATTGCGGCGCTGTGCCTCGGCGGCGGCAACGGCGTCGCGCTCGCCGTGGAACGCCTGTAACCGCGACGCATGCCATTGCCCAGCTCCCGCAGGCCCCTTCACGCCGCCATCCTTCAGCGGCGCGACGGACCTTCCGAACGAAGCGGTCTCGGCTCGCGGCCCACAGGTCCCGAAGCGGGAAGCTGAAGTGACACCCGCCATGCCGGGCATCCAGACTGTCGGGGTCATCGGCGCGGGAACGATGGGAAACGGCATCGCCCAGGCGTTCGCGCAGGCGGGGCTCGACGTCCGGCTCGTGGACACGATGCCGGGCGCGCTCGACCGCGCGCGCCTGTCAATCGAACGGAGCCTGGCCAAGCTCGTCGAGAAGCACCGGCTGACGGCTCCCGAGCGTGACGCGGCGGTGGCCCGGCTCAGCATGAGCGTCAACCTCGACGCGCTCCGCGAGGTCGACTACGTCGTGGAAGCCGTCTTCGAGGATGCCGCCGTCAAGCGCGAGCTGTTCGCCCGGCTCGATCAGCTCACACGGCCCAACGTCATTCTGGCGTCCAACACTTCGTCCATCTCGATCACGTTGCTCGGGTCTGCGACGACACGCCCCGATCGCGTGCTCGGCATGCACTTCATGAACCCCGTGCCGTTGATGGCGCTCGTGGAGCTGATCCGCGGCCAGGCCACGTCGGCGGAAACGATGCTGACGGCGACGAACCTCTGCATCCGTCTGAACAAGACGGCAGTGGAGGCCGCGGACTACCCCGGGTTCATCGCCAACCGGGTTCTGATGCCGATGATCAACGAGGCGATCTTCGCGCTGATGGAGGGCGTCGGCACGGCCGACGCCATCGATACCGTCATGAAGCTGGGCATGAACCATCCGATGGGCCCGCTCGCGCTGGCGGATCTGATCGGCCTCGACGTGTGCCTCGCGATCCTCGAGGTCCTGCACGAGGGGCTCGGCGACCCGAAGTATCGCCCGTGCCCGCTGCTGCGGCGGCTGGTGGCCGCGGGACAGCTCGGACGCAAGTCAGGCCAGGGCTTCTACAGATACTGAACGGCGACGCATCCTGAGCCGCTGGATGATCGAGATCCTGCCCGCGAATCCGAAGGCGAGGCGTACAGCGATTCTCGTGTGGGCGGTGGCGGCGGCCACCGGATCCGCCGGCGTCTGGTGGCTCGCCTCCTACCTCGACACCCTCACCGAACTGGCCAGGACGGACCGCTCCGCGGCCCTCGCCATGTTCCGCTCGCGCGTGCTGCCGGCACTCCTTCTCGTGGTCGCCGTGGCGGTGGTCGCCGGCGTCGTGCTGATGCGGCACGGGCTCGAAGTGGTGCGCCAGGAGCGGTTCCCGCTCGACGGCGCACACGCGGACACGTCACCGGCAGCCGGCAGGAGGGCGCGTGGGCTCGGCTGGATCGTCGCCGTGGCGGGATTCCTGCTCGCGGCGTTTCCGCTCGCGATGCTCGTCCTCGTGTTCTGGCTCCTGCGGCAGACGTGAGCGGGCCCGGCGACGGCCGACGCAGCCGCGCGGGCGCACCGGCTCACCGGCGCCGCACGCGGGCGGTGATCGCGAGCAGCGGGACGAGAATCAGCAGCTCCCGCACGAGGGCAACGAGGTTCTGCCGCCAGAACACGCCGCCCTGCCAGTACCGCCTCGACACCGCCATGAACACGTGGAGACCCGAGTCGTAGTACTGGCGGCTGAGAGGCCAGAGCGCCATGATCCCGATGGGTGCCGAGGTATCCGTGCCCAGCCAGTCGAGCAGGATGTGAGAGCCGTAGGCGCAGCCGCATGCCAGCGCCAGGCGGACGCGTTCCCCCGACGCTCCCCCCGCTGCCGCGCCAGCTGCCCAGGCCACGGCCACGGCGACCAGCGCGGCGCCGATGCCGTGGGTGGGGCCGCTGTGGGCCCCGAACAGCAGGTCGATATCCGGCAGCATGCCAAGCAGCCCGTAGAGCAGGGCGTCGCGCCACCAGGCTGGCCTTCCGGCCACGAGGGAGTGAGGCGCCCCGCGAACGAGCCAGCCTGCGGCCAACCCCGCGAGACCATGGCCGACGGGAGAGGGCACGGTCCCATACACATAGCAGAAACCGCAGCTGAACCGCTGGCCCCACCGCGCAGACATTGCCATCGGCCGTGGAGAGGGCGAAAGTGACACAGCCCCGTAAATGACTGATGGCGAGCCAAATAGTGAGTTCGTGTTTACGGATTTTCGCTTGACTTTCTCCCCGGCACACTCCTAGAATGCCGGCACACGTCAGCGAATCTCCGCGACTTTCGCAAGGAGCCCGAATGCCCCCCGCAGAAGACAGGAACGACCGAGAGCGCCTCAAGGCGCTCGAACTGGCCGTCGGCCAGATCGAGAAGCAGTTCGGCAAGGGATCGATCATGCGTCTGGGCCAGAAGGATGCCGTCACGGCGATCCCGGCGATCTCCACGGGCGCGGTCAGCCTCGATTACGCCCTCGGGATTGGCGGGGTGCCGCGCGGCCGCGTCATCGAGATCTTCGGCCCGGAGTCGTCCGGCAAGACCACGCTCGCGCTGCAGGTCATTGCCGAGGCGCAGAAGCTCAGGGGGATGGCGGCGTTCGTGGACGCCGAGCACGCGCTCGATGCGCAGTATGCCCGGAAGCTGGGAGTCGATCTCGACAATCTCCTCGTGTCTCAGCCCGACAACGGCGAGCAGGCACTCGAGATCGTGGAGGTCCTCGTCCGCTCCAACGGCGTCGACGTGGTCGTGGTCGACTCGGTCGCTGCGCTCGTGCCGCGGGCGGAAATCGACGGCGAGATGGGCGAGGCGCAGATGGGCCTGCAGGCGCGGTTGATGTCGCAGGCCCTCCGCAAGCTCACGGGCGTCGTCTCGAAATCGAAGACGTGCCTCATCTTCATCAACCAGCTCCGCGAGAAGATTGGGGTAATGTTCGGGAATCCGGAGACGACGACGGGCGGCCGCGCGCTGAAGTTCTATGCCTCGGTCCGGATCGACATCCGCCGGATCGGCGCGATCAAGGACGGCGACGCCGTGGTGGGCGGCCGCACGCGCGTCAAGATCGTCAAGAACAAGGTGGCGCCGCCCTTCCGCGAGGCCGAGTTCGACGTCATGTACGGAGAAGGCATCTCGCGCGAAGGGGACCTGCTCGATTTGGCCGTGGATCGCCGGATCGTCGAGAAGAGCGGCACGTGGTTCGCCTTCGGCGGCGACCGGCTCGGCCAGGGGCGCGAGAACGTGAAGCAGTTCCTGAAGGACAACCCGCCCGTCTTCAAGGCGATCGAGGAACGCGTCCGTCGCGAGCTGGGCCTGCTCCAGGACGCCGAAGTCGCGGTGTAATCGGGCTTTGGGCTCAGGGCTCAGGGCTCTTGGTACGGTCACTGGCCACGAATGCCGGAGGCCGAGCGCCGCCAAAAGCCCTGAGCCAAAGCCCTGAGCCCAAAGCCCTGAGCCCCGAGCCTGCTAAAGCCCAGAGCCCAAAGCCCTGAGCCGATCAGTCTTCCCCATCCCTCAGCACGACGAGGAGCTCGCCGCGGCGGATCAGGCCGAGCTCCTTGCGGGCGACCGCTTCGACGGCCTTCGGATCCCGACTGAGGTGACGGACGCGGGTTCGCAGTCGC
>DASPFV010000070.1:0-10293 GCA_035620975.1 Vicinamibacterales bacterium
TCGAACGCGCTCGGCGGCAATCCGTATTCCGTGCGGCCGCAGTAGCTGCGAGTCAATGAAGGGCTGGAGGACGTCATCCGACATTTCTGGTATACGCGATTGGGAACGTGTTGTGGTAGACGATGCCCCCCGCCGGGTTGCTGAATTTCAGCGCGACGGGCGTGTGGTAGACGATATTGCGATGTAGCAGGCGGGACCGCCGAAGATCGGCTGCGCGCTGGGCCGGTGTGGGCGGCATTCGCGCCGCAATTGCGTAACGCGGCTCCAGCGAGTCTCGCGCGGAGTCGTGATTACTGCTGCCTGTTAGAGTCTCGTCGAATCGACAATCCGCGGAAGGTTGGTGCGTGCGCGGTGGTTTCGTCTACGGGCGGAGGTTTTCGAAACCTCCTACCTTCCGCACTCGCCGATCTCACAAGCCTCACTGCATCATCGATTTACGGACCGCTCATCGGCGAGAGCTGCTGCTCCGACATCGATTTTGGGAACACTTACGCGACGAAGCTTGCGCCACAGAGGTACAAGCGATGCTTATTTCCTAGTGAGTTTGGAGGCGCCGCCCGGATTTGAACCGGGGATGGAGGTTTTGCAGACCTCTGCCTTACCACTTGGCGACGGCGCCGGTCGGACTAAAAGGGGAAACGGGTTCGTCCGCCGCGTCAGGCGCGGCGACAACTGCGAGCTGATCGAAGCCGGGCGTCACACATCACAGTAAAGGGGTGCCAGCAACCAACGGGGCCCAGCGAGCGTACTCGAATAATGGAGCGGGAAACGGGATTCGAACCCGCGACTTCGACCTTGGCAAGGTCGCACTCTACCACTGAGTTATTCCCGCCCGCCCAACGCGCGGCGCACCCGCACCTCGTGCGCCTCACCGCTGTCCGGAACGGTCAATCGTACCACAGGGCCGGAAAGGCGATCAACAAACGGGGTCGGGCAGCAGGATGCCGGAAAATGCATCCTCACAGGGGAGGCCTCGCTCCGGTGCGGCATCTTCACCCCGGCCTCCTGCATGAGGGAACCGGATCAGAGATCGGCGCGTCCGAGGTGATCGCTGCGGACGGGGACCGGCGCGCCGGAAAACGGCCGAGGTCCGGCCGCCGTTCCTACCGGCCAGCGGCATCGAACGCGTTACGGTAGACGGTAACCGTCGGGGTCGTCTCGACGTCGTCGATCGCCACGACGTCGAAGCGGCAGGGGCGGTTGGCCCCGCCAGCCCGTGCCAGGTAATCGACGGCCATCGCCGCCAGGCGCATCTGCTTGCGGCGCGTGACCGCCTCCGCCGCTCGTCCGAACTCGGCCGTCGCGCGCGCCTTGACTTCGACGAACACCAGCGTTCCGGCGTCGAGGGCCACGATGTCGATTTCGCCACGCGCGGTGCGGTAGCGCCGCTCCAGAATGACGTACCCGCGGCGCTCGAGCTCCGAGACCGCGAGCGCTTCACCCAGTTTTCCGAGCCCCTGCCGCAGCAGCGTCATTTTGTGCCGTCGACACTCTGCAAACGGGCGGCCGCATCCCGTCACAATCGCCGCCAAGGCCGGCGACCCCATGCTACGCTACTCGAACACCATCACGCCCAGTGTTGCTACGGGTGTCGATGCTGTCGCTGCTTTCGGCTGCCATGCTCCCGCTGCCTCTTCGTCAGTTCGCCATCGTCCTGATGTGCGTCGCTCCCGCCTTGCAGCCGGCCTGGGCTGCCGCCCAGTCGGCGCCGGCGCCCGCCACCGAACTTCAAGAGCGCTTGAAGCGCGTCGGCGCCGATCTCTTCTCGCCCAGGCCGAATCCAGCGCGGGCAATTGACGAGCTGAAGTCGATCCTCGCCGTCGATCCTGACCTCGCCGAAGCGCACATGCTCCTCGGGATCGCGTACCGGGCGCAGGGATCTCCCGAGCTCCTCAGCGAAGCGGTCGCCGAGTTGCGCCAGGCGATCTCGCTGAAGCCGTCGCTCGCGCTGGCGCGCCTCACGCTCGCGCGCGTGTACCTCGACATGGCGCGCGCGTCCCGTGCGCGCGAGGAGCTCGAGATTGCGTTGGAGGAGCTGCCCGGACGGCCGGAAGTCCTCTCCCTGCTCGGCGAGGCCGAACGGCAGACGGGCAATGCGAAGCGCTCCGTGGAGCTCAATCGCGAAGCCTTGAAGGCGGACCCCGGCTTCGTGCAGGCCCGCTACTACCTGGGGCTCGCGCTGCTGGATCTCGGCCAGCACGCTGGAGCCATTCGCGAGCTGGAGGCGGTTGCCGCATCCGGCGCCAATCCCGCGGAAGCCTACCTCGGGCTCGGCACAGCCTATCTGGAGGCGAAGCGCATCGACGACGCGATCGGCGCGCTGGCGAAGGCCGCGCAGGCCGACCCGAAGGCGGACACGCGCATCCGGCTCGCGCGCGCCTACCGGCTCAAAGGGCGCCTGAACGATGCGCTGCAGCAGCTGCAGCTCGCCAGACCGTCCGCAACCGAAGGCCTGAGCGCGCTGTACCAGAGCGTCGAGTCCGACCTGTACATGGAGGAGGGCCTCATCCGCCTGCAGCAGGGGCGGCTCGAGGCAGCCGCCGAGGCGTTCCAGAAGGTGCTCGGCCTGAACGCCGACCACGAGGCCGCGAAGCGGCAGCTCGCAGAAGTGCAGAAGCGCCTCAAGGACGCCAGGAAGAAACCCGGAGAGTCGTCGTGAGCCTCGCTCGCCGGTCTGGCGGCGCCGTGCTCGCCGCCATCGCCGGGGCAGTGGCCTCGCTGCCGGCGACGGAGCAGGGGGTTAGTCAGGTCCTGTTCGAGGACGTCACTGCGAAGGCGGGCATCACGTTCGTGCACGCGGCAGGCGCCACGCCTGACAAGTACATGTTCGAAACCTTCGGCTCGGGTCTGGCGTGGATTGACTTCGACGACGACGGGTTCGTCGACCTGTACCTCGTGAACGGCGCCCCGGGATCGGCGAACGCGCTCTATCGCAACAAGGGCGACGGCACGTTCGCGGACGTGACCGCGCGATCGGGAGCCGGCGCGAAGGACCACAACGGCTACAAGACGGGCGTAGCGGTGGGCGACTACGACAACGACGGCAGGCTGGATCTCTACGTGACTGCCTACGGCCCCAACATCCTCTACAGGAACAACGGCGACGGGACGTTCACGGACGTGACGGCCAGGGCGGGTGTGGCGGGCAGGGCCCGCGAGTGGAGCACGAGCACGGGCTTCTTCGATTACGACCGCGACGGCGACCTCGATCTCTACGTCGCCAACTACGTCGATTTCCGGATGGACGACAACCCCTGGTGCGGCCTGCGGAAGCCGGGCCACCGCATGTACTGCAACCCGACGATCTTCGACGGGGTGGCCGACCGGCTCTTCCGGAACGAGGGGAACGGCACCTTCACCGATGTGTCCGCCCGGGCCGGCATCGCCAACCCCGCAGGCAAGGGTCTCGGCGTCGTCTTCTGCGACGTCGACCGGGACGGGGACACCGACGTCTACGTGGCGAACGATCTCGTCCGCAATTTCCTCTATCGAAACAACGGCGACGGCACGTTCGTGGACGTCGCGTATGCCGCCGGGGTTGGCTTCGACGCGAACGGGAAGCCGCAGGCCGGGATGGGTGTCGATTGCGGGGACGTGGACGGCAATGGCTTCCCCGAGCTCTTCGTGACCAACTTCTCCGAGGAGCTCAACACGCTGTACGAGAACTCGGGCGACGCCGTTTTTCAGGACGTGTCGGAAAAGGCCGGCCTCGGTTCAGGCTTCCTGCCGCTCGGGTTCGGGACGAAGATGTACGACGTCGACAACGACGGCGATCTGGATCTCCACGTGACCAACGGGCACGTGATCGACAACGTGAAGCTGTATCAGCCGAACCTGGCGTACGAGCAGCCCGATCTCGTCTACGAGAACACGGGTGGTCGATTCGTCGATCGCTCGGCAGCCAGCGGCCCGACGCTGCAGGCCCCGCGGGTGGGGCGCGGCCTTGCCGTGGCGGATTTCGACAACGACGGCGGCCTGGACGTCGCGATTTCGAGCGTGGGCCGCCGCACGACGCTGCTCAGGAATCTCGCCGCGCGCAGGGGCAACTGGCTCCAGATCCGCGCGCAGGGCACGGCCAGCAACGCGTTCGGCCTGGGCACCACCGTTCGTGCGCACGCGTCCGGCACGCTCCAGGTCCGCGAGATCAACAACGTTGCGAGCTATCTCAGCAGCAACGACACGCGCCTGCACCTCGGGCTCGGAGCAGCTTCGCGTGTCGAGCGGCTCGAGATCCTCTGGCCGAGCGGGCGGAGCCAGGTACTCGAGAACGTGCCCGCGAACCAGATTCTCGCGGTGAAGGAGCCGCAGTGACCATGCGAGCACCATCGATCTCTTCCGGGCACGGCCGCGGCTGGGCCAACCGCATCCGACGTGGTTCGGCCCTGGGCCTGAGCGCCGTCGTCGCCGGCGCCGCACTGCACGTGGTCGGCGCGCAGACAGGTGCTGCAGTCGTGCCGGGCCGTGGAGCCGCGGACGCGACCGTCCGGCTGGTGCCCGACGATCTGGAGGAGACCGGCTGGCTGCGGCGGCTGCGAAACGCGCAACTGAAGGCGGCCGCCGGCACCACGGTGTTCCACGATTTCCAGTTCACCGATTCTGTTGGCGGGAGCGGCATCTCCTTCCGGCATCGCATCGTGGACGATGCCGGCCGGACCTACAAGGCGGCGCATTACGACCACGGCAACGGCGTGGCGATCGCGGACGTGGACGGCGACGGCCGCTCCGACCTCTATTTCGTCAACCAGGTCGGGGGCAATCACCTCGCCAGGAACCTGGGGGGCGGCCGGTTCGAGGACGTCACCGCGTCGGCGGGTGTCGCCGTTCCGGGGAAGGTGAGCGTATCAGCCTCGTTTGCCGACATCGACAACGACGGCGATCCGGATCTCTACGTGACGACAGTGCGCGGCGGCAATCATCTGTTCGAGAACGACGGCGAAGGCCGGTTCCGGGATATCACCAGGGCAGCGGGGCTCGACTACACGGGCCATTCGTCGAGCGCCGTGTTCTTCGACTACGACCGTGACGGCCTGCTCGATCTGCTGCTCGTCAACGTCGGGCGGTACACGACCGACGTCACCGCGGGCGAGGGCTACAAGTACTTCGTCGCATTCGAGGACGCGTTCGCGGGCCACCTGAAGCCCGAACGCACGGAACGAAGCATTCTCTACCGCAACCAGGGCAAGAACCGGTTCGTCGACGTGTCGGTGCGGACGGGGCTGCGCGACGCGTCCTGGACGGGCGACGCGAGCGTCGTCGACGTCAACGAGGACGGCTGGCCGGACGTGTATCTGGTGAACATGCAGGGGGACGACCAGTACTACCAGAACGAGCGTGGCGCGCGCTTCGTCAGGAAGGGCCGCGAGGTGTTTCCGCGGACCTCCTGGGGCTCGATGGGCATCAAGGTGTTCGACGCCAACCACGACGGCCGGCTGGATATCTACGTCACCGACATGCACTCCGACATGAGCGAAATGGTCGGGCCCGACTACGACAAGCAGAAATCGGACATGAAATGGCCGGTCGAGTTCCGCGGCACGGGCAAGACGAGCATCTGGGGCAACTCGCTGTTCCTGAAGGTGGGTTCCGGCCGGTACCGGGAGGCCTCCGACGAGCTGAACCTCGAGAACTACTGCCCGTGGGGACCGAGCGTCGGCGATCTCAACGCCGACGGCTTCGACGACGTGTTCATCGCGTCCGGCATGAACTACCCGGAGCGGTACATGATCAACTCGGTCCGGCTGAACGAGGGCGGGCGGCGGTTCGTCGATGCCGAGTTCCTGCTCGGGATCGAGCCGCGCCAGGGCGGCGTGGTCACGCCGTTCTTCGAGCTGGACGCGTCTGGACGGGACAAGGGGCATCGCGACGCGGCGGGGACCAGGGGGAAGGTGGTCGTCTGGGGCGCGAGGGGTACCCGCTCGTCGGTCATCTTCGATCTCGACGGGGACGGCGATCTCGACATCGTGACCAACGAGTTCAATGCGGCGCCCATGGTGCTCGTCAGCAATCTCTCGGAACGGACGCAGCTGCGTTACCTTGCGGTGAAGCTCGCAGGAACCGCGTCGAACCGGGACGGGCTGGGCGCGGTCGTCAAGGTCACGGCGGGCGGGACGACGTACACGAAGGTCTTCGACGGCAACTCGGGCTATCTCTCCCACAGCATCTATCCGCTCTACTTCGGGCTGGGAAGCGCCGAGGCCATCGAACGGGTGGAAGTGATCTGGCCGTCCGGCCGCACCCAGGTCGTCGACACGCCCGTCGAGATCAACTCGCTGGCCGAAATCCGGGAGCGCGAATAGGAGAGATCCGAACCGAGCCGGATTGGCTAGCGCGTCCGGCGTTCAGCAAACGGGAGCCCGACCGGGCGGTAGCCTGCCTTCGCGTACTCGGGGGCCCGGGGCACGAACCGTTCGTCGAACCGCGGGTCCGGGGGATCGAAGATGTTCGTTTCCTTGCTGATCGTGCCCCGCAGGTCGTTGACGGCCCCATGGATGAACGAGCCGCTCACGCCCGAGCCGTCCATGACATCGAGCTCGTAGCGCGATCCCGGCGAGATGCCGCCGCCCAGCGTGTTCTGCCAGAAGATCGAATCGACGTAGGTGCTTCCAGCGCCGTTGTCGTCCACGCCGTTCCAGTTGTTCGTGAACGTGCAGCGGCTGACCGTGGCCCGGGAGCCTTCGAACACGGTCAGGGCGCCCGAGCCGTGCTCGGCCCGGTATTCGGCGCCGCCGAGCATGCCGACGTAGTCCACGCCCATGTTGGCCAGGTTTTCCACGAACAGGCAGTTCTCGATCGTCGCCCGGCTGCCGTGCAGCAGATCGACTGCGGAGCCCGTGATCTGCGTGCGGTTGTCGCGGAAGATGCAGTGCCGGAACAGCGCCGAGTCCTGCACCTGCCCGAGGTGCTCCACGGAGACGCCGCCCCCGCAGGGGCTCGTGTAGTTGTCGTACACCTCGACGTGCTCGATGGTCGGATACGAGCGCGCATACACCTTGATCCCGCCGCCGTCGGCATAGAAGAACGGCGTCTTCCTGATATCATCCGACTCGATCGGCGATTTGTCGCCCGTTCCGGTCGTGAAATTCCTTGCTCCCGTCACTTTGAAGCCGCGCAGCACCGTCTTCCGGGACACGCCGTCCCCGAAGTAGACGACATGGTTCACGACGGCAGGGAAGCTCGGCGCCTTCGCGTCGGCCACCTCCGGGTTCGCGGCCGTGAGGACCACGTCGCCCGCGGCCTCCAGCGTGATGCCGTCGTGCCGCGCGTTGAACCAGATGAGCGCCTGGCCGCGGGCCGGGGGACGGTAGGTTCCGCCGTGCACGTACACAGTCTTGTTCACGGGATCCTTCGCCGCCGCTTCGAGCGCGTCCTGAATCCGCCCACCCGGGTGCACGTGCCAGGTTGCGGTGGCGCGGTCGAAGCGCACGCTCTGGGATGGCCCCGAGTCCTGTGAGCGGGCAGCGCCGCGGCCCGGCAGCACCGGAGCGGCGAGCAGGAGCTGGAGAAAGGTCCGGCGGCGCATCGGACGGATCGTAACCGATGGAACAGGGGAAATGGGGAGTGGTGAGGCTCGTCGAGGCCAGAACCTGTCGAATGCCGGTCGATTTATGGGATGCTGTAGGCCTGCGTCATCCGAATAGACAAGTCCGGCCTGCGCGGAGGTCCATATGCGGTTCAGGACGTGGCCCGTCGTGGCGATCGGGGTCGGCAGTCTCGTGCTGCTCATCGTCGTCTCGATGCTGGCGGCGTCCCGCAAGGTGCAGTCGATCTACGTCCAGCTCGACCAGCGCAACACGCACCACCGGGACGTGGACCTCAAACTCCGGCGGCTGCGCTCGGACGTGAACCTCTCGGGGATCTTCGTACGCGACTATCTCCTCGACGTGGCGCGCGAGCAGGCGCCCGAGTCTCGCAGGCAGCTGGCCGAGTTCCGACGGGCGAACATAGCCACGCTGGTGGAGCTCGAGCCGCTGCTCGAGCGGAACGATCAGTTCCAGCGGCTCCAGTTGAGGCTCGACGAGTACTGGCAGGCGCTGGACCCGCTCTTCGAGTGGTCCCCCGCCGAGATCTCGCGCAGCGCGAGCTTCCTTCGGAAGGAAGTCGTGCCCCGTCGGGAAGCGGCGCTGACAATCGCGCGCGAGATCGAGGAGATCAACAACGCCTACCTCGCCGAGGAGCGCGAAGAGGTCGCGAGGCAGCACGCGACGCTGCTCGGCGACCTGCGGAGGCTCCTCTGGCAGACCGTGCTGCTCGGTCTGGCGGTCGCCGCCGTCGTCGTCGTCCGGCTCGGCGTGCTCGAGCGGCGATCGGCGAACGAACGGATGATCGCCGAGGACGCCGAGCGACAGATGCGCCAGCTCTCGCAGCAGCTCGTCGCCGCACAGGAGGAGGAGCGCAAACACCTGTCGCGCGAGCTGCACGACCATGTCGCGCAGGTGCTCACCGGCCTTCGCATGGAGCTGGGGCGGATCGAACGGATGCCGGCCCCGGCGGACGGCCGGCTGGGGCCCGCCGTCGCGGAGTGCAAGCAGCTGATCGACGATCTGTTCAGCACGGTGCGGAACCTGTCGCTGGGCCTCCGGCCGAGCATGCTGGACGATCTCGGACTCCAGGCAGCGCTGGAATGGCACGTGCGGGACTTCCTGAAACGCTACGACATCGGAGTCGAGCTGACGATGCGAGGCAATCTCGACCGCCTGCCGGAGCGGCACCGCACCTGCGTGTACCGCGTCGTGCAGGAAGCCCTGACGAACTGCGTCCGCCACGCGCGCGCGCGCAGCATCCACATCGCCGTGACCGCCGCGGACGCTCAGCTGCAGGTGGGGGTGATTGACGACGGCGTCGGCTTCGATCCGACGGCGCGCCGGAACGGTCTCGGGCTGCGGGGAATCGAGGAGCGCGTGCGCGAGCTCGACGGCACGATGAGCATCGGGCCGGATGCCCGCGGCGGGACGCGGCTGGCGATCACGCTCCCGATGTCGCCCCGGATCCAGGAGGTGCCGCGTGCGCGTGCTGCTGGCTGACGACCACGGCATCGTCCGACGCGGGCTCCGCGGCCTCCTGGAAGGCGCCGGCTTCTCGGTCGTGGCCGAAGCGGGCGATGGCCTCGAGGCTGTGCGGCTCTGTGAGGAACTGCGGCCCGATGTCATCATCGTCGACATCGGGATGCCGAAGCTGAACGGGATCGAGGTGGCCGCCCGGGCGCAGAGGCTCGATCCGCCGCCCGGCGTGATCATCCTGAGCGTCCACGGTGACGAGTCCTACATCATCCGCGCGCTGTCGGCCGGGGCACGCGCGTACCTGCTGAAGAGCGCAACGGACGAGGATCTCATCCCCGCCGTCCGGGCGGTCGGTGCCGGCAAGCCGTTCTTCAGCCCGGCCGTCACCGCAGTGCTCGTCGAGGACTACGTCCGTCGGCTCCAGCAGCGGGGGCTCACCGACTCCTATCACCTGCTGACGGATCGCGAGAAGGAAGTGCTCCAGCTGCTGGCGGAAGGACGCTCGAACAAGGAGGTCGCGACGCTGCTCGACGTCGGGTTGTCGACGGTCGAGACCCACCGCGCGAACCTGATGCAGAAGCTCAACCTGCACAACACCGCCGAAATCGTGCTCTACGCGGTGCGCAAAGGCATCATTGTCTGAGAGGGAAGCGGCTGGAGGCTCAGGGTCCGAGCCCTGGGTCAGGGTTCCCGGAGGGAGCAGCGAGAACGGCGGCTGCACACAAAAAGATGAAGGGACCGCCCGCGGCCTCTCGCAGCGACAAGGTCTGAGGCGGCGGCAAGCGCGGCATCCAGACCAGTGGCAGGTGGTTCAACGCGAGGCGCTGACGATCCCGTTCGACAAGAGAATGCCGGATCGCGGCCGGTTTGACCATCCGGCAGAGTCCCGAGCGCGCGCGGGAAAGCTACGGGGGGGTATGGGTATCAGTCCGGCAGCCCGCGCGCCGGAGCTGGTCTGTACCGCAGAACAGGTGATGGCTGGCGGGCCTCAGGGATATCCCTATCAGGCGGACGGGGGAGGAGGCACCGGCCGGCGATCCGCGTTGCGCCGGCTGCAGCAAGCCCGTGGCCGCCGCCGACGCGCTGCTTCACTGCCGCTTGCGCTGCTCCTCCATGAACACGTCGAGCGCCTCGTAGCGCGGGCGCCGCTCGTCCGCCGCGTCTCGAATCGTCTGGTCCAGGTGCAACACGCGGCCGCCGTTGTCGTAGCGCGGCCACGTCGGCAGGCCGGCGCCGTTCGGATCCCCCGAGCGTGCGAAATTGGTCCAATAGGTCATCATCGCGTCCGACAGCCTGC
>DASPFV010000071.1:0-23429 GCA_035620975.1 Vicinamibacterales bacterium
CTATTCGCAGGATGCTTGACATTTCGTAGACTCCACGCCTAAGTTTTGACTCGTCAAAGACGTGGTCACGGCTCACACAAATCTACGTTTTTTATTCTTCAAATCACCGCTCGGCGCCCGTCTGGCCCTGGCGTCTCTCGCCCTCTCTCTGGTCGGCGCCGTCTCGGGCCAAGCGCAAACCACGACCCCGACCGAGCAGGCCCCGTCCACCGGCCCTCTGTCGGGTTACATGGACTTTCACTTCAACAAGGCCGACGGCGAGCCAGGTGTCCTCGACTTTCACCGCTTCGTGCTTCTGATGAACCACTCGTTCTCGCCGAATCTGCGCTTCGTCGGCGAGGTCGAGCTCGAGCACGCCCTGGTCGAGGGTCTCGAGGAAGCCGGCGAGCTCGAGCTGGAGCAGGCCTACATCGACTTCCTGCTGTCGCGGCGGCTGAACGTCCGTGCCGGGATGGTGCTCGTGCCGATCGGCATCATCAACGAGCGTCACGAGCCGCCGGTCTTCAACGGCGTCGAGCGTCCGTTCGTCGATACGGTCATCGTGCCGACGACGTGGTTCGAGGTCGGGGCCGGCGTGCACGGCGAGGTCGGCCGCGGCTGGCGATACCGCCTGTTCGTGACGTCGCCGCTGAACGCGGCAGAGTTCAGCGCCGACGAGGGGATTCGTGGAGGGCGCCAGAAGGGGGCCGAAACGAACATCGGGCGGGCAGCCTTCACCGGGCGCATCGAGTACGTCGGCTTCCCCGGCCTGACGGCGGGGGCCGGGTTCTGGAGCGGGCGCTCGGGTTTCGAGTTCCGGCCGCGGTTCGACGTCCCCGTCCACCTCGTCGAAGCCGACGCGCGTTACTCGCGCGATCGTCTCGAGCTCCGCGCCCAGTTCGCGCAGGTCGCGATCGAGAACGCGGCCGAGCTGAACGATGCGCTCGCCCGGCAGATCGGCGTGAACCCGAACATCGCCCGCACCCTGCGCGGGGCCTACGGCGAAGCCGGTTACCGTTTCGTCTCGGGGCGGACGTGGGGTGACATCGGCGCATTCGTGCGGTACGAGGACTTCGACACGCAGTTCCGCATGCCCGCCGGCTACCTGCCGCTCGAGGAGTTCGACCGCGACGCGTGGGTGCTCGGCCTGACTTACTGGCCCGATCCCGATATCGCCGTGAAGCTCGACTATGCGGTCGTCGGGAACCAGAGCTCGGTTATCAAGGGGGCCAACAGCTTCAACGTGGGCCTCGGATGGTGGTTCTGATGCGGATATCCCTGCTGGCCGTGCTGATGCTGATCTCGTGGGGGCTGAGCGCCGCAGGCGGTCGCGGGCATGGCGCGCCGCCGCAGGACACGACAGTCGTCGAGGTCGCCGCCGAGCGCTTCGCATTCACGCCTTCGGAGATTCGGGTGAAGACCGGCATGCGCGTCGAGTTCAGGCTCAAGAGCGACGACACGGACCACGGGTTCCGCATCATCGGCACCAGCATCAACGTCAGGATCCCCAAGCGCGGGCGTGGCACCGCGACCGTGGAGTTCGTACCGGCGCAGGCGGGCCGCTATACGTTCGAGTGCTCCAGGCTCTGCGGCGCGGGCCACTCCTTCATGCGCGGCACCCTCATCGTCACGGACTGACCATGATTACGACTCCCGATCGATTCCGGCACGGGCTCGTGCGTACTCTCGCGCTGCTCTGCGGTTCGCTGGGGCTGGCGACGGCGCTCTGGGCGCAGGCGCGCATGACGCTGCCCGGGGATCCGCTGCCGGGCCTCACGCCGGCCGAGTTCGAGGAGTTCAGGATGGGGCTGGACGACTTCCTGGAGGTCGAAACGGCCGAGGAGGGCCTGGGTCCGGCGTTCAACGGCACGAGCTGCGCCGTCTGCCACAACGTGCCCGCCATCGGCGGCGCCGGAACGATTGCCGAGATCCGCGCCGGGCGGCGCAACGACGACGGCACGTTCTCGGCGCTGGATCCTTCGGGGGAAACGCTCTTTCACCTGTTCTCGATCCCGTCGCATGCCTGCCAGCCGGCCATACCGGCCGAGGCGACGGTCATCGCGCGCCGGGCGCCCATCCCGCTCTTCGGAGCCGGCCTGGTGGAGGCCATTCCCGACGAGACCCTGCTGGATCTCGAGGACCCCACGGATCGGGACCGCGATGGCGTCAGCGGACGCGCCGCCATCGTGACGGATCGCGCGACCGGCGACCGCCGCGTCGGCCGCTTCGGGTGGAAGGCCCAGCACGCGACGCTGCTGACGTTCGGCGCCGATGCCTACCGCAACGAGATGGGCATCACCAACGATGTGTTCCCGGACGAAGCCGGGTTCGGTGTGTCGGCGGATCAGATGAGGCTGTGCGACCCGATCCCCGATCCCGAGGACGTCATGGATCCCAGGACGCGCCGGCGTGGCATCGACAACTTCGCGTCGTTCATGAGATTCCTGGCCCCCGCAGCCCGCGGCGAGGTGGACGATGCGGCGCGGACGGGCGAGCGCGTCTTCCACGCCATCGGGTGCGCCGCCTGCCACGTGCCCTCGCTCCAGACGGGGCCCAGCTCCAATCCCCTGTTCGACCGCCGCAACGTGCCGCTCTTCTCGGACCTGCTGCTGCACGACATCGGCACCGGCGACGGCATCGAACAGGCCGCGGCCAGCGGCGAGGAGATCCGGACGCCGGCGCTGTGGGGCCTGCGGCTCCGCCGCCCGCTCCTGCACGACGGCTCGGCGGCGACCATCGAAATCGCGATCCGGCGCCACGCCGGCGAGGCTGCGCTCGCGCGCCGCGGCTTCGAACGCCTGTCAGACGCCGATCGGGCGATGCTGCTGGCATTTCTCCGGTCGCTGTAACTGCGGGTTCAAGGTTCAACGTTGAACCCGAACCTTGAACCCTGAACCCTGAACCTTGAACCCGAAGTTGGGAGCTCAGAGCCGGGCGCGACGCAGACGGAGCGAGTTGCCGATCACCGATACCGAGCTGAACGTCATCGCGGCGCTGGCCCAGATCGGGCTGATCAGGAGGCCCAGGAACGGGTAGAGCGCTCCGGCCGCCACGGGCACGCCGACTGCGTTGTAGACGAACGCGAGAAAGAGGTTCTGGCGGATGTTCCTCATCGTCGCGCGGCTCAGGCGCCGCGCCCGGACGATGCCCCGCAGATCTCCTTTCACGAGCGTGATGCCCGCGCTCTCGATCGCAACGTCGGTCCCGGTGCCCATCGCGATCCCGACGGCGGCCTCGGCGAGCGCCGGCGCATCATTGATCCCATCCCCGGCCATCGCGACGACGCGCCCCTCGGCGTGCAACCGCTGGATGATTGTGCGCTTCTGATCGGGGAGGACACCGGCAATGACCTCGTCGAGCCCCAGTTTTGCCGCCACCGCGCGTGCGGTGACCTCGTTGTCGCCCGTGAGCATGACCAGCCGCAGACCCTCCTCGTGCAGCAGCCGGACTGCTTCCGGCGTCGAAGCCTTCACGGGATCGGCGACCGCGAGCATGCCCGCGGGGCGGCCGTCGACCGCGACGAACACGGCCGTCTCGCCTTCGCCACGCCGCGCATCGGCGTTGTGATCCAGCTGTGTCACGTCAACGCCCCGCTCCGCGAGGAACGCCGAATTGCCCAGCACCACGGCATGCTCACTCACCGTACCGACCACGCCGCGTCCCGTCGCGGACTCGAACGCCGCGACCCCGGCGAGCTGAATCCCGCGCTCCCTGGCGCCGCTGACGATCGCCTCTGCGAGCGGGTGCTCGCTCGCCGCCTCCAGGCTCGCCGCCAGCCGCAGCACGTCGTCCTCTCGGAACGGCGCCTGCGCCGCGACGTGGGCGAGTCGGGGCCGGCCCTCGGTCAGCGTGCCGGTCTTGTCCACAACGAGTGTGTCGATCTTCTCGAGGCGCTCGAGCGCCTCCGCGTTCCTGATGAGGACTCCCGCTCCCGCGCCCCGGCCCGTGCCAACCATGATCGCCATCGGCGTCGCCAGGCCGAGCGCGCACGGACACGCGATGATGAGCACCGCCACGGCGCTGACCAGCGCGTGCGCGAGCCGCGGCTCCGGCCCCCACAGCGACCAGGCAACGAACGCGACGGCCGCGACGGCGACGACCGCGGGAACGAACCACGAGGCAACCACGTCGGCCAGCCTCTGGATCGGCGCGCGGGTCCGCTGCGCCTCGCTGACCATCCGGACGATCTGCGCGAGCATCGTGTCGCTGCCGACGCGATCGGCCCTCACCGTGAGGCTCCCCGTGCCGTTGATCGTGCCGCCGGTCACACGGCCGCCCGGCTCCTTGGCGACCGGGATCGGCTCGCCCGTGACCATCGACTCGTCCACCGAGCTCCGCCCGTCTTCGACGACGCCATCGACGGGAACGCGCTCGCCGGGGCGCACGCGCACGACGTCGCCGACGCGGACCTGCCCGATCGGCACGTCCACCTCCTCGCCGTTCCGCAGCATTCTCGCTGTCCGCGGCGCGAGCCCGAGCAGCTGCCGGATCGCGGCGCTCGTGCGGCCGCGCGCGCGCAGCTCCAGCACCTGCCCGAGCAGCACGAGCACCGTAATCACGACCGCCGTGTCGAAGTAGGCCTCGACCACGCCGTGGACGCGGAAGCCTTCGGGGAACACGCCGGGCACGATCGTCGCGGCGACGCTGAACAGGTACGCCGCGCCCACCCCGAGGGCGATGAGCGTGAACATGTTCGCGTGCCGGTTCACGATCGACGCCCAGCCGCGCTCGAAGAACGGCCACCCCGCCCACAACACGACCGGCGTCGCGCAGACGAGGCCGACCCAGTTGGCGACGGCCATGTCCACCCGGCCGCCCAGGCCCATCCCGAGGATCATGTCCCCCATGGCGAGCACGAAGACCGGCAGGCCGAGCAGCGCGCCGATCCACAGCCGCCGCGTCATGTCGAGGAGCTCGACGTTCGGCGGCTCCCCGGCCGTGACCGTCCGCGGCTCGAGCGCCATGCCGCAGATTGGGCACGACCCCGGCTCGTCGCGCACGATCTCGGGATGCATGGGACACGTGTACTCGACACGCACGGGCGGCACGGTCGAGAGGTCCGGCTCGAGGGCCATGCCGCATTTCCGGCAGGAGCCGGGACGGTCCTGCCGGACCTCGGGGTCCATCGGGCAGACATACTGCGTCCCCGCCGGCGCGCCAGGCTCGGCCGGGGCCGGCTGCGGCTGGAGGAAGGATTCGGGGTCCGCCTTGAAACGCGCGAGGCACGAAGGATTGCAGAAGTAGTAGGTCGTGCCGCGGTACTCGTACTGGCCCGCGGCGGTCGCAGGATCGATCGTCATGCCGCACACCGGATCGACCACACCGGCAGCCGCAGAGGAGGACGCACCCGGATCACGGGACGCAGTTGAGCGCGGATTCGCGGGGAGGCGGTCGGGATCACCGGACGCCGCGTCGGCGTGTCCGCAGCACGATGCCGCGGCGGGCGACTCCGGTACCCCGTGCGCCATGAGCTGGATCTTCTTCATTGCGGTTCCTCGCTGCTTCCCCCACCGACACCGGCCAGGTCATCCAGGATCGGACACTCGGGGCGCTCGTCGCCGTGGCAGTGATGCACGAGCTGCTCCAGGGTCCGCCGCATTCCCTGCAGCTCTTCGATCTTCTGATCGAGCTCCGCGATGTGCCGCTGGGCCACCTTGCGGACCTCGGCGCTGGCGCGGCGGCGGTTCTGCCAGAGACCCAGGAGCTGCCGGATCTCGTCGATGGAGAACCCGAGATCGCGCGCACGGCGCACGAATCGAAGCACGTGGACGTCGGCCGGGTCGTAGATGCGGTAGCCCGCGGTCGTGCGCTTCGCCGGCTTCAGCAGCCCCAGCGATTCGTAGTAGCGGATCATCTTGGGCGTGACGCCCGAGCCGGCCGCCGCCTCGCCGATGTTCGAATACCCCGCCCGCCGCGCGTCCGCGAGCTCGAGCGCCAGCAGTCTCGGCATGACCGGCCTCCTGACATCAGTCTCAACCTTACCACGGTGGGAAGGTCAAGTACGGGTGCACCTGCCACCTGAACCTTGAACCTGGGTGAAGCGATAAGATGCGGTCATGCGTTTCTCACGTCTCTGCGCGCTCGCGCTGGTACTGGTGGGCGTCGCGGGGGCTACCGGGCAGACGACGGCCCCTGCGGACTGGCCGCTTCGCATTCGGCCGGTGGACTCGCCGGCCGGCGCGGACAGCGGGCAGCCGCAAATGACCGTGTCGCCGCGTGGTGTCCTCCTGAGCTGGGTGGAGCGTGCGGGCGCGACGGCCACCCTGAAATTCGCCGAACGCACGGCCACTGGCTGGTCGCCGGCCGTCACGGTCGCCGCCGGCACCGACTGGTTCGTCAACTGGGCCGACATACCGTCGGTGCTGCGCCTCGATGATGGCGCGCTGGCGGCGCACTGGCTGCAGAAGAGTGGCACTGGCACCTACGCCTACGACGTGCGGTTGTCGGTGTCGGCCGACGACGGTCGCACCTGGGCGCCGTCGTTCAGCCCTCACCACGACGGGACACAGACCGAACACGGGTTCGTCTCGCTCGTGCAGATGCCGGGGGCGTGGCTGGGCCTGGTGTGGCTCGACGGCCGCCACGGACAAACACGGACGAACACGGGCCACGGACGAACACCGACGAACACGGACGAACACGGGCCACGGATGAACACGGAAAAACACGGGCCACGGATGAACACGGAAAAACACGGACAGGGGGCGATGTCACTCCGGTTCGCCGCGTTCGATCGCAGTCTGAAACAGGTAGCGGACGTTGCGATCGACGATCGGGTCTGCGAGTGCTGCCCCACGTCGGCCGTGGCAATCCGCGAGGGCCTGCTCACCGCGTATCGGAACCGGAGCGAGGACGAGGTGCGCGACATTCATGTGGCGCGCTACGAGACGGGACGCTGGTCGCCACCGGCCCCGGTCCATGCCGACAACTGGCGGATTGCGGCCTGCCCCGTGAACGGGCCCGCGCTGAGCGCACGGGGGCGTGCTGTGGCAGCCGCGTGGTTCACGGTGAAGGACGACGCGGGTCACGCGTTCGTCGCGTTTTCGGACGATGACGGCCGGACGTTCGGCACACCGGTCCGCCTGGACGACTACCAGTCCACGGGCCGCGTCGATATCGAGCTGCTGCCGGATGGATCGGCCGCGGTATCGTATCTCGAAGTCACGGAACGCGGCGGCTCGCAGTTCCGCGTCAGACGCGTCGATCGCTCCGGGATGCGCTCGCCCGCGATCACCGTCGCCGGCGTCGAATCCGGTCGCACGAGCGGCTATCCCCGGCTCGCCCTGCACGGCAGCGAGCTCGTCTTCGCCTGGCTCGCGCGCGACCGGACGATCGGGGTCAGGACGGCCGTTGCGGCACTCCCCTGACCCGGCTCGACCCCCGGCAGGCCGCAGCCTTCGTCGCGGTGATTGGCTCTTTTCCCGCGTCCGCGCTTGCCGTAGGATCGGCGGGCCATGGCCGAATCCGTTACCCTAACCCGCGTCACCGCGCCGCAGCTCCCCTCCCCTGTCGGTCCCTACTCCCCCGGCATCGTCGTCGGCAACCTGCTGTTCGTGTCGGGGCAGGGTGGCCGCGACCCGCAGACTGGCGCGATGGCGCCGGACGTCGAGACTCAGACCGAGCAGGTGCTGCGCAATATCGCCGCGATTCTCGAGGCTGCCGGGTCGAGCCTGTCGCACGTCGTGCGCTGCGGCGTGTTCCTCGCCGACATCTCCGAGTTCCAGAAAATGAACGCGGTGTACGCCCGGATGTTCGGCGACCACCGCCCCGCGCGGACGACCGTCGAAGTCTCCGCCCTGCCGGGCGAGGGGATGCGGGTGGAGATCGACGCCGTCGCCGTCGTGCCCCCGGAACGTTGAACCAGGAACCCGGAACCGGAACAAGGAAGCTGGAACGCACAGAGAACCAGAGAACAGGCACCTTGAACCCGGGAACCTGAAACGAAGTCCTGCCTTTCGTAATTGCGGTGACGCACCGAGGGCGGCGAGGCGCCCGCCCCGCAAGGCGCGAGGAGGGAGAATACCGGGAGTATTTGACCGACGAGCAACGCCGCCGGGCGGGATGCATCGCCGGCCGAATGCCACCGTAATTACGAAAGTCAGGACTAAGAGCCATGGATCAAACCCAGGCCTATTTCGACGCCGTCGCGAAGCAGTGGGACGAGATGCGTCGGCAGTTCTTCGGCGACGGCGTACGGAGGAGCGCTGTCGCGGCGGCTGGCATCCGGGCGGGGCAGGTCGTGGTCGATGTCGGCACCGGAACAGGGTTTCTCGCCGAGGCGGCGCTCGACGCGGGCGCCCGCGTGGTCGGGGTCGACAACTCCGACGGGATGCTCGAGCAGGTCTCGCGCCGCTTCGAGGGCCGGCCGTTCGAAGCGAGGCGCGGCGATGCCGACCAGTTGCCGCTGAGCGATGCCGAGGTGGACGCGGTGCTGGCCAACATGGTGCTGCACCATGCGCCCGATCCGCCGGCCGCCATCCGCGAGATGGTCCGCGTCCTGACGCCAGGCGGTGTCCTGGTCATCACCGATGCCGACACCCACACCCACGAGTGGCTGCGCACCGAGCAGCACGATCGGTGGCTCGGCTTCGCGCGCGTCGACGTCGAGCGGTGGTTCCGCGCCGCGGGCCTGGAGGAGGTGTCCGTGAGCGACACGCCGGAGCTGTGCCGTCCCACGTCCTCCTGCGGAACGAACGCGGCAATCACCATCTTCCTGGCGCGCGGGCGGAAGCCGATCTGAGGGGCGCATCCGCCTTCGCCTGGCGGCTCCGGCGCGACAGATCCGCGTTCCGTGACCAGGAAGGAACCCGCGCGCCGCATCTCCGCGTTCATCGGCCTCCCGTGGAACAGCCCCTGACACATCCACGTGCGGCCGATTGGTCGGGTGTCCTCACCGGTTTCGTGCCCGCCACGATGCCGTATCGCGGAACTACGTGTATCAGATCAGGGGGAACCGGACGACGAGCAGGTGTCGCGACACCGAAAACCAGGTGGGCCCTACTGGACGACGCGCAGGTTAGTAGGCGCGGCGGGCGGCCCGGCGCGGCCCCATCCGAGCTGGATGACCTCGAAATCGTCGGCCGTGAGCGACCGGAACGCGGGGTTCAGGACGGAATTGTTCCACCGCGCGTCCATCGTGCCCTGGATGTACATGTCGGAGCCGTTGTCGGCGACGAGGAGGCCGAAGCGCTTCATCGCGCGGAAGATCCGCTGCACCTCGGGGGTGAAGCCGGAAAGATCCTTCGAGGCCTTCAGCCGCAGCCTCGCGCCCATCGGCGGCGCGCTCGGGTTGCTGCCAGCGGCGTGCGACGCCGGCCAGACGTAGCCATTCGTCGCGCGAGTGGTGACGCGGAACGCGTGTGCGATCTCGGTCGAGCCGAACACCTCGTCGTGTCGTACGAGCCCCGGGAGGATCGCCAGGCCCGCCGCGTCGGCGGAGGTCCAACCCTCCGGGCGCCGATCGTTCGTCGAGAGGTTGAATACGGCGCCGGAGTCGGCTTCCCAGCGGCCGAGCGAGATGTTCCAGCGCGTCGCGAAGCTCTCGTACAAGAGCCAGCGATCGCGATCGATGATGAGCAGGTGGCGATCCCCGGACGTGCCGCCCCCGGGCACGTCTCCTTCGATGTAGTGCGGCTCAGTCCGGGCTTCGTCGGGGATCGGATAGCCCGGGAGCCCGGGCGCGCCGGTATCGCTCTCGCTGCCGTAGGCCACGAACGTCAACGGCACCCGCGGCTGATCCCCGGCGACCACGACGTAGGGGATGCCGTAGGGCGGCGGACCGAAATCAGGATGCAGGCGACGCACCGCCGTGGGATTTGACGCGCTGCGGCCGCTGATCCAGTCGATCAGCTGCGCGGATCGAGGATCGACCGGCGCCGTGCTGACGTCGAGATTCCACCAGTTGGTGACGGGGAACACCTGCCGGCCGGTGAGGGGCTCGTTCAGCACCGGCGGCGCCGCGGCCGCGAGGGTGACGACGGCCATCGCGCAGGCCCCGGCCGTCAACCCGGAAGGTCTGTGCACGCGACGCGCCGGTTCACGGTCCATGCCGCGGCCGCGGCAGGCGTAAATGACAGAACGTGAAAACGTTGGTGGGACTTGCAGAATGGTGCGGGGGCGGGACGTGTACCGTCCTGCAACGCCCCCGCGCGATTTCGGCAGCCTACTTCTTCCTGATATTCAGCCGCTCGAGGGTCTTGACGACGTCCTCGCCGGCTGACTTCGGGCTCACCTTCTTGTCGATTTCGAGGATCCTGCCGTCCGGACCGATGTAGAACGTCCACCGGGAGGCGAATCCGGCGGGCGACAGCACTCCGTAGGCCGCGGCGGTCTTCTTTTCGGGATCCGCGAGGATCGGGTAGTCGGCTTCTACGGACTCGGCAAACTTCCGGTTCGTGTCGGCGTCATCCACGCTGGCGGCAAAGTAGGCGATGTCGTACGCCTTCAGGGCATCGCCGCTCTCACGGAGCGACTTGCATTCGGCCGTTCAGCCACCGGTGAACGCCTTGGGGAACCAGGCGAGCACCACCGCTTTGCCTTTGTAGTCGGCCAGCCGATGGGTCTTCCCATCGGAGCCCGGGAGAGCGAACGCCGGGGCGGGATCGCCGACCTTCAGTTCGACCGCCTGCGGCATGCCACCTCCGGCCGAGAGGACACCGGCAAGGCTGACAACGCCCAGCCCGGCCGTTGCCCAGAGAAACTTGAGCCTCATAGCCACCTCATCGAGAACGCCATGCTATCACAGGCCATTCTGTAACTTTTCGGGCCTTGACGCCGGACCGCTGCAGGCGCATATTGACGCCAGACCTTCCCAACCGGAAGGAGGCACCGTGGAGGTTCCACCGGGCTGGAGTGTGGGCCCACGGGGTTCAGCCGCAACCCGTCGTGCGGTTCGGGCGTTCACGTCCGGGCACACGATCCCATCAATCGCGCGGCCGTGCCCTGTGGGCCCGTTCCACGTACGCTTCCCGCCGTCACCGTGAGGAGCCCCGCTCTGCTGGCCTGCCACGTCCGTCCTACCGCCGGACCCCCGTCCATATCACTCCGTGCAGGAACGGGACGCGGATGAACGCGGAGTTCATCCGCCCGGCCCTTTCAGATTCTCGGCGTCGCTCCGGATCAGCGAACCGCACCGGCTCCGCGAGCATCCGCGTTGATCCGCGTCCCGTGATGAGGCCGACGAGCATCCGTGAACATCTGCGTTCCTCGCCACGGAACCGCACAGATGACAACGGCAGCTGACGGCGCCGCGGCATCCGCGAACATCCGCGTCCCGTGATCCCGGCCGCATCGGCGCCAATCCGCGTACATCCGCGACCGTGAGCGAGTCGAGCATCCGCGACCAGCTCCGTTCACCCGCACCCCGTGGTGGAGAACCCCATTCGCGTGGTCCGCATCCGGCTTCTCCCCAAGCCCGGGAGCTGGTGCGTTCGAGCAGTCAAATGGACGGTGGTAGACTCGCCGGGAGCACGACAGGAGACAACAGCATGCACAGATGCAGTTCCCGAGCGGCAGCGGTCGTGGCTCTGCTGGGACTGATGCTGGCGCCCGCCGCGACGGGTCAGCCGGCCAGTCCCCAGGGCGAGACCCGGACGCGGCCGTCGAAGCAGTACACGATCGAGCAGTTCCTCGACACCGTTTCCATCAGCGGCGCCTCGTTCTCGTCCGACGAGAGCAGGATCCTCTTCTCATCGAACAAGACCGGCATCTGGAACGTGTACTCGGTGGCGGTGACCGGCGGCGAGTGGACGCAAATCACCAGCTCCACAACGGATTCGACTTACTCGGTCGGTTACTTTCCGCACGACGACCGCATCCTGTTCACCCGCGATCAGGGTGGCAACGAGCTGAACCATCTCTACGTGCGCACACCCGAGGGCCAGGAGCGGGACCTCACGCCCGGCCAGAAGCTCAAGGCCGCGTTCGCGGGGTGGTCTCCCGACGGTTCGGCTTTCTTCGTGTCGTCGAACGAGCGCGACCCGCGCTTCTTCGATCTGTACAAGTACGACGCGAAGACCTACGAGCGTGCGCTGTTCTTCAAGAACGAGGGGGGCTACTTCCCGTCGGACATCTCGGACGATCAGAAATGGGTGGCGCTGACGAAGATCAACACGACCGCCGACAGCGACATCTACCTGTGGAACGCGGCGACGAACGAGGTCCGGCATCTCACGCCGCACGAGGGCGAGGCGCAGTACTCGCCGGCCGCCTTCGATCCGTCCTCGGGGTATCTCTACTACCTCACCAACGACGGGGGCGAGTTCACGCGGCTCCGCCGCTTCGCCATCGCGGACGGCCGGCACGAGGACGTCGACCGGGCCGACTGGGACATCGTCTTCGCCGGCTTCTCGCACAAGGGCAGGTACCGCGTCACCGCGATCAACGAGGATGGCCGCACCGCGGTCAAGGTCGTGGATGCGGCCTCCGGCACACCGGCCTCGCTCCCGTCGATTCCCAACGGCAACGTCTCGGGCCTCGTGATCTCGCGCAGCGAGTCGAAGCTGGCCCTGCTCCTCAACGGCGACCGCTCGCCGAACGATCTCTACGTCCTGCCGCTCGGCTCCCGCGGGCAGGCGGTGAAGCTCACGAGCTCGCTGAGCCCGGCGATCGATCCGGCCGATCTGGTCGATTCGGAGGTCGTCCGCTTCAAGGCGCGCGACGGCATGACGATTCCCAACATCCTCTACAAGCCGCACCAGGCCACGGCCACGGCCAGGGCGCCGGCGCTCGTGTGGGTCCACGGCGGGCCGGGCGGGCAAACCACCCAGGCCTACAACTCAGTGATTCAGTACCTGGTGAACCACGGGTACGTCGTGCTCGGCATCAACAACCGGGGCAGCTCCGGCTACGGAAAGACCTTCTTTGCGGCGGACGACAAGAAGCACGGCCGCGAGCCGCTGTGGGACTGCGTCGACGCGAAGCAGCACCTCGCCGGACTGCCCTACGTGGACGCGAACCGCGTCGGGATCATCGGCGGCAGCTACGGCGGCTACATGGTGCTGGCCGCCCTCGCCTTCCAGCCCGACGCGTTCGACGTGGGCATCGACATCTTCGGCGTATCGAACTGGGTCCGCACCCTGGACAGCATCCCGGCCTGGTGGGAAGCGCAGCGGAAGGCGCTCTACGCGGAGATCGGGGACGTGCAGGCCGACGCGCAGATGCTGCGGGACGTCTCGCCTCTGTTCCACGCGGAGCGGATCCGCAAGCCGCTGCTCGTCCTGCAGGGCGCGAACGATCCGCGCGTCATCAAGCCCGAATCCGACGACATCGTGGCGGCGGTGAAGAAGAACGGCGTGCCGGTGGAGTACATCGTGTTCGAGGACGAGGGCCACGGGTTTTCGAAGAAGAAGAACCAGATCGAGGGCTACGGCGCGGTCCTGCGCTTCCTGGACAGGCACCTCAAGGGCAAGACGGCGACGGCCGCGCCGTCGTCGCGATGAAGAGTGGTCCGGCTCGCGCCGGACCCTCCACTCAATCCCTCGCCTTGTGAGACGACTCGATCAGCACGAGGCCGCTCTAAAGAGACACCGGGGGGCTTCGCCCCGCCGGACCCCCCATCGCCGTCGCTCGCGGGGCCCCACGATCCCCGCTCCGCTCCGGCGGGGCGCGCCCTTGGCGCGCCTTTCATGGCTCGCGGGTCCGGCGCAGGCGGGGTGGGCAACTGGAGTGAGCCCTGCAGCTCGAGGGGGCCGCCGAGCGCACTGAGGTCGTAGCCCGATTATCCCCGGCCTGCGACAATCAGGGAGGCTACACGATCATGCGTCCGTCCCTGATCGACGCCTACTGCGCGCGCCTCGGCGTGCACCATCCCGGCGCGCCAGACCTCGACACGCTTCGCCGCCTCCACGCCGCCCATGCCGCGGCAATCCCGTTCGAGAACCTCGACATCCTGTTCGGGCGGGATATCCACCTCGACCTCGATTCGCTCCGAGCCAAGCTGGTGGACGCGCGACGCGGCGGCTACTGTTTCGAGCACAACACGCTCTTCCTCGCCATGCTGCGCGAACTCGGCTTCGAAGCTACTGCGATGGAAGCACGCGTCCTGGCCGGTGCGACGACCGTACGGGCGCGCACCCATATGGTCCTCATCGTGCGTGTCAACAGGGAGGAATGGCTGGCGGACGTCGGCTTCGGGGGCGAAGGCCCGCTGGAACCAGTGCCCATGCGTGGTGGCGCCGCCACACCGGAAACGGCAAGTCTTGCCTGCCGCGTCGTCACCCGAGGCAGCGACCGTGTATTGCAGATGTTCGACGGGGCGGCGTGGGCGGATCAGTATGCCTTCCTGCCGCAGCCGATCGAGCCAATCGACGTGGAAGTCGCCAACTGGTACACGAGCACACACCCGCAGAGCGTCTTCCGCCGTACGCTGACCGCCCAGCGCGCCACCCACGACGTTCGCTACGTTCTGCGGTATCCGACGTATACGGAGGTTCGAGGCGATCTCCGGACCTCCCGCGACATCCTCCGCACCGAACTGGTCCCGCTTCTCCGCGAGGTGTTCCTGATTGATCTGTCGGATGACACGCGATTCCCGCTGATCGATGACGTGCCACGTTGAAGGTTCAAGGTTCAGGCCTGCAGTCCGTCCCGACTGGAATCCGCGTTCATCCGCGTCCGTGGAATGGACCCCCGCGGCGATCCGCGATTCGCGATACCATCCTCTCCGGCATGGCGTACTCCCTTGATGCGCCGTTGGCCACCGCCTCACACCAACTACGACATCTCGCCGGACGGCCAAACGTTCGTCTTCGTCCGCCGCAACCCCGCGAGCCGCATCGTCATCCTTCAGAACCTGCCGGCGCTCGTGCGGCGCGGCGTATAGCAGGATCCTGAAAGCGCATCCTGCCATGAGAACGGGAGAAGTGTGCGGCCTGACGGAGCCCACGTCAGGTGCCCACCCGGATCTGACGGAACTATCGAGCCGCTCGGCGCGGGTCGGAGGGACGAGGTCTACAGCGACGCAGTCTGTATAGCTGACACAAATGTCGCGAGCAGGAGTCGCTTCCGTTCACTCCTGCCGCAGCGCGACGACCGGATCGACCGCCGCGGCTCGACGGGCCGGAATATAACAGGCCACGAACGCCACGACGCCGAGGAGCAGCGCCACGGCCGCGTACGCGAGGGGATCGGCCGGATGGACTCCGAACAGCTGGCTGCGGAGGAGCCGGGTGGACGCCAGGCTCGCCGCCACACCCAGCGCCAGCCCGGACACGACCAGTCTGCCGCCCATGGACAGCAGCAACGCGAGCACGTGGCCGCGGGACGCTCCGAGCGCCAGTCGCACGCCCAGCTCGTGCGTGCGCCGCGTGACGTGGAACGACAGCACGCTGAAGATCCCGGCGGCCGCGAGCGCGAGCCCCACGCCGGCGAAGGCGCTGAAGAGCGCCATCGTGAAGCGCGGCTGGACCACCTGCTGGCCGAGGATGTCCGTGAGCGTGATGATGCGCCCGAGCGGCTGGTCCCCGTCGATCTCGCGCACCTGGGCCCGAACCGCATTGACCAGCAGTGCGGGATCGCCGTAGGCCTTGATGGCGACCGTTCGCTGCGGCGGGGCAATCACGGTATACGGGATGGCGACCGCCGGGAACGTCTCTTCCCGCAGTCCGGCGTTGCGGGTGTCGCCGATGATCCCGACAATCGTCACTTCCGGCGGCAGCTTCGCGTCGATCCGCACCTGGCTGGGCGCCTGCTGGAGAAGCCCCAGCCGGAGCCTGGCCCCGACGGGACTCTCGCCGTCGGGCCACAGCCTGGCCGCCGCTTCGTTGATTACTGCCACGCGATCGCCGCGGCGGACCTCGGCCGCCTCGAGCATCCGCCCGGCCCGCAGCGGAATCCCGTACGTGCGCAGGTGGCTGGCGCCGACCAGCTCGATGGCGATGCGCCGCGAGTCGTCCTCGGGCTTCCCGTGAATGGCGAACGGCGAGCGCGGTCCGCCGAGCGGAACTCCGATCGTCGCGGCCTCGACTCCCGGCAGGCGTTCTACGCGCTCGAGCAGATCCTCGGCGAACGCGTTGCGCTGCGCCAGTGTGTCGTACTTCGCAGGCGGGAGGGGAAGACCGACCATCAGGACGCGCTCGGCGCTGAAGCCGACGTCTACGCCGAGTAGCCTCTGAAAGGTGCGCACGGTGAGGCCCGCGCTCACGAGCAGCACCACGGCGAGCCCGACCTCCACCACGACGAGCAGGTTTCGGGTCGCGGCGCCATGCCCGCTGGCCCCCGTGCTCCGCGCGGCCTTCAGGACGTCCGTCACGTCCGGTTTCGACGTGTGGAACGCCGGCACCAGGCCGAACAGCATCCCGGTGGCGACCGAAACGAGCACCGAGAAAGCGAGCACCGGCGTATTGACAGCGACGCGCGCCTCGTTCGGAACGTAGAACTCCGGCATCAGCCCGACGATCACGTGGATGGCACCGACCGCGAACAGGATGCCGAGCGCGCCCCCTGCCAGCGAGAGCACGGTGCTCTCGGTCAGGAGCTGTCGCAGCAGGCGCCGCCGCCCCGCGCCGACGGACATGCGAATGGCCATCTCGCGGGCGCGCGCCGTGCCCCGGGCGAGCTGCAGGTTCGCGACATTCGCGCAGGCGATGAGCAGCAGGAAGGCCACGCCGCCGAACAGCAGGCGCAGGGTGGAGCGCATCTCCCCGCTCGCGACCGTCACGTCGAGGTAATTGCGCAGGCTCGTCGTGAAGCCGGCGGCCGGGAACGTGCCGGGCTTCGCGGCCGCCAGTCGGCGATTGAAGGCGTCGAGCTGCTGCTCGGCCACGGCCCGCGACACGCCGGGCGCCAGTCGCATGATCGGGTTGATCCACGGGACGTCCGTGCGCGTCGGCGAGAGCGGCAGCCAGAAGCCATCGTTGCCGTACCAGCCGAAGCGCGGCGGCATCACGCCGACGATCGTGTGCGGCCGGCCGTTCAGCCGCAGCGTCTGGCCGACCGCGCCCGGATCGCCGCCGAACAAGCGAACCCACAGCTTGTGGCTCAGGACGACGACGGGCTGCGCTTCGCCGTCGGAGGCGACGTCGGTCGGCTGGAGGGTCCGGCCAGCCACCGGCGGCACGCCGAGAAAATTGAACGCGTTCGCCGAGAGCAGCACGCCGTTGAAGCTCTCGGGCGCGAACTGGCCTGTCAGCAGCACCGGCTCGATCGAGGTCGCCATCACGCTCGAGAACGCCGGCAGGGCCGACAGGTCCCGAAGCTCGTCGAGCGCGTAGCCGCGCCCGCCCCGGCCGTCGAGGGCCCGAACCTGTGGCGCCCAGATCTCTCCGGGCCTGGCGTATGGATATGGAGCGATCAACACGCCGTGGATCACGCTGTAGATCGCCGTGGTGGCGCCAATCCCGAGCGCGAGGGACAGGAGTGCGACCAGGGCGAACGCCCGCTCGTGCCGGAGGGCCCGAAACGCGTAACGGAGGTCCTGTGCCCAGGTCTCGATCCAGCCAGTCATGTGCCCTCCACGGTGTCTCGAGGCATCAGACGAAACTCGCACGGGTTTCGTTTGCACCGAGCAGAGGAACAGATCAGCTTGTCGACTCGTGGCAACCACACGAACCGACGCGCGCCGGAGATATGATCGGCTTGGCCCGCCGCAGCCACAAGGCGCAGGCGGATCGATCGCGTGGCCGACAAGGCAGCTGACAGAACGGGCCGGAGCACGATGCGGGCGCTGTACGACTTGCTGACCGGCGGGACGCCGGAGAATCCGCCCCCCGATGCCCCCGACGCACCCACGCGGGAGCTGATCCCGGCCCGCATGGCCCACTACCGGCTCCTGCACAAGCTCGGCGAGGGCGGGATGGGCGTCGTCTACGCGGCCCGCGACGAGCGGCTCGGGCGCACCGTGGCGCTGAAGACCATGGCGGCGGTCGGGCGCGACGAGAGCACGCGGAAGCGCTTCTGGCGCGAAGCGCGCGCGGCGGCGAGCGTCAATCACCCGAACATCTGCCAGATTTACGAGATCGGCGAGGACGCCGGCGAGCTCTTCATCGCGATGGAACTGCTCGAAGGCGAGGTACTGGCCGAGCGCCTGCACCGCGGCGCGATGAGTACGGCCGACGCGCTCCCCGTCGCCCGGGGCATCCTTGCCGCGCTGTCGGCGCTCCACTCGCGCGGACTCGTCCACCGCGACCTGAAGCCGTCGAACGTGTTCCTGACCGCGCACGGTGTCAAGCTGCTCGATTTCGGCCTCGCACGGCCCGGGATCGAACGGACGCTGAGCGGCGCGTCGGACGTCACGCGCAGCGGCCTCATCCTTGGCACGCCTCGCTACATGGCGCCCGAGCAGACGGCCGGCGAGATGGTGGACCCGCGGACGGATCTCTTCGCGGCCGGCGCGATCCTCTTCGAGATGCTGGCCGGCCGCCCGGCTTTCGCCGGGCGGACGATCGCGGAGATCGTTCACGCCACGCGGTACGAGCACCCGCCCGCGCTCGTGGGCTCCCCTGGCGTAGCGGCAGTGGATCGGGTCCTGCGCCGCGCGCTGGCGAAGCGCCCCGCGGATCGGCCCGCGTCGGCCGACGAGATGGCTGCCGAGCTGTCGGCCGTACACGACACCGGCGGATCGGCTCCGGTCCTGGCCCGCGCGCTGACGCGGCTCGTCATCCTTCCGTTCCGCGTGCTGCGGCCCGATCCCGAGATCGACTTCCTGGCGTTCAGCCTGGCCGACGCGATCGCCGGGTCGCTCTCGGGATCCGGCTCGCTGGTCGTGCGCTCGAGCGCGGTCGCGGCCCGGTTCGCGAAGGAGACGCCCGATCTGAAGGCGCTGGCCGCCGAGGCCGACGTCGATCGGGTCGTGATCGGCGCGCTGCTGCGGTCGGGCGATCAGCTGCGCGCGACGGTGCAGCTCGTCGAGGCGCCCGACGGCACGCTCGTCGCGTCGCACACCGTCCAGTCCTCGATGGGCGATCTGTTCGGGCTGCAGGACGACATCGCGAGCCGCCTGGCCACCGCGCTCGCCATGCCGCTGGCCGGTACGGCGACCCCTCCGTCGCCGCTGCCGGGAGAGCCACACCCACCGCACAATCCACTCGCCTACGAGCTGTACCTGCGCGCCAACGAGCTGGCGCGCACCTACGAAGGCCTGCCGCGGGCGCGCGACCTCTACGAGCAGGTGCTCGCGCTCGATCCCGGGTTCGCGCCGGCGTGGGCGCACCTCGGGCGAGCGTATCGCGTGATAGGCAAGTTCGTCGAGGAAAGCCCCGGCAGCGAGGCCCGCGCGGAGGACGCCTTCCGCCGCGCGCTCGCGATCGATCCGCGCCTCGCTATCGCGCACAAGTTCTACGCGAACCTCGAGGACGACATCGGCCAGACCGAGCACGCATTGCGGCGGCTGCTCGAGCAGGCGACCAGGCAGCCGAACGATCCCGAGCTGTTCGCCGGCCTCGTCCACGCGTGCCGGTACTGCGGCCTCTACGACGAGTCGATTGCCGCACACGCGGAGGCGCGCCGCCTCGATCCCAACGTCCCCACTGGCGTGGAACAGACCCTCCTGCTGGCGGGAGCGTTCGAACGGCTGCTGGCGATCGAATTGCCCGCCCTGATCGCCGGGGCGGACGATGGGATTCGAGTGATCGCGCTGGGGCTGTCGGGCCGGCGCGAGGAAGCGCGCCGGAAGCTGCAGGCCATGCGCCAGCCCTCGCGCACGGGGCTGTTCCAGGCCTGGATCGAGTATCTCGAGCTCTGGCTGAACGGCGATGGGGACGGGATGATTGCGCATTCCTGGTCCCCCGGCGCGCTGACGATCCAGAACGACCCCGAGGCGATCTTCCAGGACGGCCTGCTCTACTGCGACGCGGGCAAGCACGACGAAGGCATGAAGCACCTGCGGCGGGGCGTGGACAAGGGGTACTTCGCGGCGCGCACGCTGGCCTGGCGGCAGTTCGACGCCCTGCGCGGCCGCGCGGACTTCGAAGCGCTGCTCGCCGACGCGGAAGCAGGGCGGCAGCGTGCGCTCGCAGCCTTCCGTGAGGCAGGCGGCGAACGGGTGCTCGGGGTGGCGGCGTAAGTTCCAGGCTCCAGGCTCCAGGCTCCAGGGTTTCAGGCTCGAGGCTCCAGGCTCAAGGCTCCAGGTTTCCGGTTTTGCCCCCCGAGCTGCAGCGCGCGGTGTGAGCCGCGGGGTGCGGGCCCGCGGAGTGCGCGGGACTGTGGGTGGCGCGCGAGCGAGGAAGCGCGACAGCTTCGTCGACCCCAGCGGCAGAGATTGCGGTTCCGCTTGCGCGTTCCGTATCCTCGAAGGATGGGCGCTCGGAGACGACTCGTGGTCGCGGCCGTGCTGGTGTGTGCAGCCGCGGGCTGCCGGCCCGGCACGCCCATCAGGGAAGTCGTGCGGCCTTCCGCTCCACACGAGCAGTACGTGGCGTCGCTTCATGAGGCGCGGCTTCACGAAACCGCGCTCGGGCGCGAGTGGCTCGACGCGGGGCAGCGGGCGATCCGCGAGCCGATCAGCGTCAGCCTGCCGTTTCGGGAGGCCGGCTATCTCCCGCCGCACGAGCCGGCCGCCGTCGGCTATCGCATCGACCTCAGGCGCGGACAGACCCTGATTGTCGACGTCCGGATCGAGAGCGCCGACGCCGCGCGGCTCTTCATCGACGCGTTCGCGCTGAACAGCGAGGGCGCGCCGGAACGCGTCGCCTACGCGGAAGACGGCTCGCTCTCCCTCACGATCCAACCCGAGCGCGACGGCCTGTACATCGTCCGGCTCCAGCCCGAGATGCTGCGCGGCGGCCGCTACGAGGTCGTGCAGCGCGTCACCGCGTCGCTCGGCTTCCCGGTCCAGGGCTTCGACAGCCGCGCCGTCGCCAGCCACTTCGGCGCTCCGCGCGAAGGAGGCGCCCGCGACCATCACGGTATCGATATCTTCGCCCCACGCGGCACGCCCGTGGTCGCCGCTGCCGACGGCTGGGTCTCCGCTGTCCAGACCACTCCGCGCGGTGGCCGCGTCGTGTGGGTGCGGAGCCCATCGGCCGGGCAGTCCCACTACTACGCGCACCTCGAGGAGCAGCTCGTGTCAACGGGCCAGCGCGTGCGCGCCGGCGATCCCCTTGGCACCGTCGGGAACACGGGCAACGCACAGACTACGCCGCCGCATCTGCACTTCGGCATCTACGCGCGAGGCGAAGGTCCGCTGGACCCGCTGCCGTTCGTGCACGAGCCGCGCGTCACGCCGCCGGCGATGACCGCCGACGCGGATGCGCTTGGCACGTGGCGCCGCACCGGGGGCGCGCGCTACCGTCTCCGTGCGGGCTCCTCCACCGATGCCCCGATTCTCGCCGAGCTGCCGCGACACACCGTCGTCCGGCTCGAAGCCGCGACCGGGGACTGGTATCGGGTGGCGTTGCCCGACGGCACGCGCGGCTTCGTCATCGCGCGCGCCACGCAGCCGCTCGCGGCGCCCATCCGGCGCCACGAGCCGGCCGCCGCCACGCTCGTGCGCCTCCATCCCGGGCCGGGCGCTACCCCCGTCGCCGACCTCGAACCCGGCGCCCGCGTGCCTGTGCTGGGTCTGTACGAGAGCTACGTGCTCGTGAGAACCCCTGACGGCCGCGAAGGCTGGGTGGAGGCTGGCTAGCGGGGGTCAGGTCTTGCATTGACGTACTCATGCAGGAAGCGCGCACTTTCCGCAATCCACCGGTCCTGTGAAGATTGCGGATTCCGCATACCTAACCGCCTGCCTCGATGCAGATCGGCCCATAGGGGCCGGCCGTCGAACGCGCGGAACCTCTGGCGCCAACGATGGACGCCGGGGAGCGTCCCGCATCCGCCATCGCTGGAGCGACACTTGCTCTGCCCGGGCGCTACAATGCCTTCATGCCCGGGGCAGACGACGTGAGGCCTGGAACCAACCCGGACCTGAAGCTCACTTACGACGACTTCCTGCTCTTCCCGGAGGACGGGAAGCGGCACGAGTTGATCGACGGGGAGCACTACGTGACGCCCTCGCCGAGCGTCAGGCACCAGCGAATCTCGGGACGCCTCCTTCAGCTGATCGCCAACTGGCTGGACGATCACCCACTCGGCGAAGTGTTCGCAGCCCCGCTGGACGTCCTCTTTTCGAGGTTCGACGTCGTCGAGCCCGACCTCATCTATGTCTCGAACGAACGGGCCACGATCATCGACGCGCAGCACCTGACCGGGGCGCCTGATCTGATCGTGGAGATCGGATCCCCGTCGACCCGGCAGCGGGACGAGACGATCAAGCGCCGCCTGTACGAGGTCTTCGACGTCCGCGAATACTGGGTCGTCGATCCCGAGATCGATGTCGTCCGCGTCTATCGCCGAGAGGGCGGACGATTCGCCCGTCCCATCGAGCTCTCCAGCGAGGCAGGGGACGTGTTGACGACGGCGCTGTTGCCGGGCTTTCAGATCCCGCTGGCTCAGCTCTTCCGCGGCTGATTCCAGGCGCCCGGAACAGCTGGACCGTCCTACCCCTCGAGCCCCAGCCAGACGGGGCGTGAGCTGACGCCACCTCCCGGATCATTCAGGGGCGTCCACCGCGAAGAGAACCCCTCCTTCCGGCGGCCGCAGATGGAAGTCCGCCATCGGATCGGCGTCCATGACCCACAGGCGCGCGGTGAGCGGACGGCTGAGCAGCTCCGCGGGAATCACGGCAGTGATCTCGGTGCTGCTCACGAAGGTGGTGGCAAGAACGGTCGACTCACCGTTCGCGGTCCAGACGACGAGTGTCGGTCTGTTGCGAACGTCCTGTCCGAAGCGGGTGCCTGTGACCGCCAGGGTCACGTCGGCGGACCCGGCCGGCGCGGACGCCGGCGCGACGCCGGAAATGGCTGGACAGGTCTCGCAAGAAACGGGTGACGTGCCTCCCGGGATCTCGCTCGGCCTGAGGGCCTCGCCGGTTCCGCAGGCACAGCAAAGCCCGAGACTGACGATCAGGACGATGAACCGCATTGCGCACCTCCCCGGCTGTATGAGCGCTCGCCGGTGGCTTCTCGCGGGTCGGCTCGGCGACCACATGACCCGCGAGCTGTTGGGGACCGAGATCGCTGACAACGTTCATTCCGATCCCTTTCAACGTGAGATCGGATGCCCCTCTGACACATTTGCCGGAGATCGACGTGATCGATGGAGTTGTGGATGCCACGACCGGCGTCGGAGACGGAGACCGGTTGCCTGCACGGGATTGCCGTCCCCACACCCGTAGAACGGCCGAAAGCCAGCAGAACGATGGTGAGTCTGATAGGACACCTCACTTCCAAGTGTTCCTTCAGGTCTCAGCCACTCCCGCAGAGGCTCGAGTGGATGCATGTGTGCTACGCTCCTCCGGAGAGTTCATGGTTCGTGACATATCGATTCGAAGGATTCACGGTCGACGTCGACAGCCGGCAGCTGACGTGTGGCGATCGGATGGCGCCGCTCGTTCCGAAGGCCTTCGACCTGCTCGTGTTGCTGATCCAAGAACGCCCTCGCGTCCTCTCGAAGTCGGAACTGCACCGCCGTCT
>DASPFV010000072.1:0-24447 GCA_035620975.1 Vicinamibacterales bacterium
CAGGAAGTTGGTGACGACCTGTCCGAGGGCCTCGGTTTCGTCTCGAATGCCCTGGACGTAGGGGCGGTAGTCGGGCGGGAGGCGCTCGAGATCGATGAGCCGACCGTAGCCGTGGATCGTGGCGAGCCCGTTGCGGAACTCGTGGGCGATGCCGGCGGTCAGCTCGCCCAGCCGGGCGAGGCTGTCCCTGATCCGCAGCTGCTCTTCCAGCTCGACGACTTCACTCAGATCCGTGAAGAGACAGATCACGCCGTGGGCCCTCCCGCCATCCCGGATTGGCGACACGGTCACACCGACGTGCGAGGCGCGGCCGGCGCGGGGCGGCATCGCCACGGAACGCCGCACGATCGGACGGCCCGTCGAGAGGCATTCGGCGAGAACCTCGGCGAGCGGCTGGCCGTCGTGCAGGAGTGCGCGGAAGTCGCCGCTCCATTCCGACGTTCCCAGGCCGAGGATGGTCCGTCCGGCGGGATTGATGGTGCGGACGGCGCCGTCCTCCCCCACGACGAGCAGGCCGCTCGTCATGCTCGCGATGATCTCGCTGCTCAGCCGCTCGGACGCCTCGGCGCGCGCCTTCATCGCGCGCTCCTGGTCGCGCAGCCTGCGGACGGCGTCCTCGAGCGCCGCGGCCATGAACGCCGTCTCGACGCCCGCTCCCCGCGCGTCGCGTGCCACGTCCCGCGCCGCCGAGATGAACCGCATCACCGCGAAGGCCAGCACGCCGGCGAGGGCGGCCACGATGGCCGTCAGCCCGAGGAAGACGTAGGCCGACTGCGACAGGCTAGAGGGCATACAGGCCCACGTACCAGCGCACGATCTGCTCGCCGAAGAGCGAGGCGACGAGAGCGCCGAGCGCGAGGAACGTGCCGTAAGGCAGCGCGTGCTTCAGCCCGCCGCGACGGGCGGCGATGACCGCGAGGCCACCGAGCGACCCCGCGATCGACGAGAGCACGAGCGTCACCAGCACGAGCTGCCAGCCGAGGAAGGCGCCGATCATCGCCAGCATCTTGACGTCGCCGCCGCCCATGCCCTCCTGTCCGCTGTACCGGTAGTACGCCTCGCCGATGAGCCAGAGCGCCCCACCTCCCACGAGGATCCCGAGGACGGACGACACGGGGCCAGGCGGCAGCAGCAGGCTGAACGCCAGCCCGACGGCGATGCCCGGGAGCGTGATCACGTTCGGCAGGAGGTAGTGCTCGACGTCGATCCAGAAGAGGACGATCAACCCGCTCGCGAAGAGCAGCCGCGGGAC
This sequence comes from Vicinamibacterales bacterium, assembly GCA_035620975.1. Taxonomy (GTDB): domain Bacteria; phylum Acidobacteriota; class Vicinamibacteria; order Vicinamibacterales; family 2-12-FULL-66-21; genus DASPFV01. The sequence goes on from DASPFV010000072.1 coordinate 1,253, forward strand.
GAGCACGATGTCGGGTCCGAAGACGGCGTAATGCGCCACGAACACGACCATCGTGATCAGCTCCACGGCGGGATACCGCAGAGGAATCGGCGCCCGGCAGTGCCGGCAGGCACGCCGCAGGACGAGATAGCTGATCACGGGTATGTTGTCGAACCACCGCAGCTCGCATCCGCACTGCGGACAGCGCGACGGAGGACTGACGATCGAGAGCCGGCGTGGAAGGCGATGGATGCAGACGTTCAGGAAGCTGCCGACCAGCAGCCCGAACACAGCCGAAGCCACATAGCCGGGCGTATCTGGGTTCATGAGGGCAGCCGCCGCGTCGCCACGTCGGGCATCGGCTGCAGCGCCGATCGGGGCGAAACGCGCGCCTCGCCAGTCCCGGCATCCAGCTCGAACGGCGCGCCCGTCACATCGAGGGGCACGCCGCGCAGCACGCCGCGCCGCACGAGATCCTCCCAGGTGTGCGGCTGCCCCGCCGGCGGTGGAAAGCGCTGCGCGAGGGCCGTCAGCCGGGCCGCGGCCTCGAGCGCATCGATTTGCAGGAGCCGTCGTTCCGCCGTGCGCCGCAGCCATTCCTGATCGGACTGCAGCAGCTGCTGCCAGAGGAAGCGGGCCGACGCTCGATCCCCGCCCACGGTCAGCATGCTGGCCGCGAGCGGCCGGAGCCAGTTCGGCGCGCCGGGCTGATCGGCTGCCTTCTGAAACCAGTGGGCGGCTGCCGTGTAGTCCTGCAGGTGCCAGTAATGAACGAACCCGATGTCGAGGTAGTACTGCCATTTCCCCGGCTGGGCACCGATGCCTTTGCGCAGGAGCGCCACGGCCTGGTCGGGCCGGCCCGGACCTCCGGGATAGGCCTCGCTCAGGAATATCGCTCCGAACCGGTACGCGATCGTGAAATACGGGTCGAGGCTGGTCGTGAGATCGAGCAGCGGGTAGAGCAGGCGGTACTTGCGCTCCTGGTGGCCGGCGAGCCGATCGCCGCCGTAGTGCTGGATGGCGCGAATCCAGTAGACGTCGGACAGCAGCGCATCGAACGCCAGCGCGAGGCGCTTCAGCGTGGCACCGGACCGCACGTAGAGCAGCGGCTCGAGCTCGGGCGCCTCACGCGGGTAGAGGCGGTCCCGCGCGACCTGCAGCCCGATCCCGGCAGCAAAGACGGTTACCGCGCCCGCCAGGGCGAGCAGACGCCAGGACCGGGTGCTCACTTGAAGTCCCGCCGCGAGAAGATGACCACCGAGAGCAGCAGCAGCGCCGCGATGTAGCACGCGCCGTAGGCGGCGGTCGCGAGCATGTAGCCCGCGCTCACCGGAATGCCGTGCACGATCTGCAGCTTCACGTCGAAGGCCGACAGGTCGGGCACCAGGTGGTAGGCGCCGCGCGCGAGCCACACCGCGGCGGTCGAGTCCACGATCCGATCGAAGTTCCGCAGGTCGGCGTTGAAGTGCCCCACCACGTAGAGACCGAACGTCAGGGCTGCCGACAGGAGCGGAGTCGAGAAGGTCGAGAAGAACAGCGCGACGGCCGTCACGACCATCAGCTCGACGAAGACGAGTGCAATCGCCTTGAGCAGCGCCGGATCCATCCCCGGGGCGTCCCAGGCCGCGCGGAACTCGGGCGACTCGGTGAAGGTCATCCACGCCAGCACGGCATACAGCGCCAGCGTCATGACCGACACGTTCACGGCGAGGGTCAGGACGAGCCCGGCGTACTTGCCCAGGATGAACTGCGGACGGCTGACCGGCTTCGACAGCAGCGCGTAGATACTGCGGCGCTCCACCTCCTTCGAGACCAGGCCGATGCCGATGAACGTGGCGATGAAGAGCCCGAAGACCGCCGTGGCCGCCAGGCCGAGATCCTTGATGATCTTCACGTCCTGCCCGGCCGTGAGCTGTCCGAGCAGAAACGACGACGCGATGAGCAGCACCGCGAACAGCACGAGACTGTAGGGGACGCGGTCGCGGACGGACTCGCGGAACACGCTGAGCGCAACGGACCTAACGGCGCGCACTCGACACCTCCGGCCTGGCCACCGTTCGCGCGCCGGCGTCCGCTTCGGCGACGCGCCGCACGAAGAAGTCCTCCAGCGTGTCGCGGATGGGGTTGAGCGAAACGAGGCGGGCACCGGCCGCCCCGAGATTCCTGATCGCCTCCTCGGGCACCTCCTCCGCCGCCAGCTCCAGCGCGTAGCGCCCGTGAGCAATCGGAGTGACGCGGCGCGCCCTCCGCGACACCGCCTCGAGCACGTGCGGCGCGAGATCGGCAACCACCAGCTCCCACCCGCGGACCTGGAACGCCAGCATCTCGGTGAGCCGGCCGGCCGCCACGAGGCGGCCCCCGGCCACGACGCCCACGCGGCTGCAGAGCGCTTCGGCGTCGGCCAGGATGTGCGAGCTGAAAAAGATCGTCCGTCCCTGATCGCGAAGCTCCAGGATGAGGCTCCGGACGTCGCGGCGGCCCAGCGGATCCAGACCGGACATCGGCTCGTCGAGGAAGACGACCTCGGGATCGTTGATGAGCGCCTGCGCGATCCCGACGCGCTGCACCATGCCTTTCGAGAACTTCCGCAGCTGCAGCCGCCGCTCCGCCCCGAGGCCCACGCGATCCAGCAGCGCCGAGACGCGCCGCCTGCGGTCCTCCCCCGCGTAGCCGAAGAGGTCGGCGAAATACGTCAGCAGCTCCTCGGCCGTCAGGTAATCGTAGAAATGCGGATTCTCGGGCAGGTAGCCGATCCGCCGGCGGGTGGGCACGTCCCCGGCGGGCCGGCCGAGAATCTCGGCCCGGCCCGATGTCGGAAAGATCAGCTGCATCAGCAGCTTCAACGTGGTCGTCTTGCCGGCGCCGTTCGGGCCCAGGAAGCCGAACACCTCGCCCGTCTCGATCTCGAGCGACAGCGCGTCCAGGGCGCGGTAGGGGCGCTTCCGCCAGAACCCGATCGCGTAGTCCTTCGTGAGCTGCTCGATGCGGATGGCGGCGGGCATGTCGGGCTACGGGGTCCGGTTCAGCTCCAGCTCGATCAGGACCTCGAAATATTGAGCCTGGAGAATCTGCGGGATCTTCCGGCCGTTGATGAAGAAGGTCGGCGTCGAATTCACGCCGAGCTGCTCACCGAGCGCCGCATCCTGCCGGATCTCCTGCAGGGCGCCGGGATACTGCGCGTCGAAATCGGCAATGCCGGCTACGTCGCGCGCCGCCTGCCGCACCTGCGCCGGCGTGAGCTGGGGCGGACCCTGGTTGGCGAACAGCCATTCCTCCATCCGATCTGCCGTCCCCCGCGGCCGCGCCAGGAGCACCGCGGCGGCCGCCTCGCACGCGGCGAAATGCCCTCCACCCGGAGCGTGGACGTTGCATTCCGCCTCGAGCGGAAAGTGCTTCAGCACGTACTTCAACCGGCCGCCCGCGGAGTGCTTGTCGATGATGCCCTTGTAGGCATCGTGCGTCAGGCGGCAGGGGGGGCACTGGTAGTCGTTGAACTTCACCACGACCACCGTGGCTCCATCGGCGGACACCGGCAGATCGACCTTCGGCTGCACCTCCCACCACGTCGCCAGCTGGGCCCGCTGCTCGGGCGTGACCGCCGGCAGGGCCTGTGGCGTCTGCGCCGCCCGCCGCGCGACCGCCTCGTCGGGAAACGCCAGCGCCAGCGCAACCGAGCCCGCGAGGAACAGCGCCAGCACGGCGAGCGCCATGCGGCTGCCCGCGAGGCGCTTCAGATCTCCGCCAACCCGCCGCGGCAGCGTGCTCATCGGAGCGGACGTCACCCCGCCCGAGACGACGAAGATGCCCGCGACGGCAACGTACGTCAGCACGCAGAGAATGCAGAAGGCCTTGAGAACGAAGAACGCGGCATACCCTAGATACAGCACGAACGCGAGGCCAACCGTCGACAGCGCGAAGATGTAGCCGGCGACGTTCTCGCGCGCGGCGGAACCAGGCCGGCCGGCGAGCCCCGCCAGAATGGCGACCAGGGTGAAGAAGAAGACCCCCAGCACGGCGACCGGCACGCCCCAGAGGCTGCCGTAGGCGCTGAGATACGCCTCGGTGCAGCTGACCGTGGCGTTCACGTCGCAGAAGCTCGTGAACCCCGGCTGCGTGAGCAGCTGGTGGTGCACGTAGGTGGACGTCGCCGAGGCGCCCAGGCCGAGAGCGGCGAACGCCAGCAACAACGTACGGCTGGTTCGTGTCATCGTGTTGGAGAGCTGCGTGAGCCGGGCCCCGGGTGGAGGGCACCGGGGGGATCCCCAGCTCCTGTTGTATCGCGTATCCGTATCACGGTCAAGGGTTTAGCGTCGACCCCGAGCCGACAGCTCGCGCCCGTGCGAGGGCGCGCCGGCCTCCGGCATGTTGCCGGAGAAGGTGGTCGTGTCCTCGTACAGCACCCGGTCGCGGTTGGTTCCGAAGTAACGCAGGCCCGAGACTCCGGGCGACAGCGGGTCCGCCGTGGCCTGATAGCCGTCGGCCGCAGGCACACCCGTGCAGGTCGGCTCCGGAGGAGGATCATCGGCCGGTGTGCCGGCCATCTGCAGGCCGTACCCGCTCTTGGTGATCTGGTCGGCCGCGGTCAGATCCGGGCTCAGAAACGGAGTGCCGCCGGCCGGCGCAACACCGAGGCTCGTCAGCGAGGTCGCGTACCGCTGCCGTCCGCACGTCTGCATGAAGGCGAACTGCCCCTGGTTGATCGCCTCGAGGGCCGCAATGGCCGCGGCCTCGCCGCCCCGCATGCGCGCGTGGCGGTACCCGGCGATCGACATCGACAGCACCACGGCCAGGATGACGATCACGATCAGCAGCTCGAGGAGCGTAAACCCGCGACTGTCGTCCACCTGTTTCAGCTTACATGCCCCGTCCAGAGACGCCGCATCCGCGCCCGTTCGCGCGTCGCGACCGTCATTGGAGCGGGAGCGCGCCGCCGCCAGGCGCCATGGCTGCTTCGGCGGGAGCGACGCCCGTGGGGTCGAAGAAGATGCCACCGCGGTGAGAGCTCGCGAAGCCGCGATGTCCCGTCATGCCGAGCGACGTGGGCACTGCGGTCAGATAGTACCCCACGTTCGATCCTGTGCCGTTGCAGTCGGGCGGGCCGGCCGCCGACGTCCCCGGTCCGAGCGTGAAGACGTAGCCGCTCTTGGTGGTCGGGTCCGCTGCGAGATCGGGGGAGATGAAGCCCACCGACGACGCCGGACACGGAAGCGCCAGCACCGCGAGCTGGGTCGCGTAGCCGCCGGCCGCGGCGGCCGACGAGTAGGCCGCCTCGGCGCTGTTGATCGCTCGCAGTGATCCGATCGCGGCCGTCTCGTTCCCCGTCATTCGCGCCCGAAGCAGCGAGGGCACGGCCAGTGCGGCGATGATCCCGATGATGGCGACAACGACCAGCAGTTCGATCAGCGTGAACCCCCGCTGGCCCAATCCGCCGCCGCGCGTGTGAACCGTCATTTTTGGCTCCTCCGGCCAAAAAAAAACGGGATGCCCGCCGGGCGAGCATCCCGCCTGAACCCCCGTGAGCCGTCGTTTACTGGATGGGCGTGCCGCCGCCGCCGGGCGCCATCTGCGCTTCCGTGGTCGCCACACCGTTCGGCGTGAAGAAGATCGTGCCGGCAGCGTTGGTCGCGAAGCCACGGTTGCCGGTGGTGCCGACCGTCACGGGCAGCGCCGTGCCGTAGTAGGCCGTCTGGCTGTTGGTGCCGTTGCAATCCGCCGCCACCACCGCCGCACCGGCGCCCGCCGCCAGGGTGATGGTGTAGCCGCTCTTGGTCGAGGGATCGATCGACAGGTCAGGCGAGATGAATCCCTGGGACGATCCGGGGCACGCCGTCGCGAGCGTGGCCAGGAGCACCGCATAGCCACCATTGCCGGCCGCCGACGAGTAGCTCGCCTCGGCGCTGTTGATCGCACGCAGCGATCCGATTGCCGACGATTCGTTGCCCGACATGCGCGCGCGCAGGAGTCCGGGCACGGCGATGGCGGCGATGATGCCGATGATCGCCACGACGATCAGCAGCTCGATGAGCGTGAACCCCTTCTGGTTACGAACCTTCATGTCTCTCTCCTCAGAGTAGTCGTTGGCCGCAGGACTGTCGGTCCCGACTGGCGCAGCCCCAGCGACCGACGCCCCCAGCTGAGCAACGGGGGTGCCACCCCGGCGCGCCGACCTTCTGACGGCCCCAAGCTGTTGATCGGTTGGGTTTTGTGGTTGTTACACGGCGGGCAGGAGCACTGCCTGCTCCTGTCAATTTTCGGCCCCCTGACAATTAGTGTCAACCGCGGCTGTCAATCATTGTCAGGGGCCCTACTTCAGGTCGTACTTCTTCATGTAGTAGCGGAACGACCGGAAGCTCATGCCCAGCAGCTCCGCGGCCTTCACCTTGACTCCCCCGGCCCGGCGAAGCGCCTCGGCGATGTACTCCCGCTCGATGTGCTGGACGTGCTGCTCCAGATCGAAGCCCACATCCGGGAAGGCTTCCGCCGCGGTCTGGGGCAGGGCCGCGACGCTGGCGGCCGCCCTGACCGCTTCGGGCAGGCTGTCGACGAGAATCGACGGCGTCCGTTCCAGGGCGACGGCGCGCTCGATGGCGTTCTCGAGCTCCCGGATGTTTCCGGGCCAGCTGTAGGCCTTCAGACAGTTGAGCGCCGCCCCCGAGATGCCGCCGACCGGCTTGCCCATCTGCGAGGCGAACCGGAGCACGAAGTGCTCCGCCAGGAGCGGGATGTCCTCGACGCGCTCCCGCAGGGCGGGCAGGCGGAGAGGGATGACGTTGATGCGGTAGTAGAGGTCCTCGCGGAACGTGCCGTCCGCCACCATCTTGGAGAGGTCGCGGTTCGTCGCGGCGATGATGCGGATGTCGGCCTCGACCTCTTCGGTGCCGCCCAGCCGCCTGAACCGTCGCTCCTGCAGGACGCGCAGGAGCTTGACCTGCAGGAGGGGCGTCATCTCGCCGATCTCGTCGAGGAAGATGGTCCCCTTCTCGGCGACCTCGATGAGTCCCTTCCTGTTGGTGTCGGCCCCGGTGAACGAGCCGCGCATGTGCCCGAAGAGCTCCGAGTCGAGGAGCGTCTCGGACACCGCACCACAGTTGAGCGCGACGAAGGGGCGATCCTTCCGGGGCGAGTTGAAATGGATGGCCCTCGCCACCAGCTCCTTCCCCGTGCCGGACTCGCCGGTGATGAGGACCGTGCTGGTGGTGGGCGCGATGGTCTCGACCAGCTCGAACACGGCGAGCATGGCGTCGCTCCGGCCGATGATGTTCGAGAACTGGTGCGACGTCTGAAGCGCGCGCTTCAGCAGGACGTTCTCGCGCTGCAGGCGCTTGCGCTCGAGCTCCTTCCGCACACGCAGGCGCACCTCGTTGGCCGCGCTCGGCGACTTGTTCACGTAGTCGGCCGCGCCGAGGCGCAGCGCCTCGACCGCCGTGTCGGTGGACGCGAAAGCGGTCATCACGATGCTGATGATGTCGGGGTCGATCTGCTTGGCCTCGCGGAGCACATCGACGCCGCTCATCTGCGGCATGCGGATATCGGTGACCAGGATATCGACACGCTCGCGCTTCAGCAGGTCCACGGCGTGACGGCCGTTTTCCGCCAGCAGCACGTCGTGGCCGTCGCGGCGGAGCACGATCGACAGCAGTTCCCGCATCGAGCGCTCGTCGTCGACGACGAGGACCCGGGAGGGGCCGTCCGCTGCGGTCTGCTCGCGTGTCTGCACGTCCATGAGCCTGATCTGCCTCACCGCGTGAGCTGCGCGTCGGCGGGCGCGGCGCCCGGCGCCGGCTGCGCCGAGCCGGCCGGCAGCCGCACCGTGACGGTGGTCCCTTCGCCCGGTTGAGACGTGACGATCAGCTCGCCCCCGTAGTCCGAGACGATCCGGTGCACGATCGAGAGCCCGAGCCCGGTGCCGCGCGCGAACCCGCCGCGGAACGGCTGGAGGATTCCGTCGAGCTCGTCGGCGGCCATCCCGACTCCTTCATCCTGCACGGCAATCACGACCTCGCCGATCCCCGGCGACCCGGGCCCGGCGCTCAGCGTCAGGTTGCCGCCGTCCGGCATCGCTCGCAGGCCGTTCGTCGCGAGGTTCCAGACGATCTGGCGGATCTGGGCCTCGTCAGCGAGACACCAGATCTCCGCGTCCGGCACCGTGACGGCGATCCGGTGGGTGTCGTGCAGCTCGGAGCTGTTCTCGAGCAGCCTGGCCGTGTCGGTGATGACGCCGCGCACGTCCAGACGCGCCGCGGCCGACCGCTGCGGTCTGGCGTAGGCCAGGAAGCTCTTGATGGTCTCGTTGAGCCGCTCCGACTCGCGCAAGACGATGTCCATCAGCTGCGCCTGCTCCTCGGAGAGCGGCAGCTCCTGGCGCAGGATCTGGAGCGAGCCGGACATCGAGGCGAGCGGGTTCCTGATTTCGTGCGCGATCCCGGCCGCCATCTCGCCAACGGCGGCGAGCCGCTGCTGGATGCGCGCGTCCCGCTCCCGCCGGCGCGCCTCCGTCACGTCCTGGAACGTGATCACGAACCCGGTTTCTCCCCGGGGCGTCATCAGCGTGGCGGTGCTGATGCCGAGCTCGATGGTGCGGCCGTCCCCCTTCGTGAAGGGATACTCGACGCGGGGCAGCGGCGGGTGGTCCTCCGCGGGCCCGAAGAGCCCGATCACCTGCGGGGGCAGCTGCAGGACGTCCTGCGCGCTGCGGCCGACGGCCACCGAGGCGAGCAGCCCCGTGATGCTCTCCGCCGCCCGGTTGAACGTCAGCACCCGGCCGGCCCGGTCGGTGGTCAGCAGGCCGCTGGCCAGGCTGTTGATGGCGTACTCGCTGAACGCCTGCAGATCGGCGAGCTGGTTCGACGCGACCTCCAGCTCCTCGCCCGCGCGCTGCAGGCCCTCGGCGAGGTAACCGCTGAGCAGCGCGACGGCCGTGAAGCCGAACAGGTTCAGCCCGACCGTGAACAGCGCCGTGTAGGGAGCCGGCAGGGCGTCCGCGCCCGTGAACTCCGCGGCTCCAAACAGGTACTGATGGTACTGGGCCGCCACGATCCCTGCGTACATCACGGAACTGAGAAACCCGACCATGATGCCGCCCCGGCGTGACTGGATTGTGCTCGCGGCGATGATCGGGAGCGCGTACAGGGTCGAGAAGTAGCTGGTCACGCCGCCGGTCAGGTGCACCAGCGCCGAGACGAGCAGCGCGTCGCAGGCGAGCTGCACGTCGAGCAGCCAGCGGTGGCGCTCCACGAAGCGCATCAGCGCCACGTAGAGCACGGTGAGCCCGTACGTCAGGCCGATCAGGAAGAAGAAGGGATCGATCGGCCGCGTGCCGGGGGACCTGATGAGCAGGAGGATCGCCGAGCCGAGGAGCAGCGTGACGGCGGCCGCCCGGCCGCCGATCAGCCACATCAGCTTCCGGCGAAGGTGCCCCGTCATCGCTCAGCCCGTCAGCTTCGAGATCAGGTCGAAGATCGGCAGGTACATGGCGATGACGATCCCGCCCACCACGACACCGAGGAAGGCGATCATGATCGGCTCGAGCAGCGTCAGCAGCCCGGCGACCGCCGTATCGACCTCCTCTTCGTAGAAATCGGCGATCTTCGACAGCATCGCGTCGAGCGCGCCGGTCGTCTCCCCGACGTTGATCATCTGCACCACCATCGAGGGGAAGACGTTCGTCTCCCGCAGCGGGCCCGACACGGTCTCGCCCCGCTCGATCCCGGTTCTCGTCGTCATGATGGCGTCCTCGATGATCGCGTTGCCAGACGTCCTGGCCGTGATCTCGAGGCCGTCCAGGATCGGGACGCCCGACGCGAGGAGCGTCGACAGCGTGCGGCAGAACCGCGCCACGGCCACCTTCCGGATGATGTTGCCGAGCACCGGGGCCTTGAGGAGCAGCGCGTCGATCACGTGCCGCCCGTTGTCCGTCGCGTAGTAGCGCTTGATCAGATAGCCGACGCCGCCAAGCCCCAGGATCATCAGCCAGCCCCACGCGACGATGACGTCGCTGGCGCGGATGACGATGCGTGTGGGGAGCGGCAGCTGCGCGCCGAGCCCGGAGAACAGCGATGCGAAGGTGGGAATGACCTTCCAGAGGATGGCGCCGACGACGAGGGTCGCGATCACGATGACCGCGACCGGATAGATCATCGCCGACTTCACCTCTCCCTTCAGCTTGACGTTCTTCTCGATGTAGACGGCGAGCCGCTTCAGGATGGTGTCGAGGATGCCGCCGGCCTCGCCGGCCGCGATCATGTTCGAGTACAGGCTGTCGAAGGTCTTCGGGTGCTTCTTCATGCTGTCGGCCAGCGCCGCACCCGCCTCCACGTCCTCCCGCACCCTGAGGATGACCGCCGAGAAATGCTTGTTCGGCTCCTGCTTGCCGAGGATGTCCAGGCACTGGACCAGCGGCAGCCCCGCGTCGATCATCACGGAGAACTGCCGGGTGAAGATCGCCAGGTTCTTCGCGGGCACCGACTTGGCCTTCGGCGCCTTCGGCTTTGCTTCCGCCCTGGCGGCCGCCCTGGCCGCGTCGATTCGCGTCACCTGGATCTGCTCGCGCCGGAGCGCCGCCACGGCGGCGTCCATCGTGTCGGCCACCCGTTCCCCGGTCACGGCCTGGCCGCTGCGCGTGCGGCCCGAGTAGGCAAATGTCGGCATGAGTGCGATCCTCTGCTCCGTCGCTTACCGCCGCTGCGGGGCCGCAAGCCCCGACCGGTTCATCCCGGCGCCCGGCACGACGCCGGCGCCCCGGCTGATCATCTGTTCCAGCTCATCCTTCAGCGAGGAGGCGCCGATCGCCGCCTCCAGCGAAATCAGCCGGCGCTGGTACAGGGTGGCCAGGCTCTGGTTCATCGTCTGCATCCCGAGCTTCTCCTGCCCGGTCTGCATGGTCGAGTAGATCTGGTGGACCTTGTCGTCGCGGATCAGGTTCCGGATGGCGGGGGTCGGCACCATGATCTCCAGCGCCACCACGCGGCCCTGGCCGTCCGCCCTGGGCATGAGCGCCTGGCAGACGATGCCCTCGAGGACGAGGGAGAGCTGGGTGCGGATCTGACCCTGCTGATGGGCCGGGAACACGTCGATGATGCGGTTGATGGTCTGCGACGCCGAGTTGGTGTGCAGCGTCGCGAAGGTCAGGTGGCCGGTCTCGGCGATGCGCAGCGCCGACTCGATCGTCTCGAGATCGCGGAGCTCGCCGATCAGCACGATGTCCGGATCCTCGCGGAGCGCCGCGCGGAGGGCGTTGGCGAAGCCGTGCGTATCGCTGTGGACCTCGCGCTGGTTGACCAGACAGCCCTTGTGCGGGTGGATGTACTCGATCGGATCCTCGATCGTCAGGATGTGCTCGCGGCGCTCGGTGTTGATCTTGTCGATCATGGCGGCGAGAGTGGTCGACTTGCCGCTGCCGGTCGGACCCGTGACCAGCACGAGACCGCGGGGCCGCTCGGCCAGTGTGGCGATGATGGCGGGCAGTCCGAGCTCGTCGAACGACTTGATCTGCTCGGGGATCACGCGGTAGACGGCGGCGACCGCCCCCCGCTGGTTGAACACGTTGCACCGGAAGCGGGCGAGCCCCCGGATGCCGAACGAGAAGTCGAGCTCGAGCGTCTCCTCGAAGCGCTTCTTCTGCGCGTCGGTCAGCACGCTGTAGGCCAGCGCCTTCGTTTCGGCCGGTCCGAGCGGCGGCAGATCGAGCATCTGCAGCCGGCCGTGCACCCGAATCTGGGGCGGCGTCTGCGTCGTCAGGTGCAGGTCGGAGCCGCTGTGCTCGACCAGGGTCTGCAGGAGTTCCGGAAGTGTGGCCATATGTGTGTCTGTCGATATATCGGCGTCCAGCGTTCCAGCTTGTAGCTACCGGCAGCGGCCGGCTGCGGCCGTCCGGCTGCGGCCCGCGAGCCGCGCGCCCCGACCTTGTCCTACTTCACCGTCTCCCTCGCCACTTCCTCGATCGTCGTCACGCCTTCCATCACCTTCTGCAGGCCGCTGCGGCGGAGGGTGATCATGCCCTCCTCGACCGCCTTCCGTTTGAGCTCGAGCCCAGAGGCGCCGACGAGGATCAGCTCCCGCAGCTCGTCGGTGATCTCCATGACCTCGTAGAGGCCCACGCGCCCCTTGTAGCCCGTGTTGTTGCAGACGTCGCAGCCTTGCCCCTTCTTCGGCACGACGCGATGCGCTTCGTCCTGCGTGAACCCGGCGTCCACGAGGGCCTGCGGCGGCGTCGGGTGATCGGCCTTGCATTTCGCGCAGATGCGCCGGACCAGCCGCTGCGCGCAGATCAGGTTCACCGAGCTCGCCACGAGGAACGGCTCGATGCCCATGTTCATCAGCCGGTTGATCGTGCTCGGCGCGTCGTTGGTGTGGAGCGTGGAGAGCACGAGGTGCCCGGTGAGCGCTGCCTTGACGGCGATCTCCGCGGTCTCGAAGTCGCGGATTTCGCCGACCAGGATGATGTTCGGGTCCTGCCGCAGGAAGGATCGGAGCGCCGCCGCGAAGTTCAGCCCGATGTTCTCCCGGACCTGCACCTGGTTGACCCCCACGAGGTTGAACTCCACCGGATCCTCGGCGGTCATGATGTTCGTCTCGGAGGTGTTGATCTTCGAGATCGAGGAATAGAGCGTGTTCGTCTTGCCGCTTCCGGTGGGACCCGTGACGAGCACCATGCCCCAGGGCTTGCCGATCGCCACCTCGAGCTTCGCCAGCGAGTCCGCCTCGAAGCCGAGCTTCGTCATGTCGAGCATCAGCTTGTCCTTGTCGAGCAGGCGGAGCACGATCTTCTCGCCGAACAGCGTCGGCAGGCACGAGACGCGGAAGTCGATCTCCTTGGTCGCGCCTTCCACGGCGAAGCGAATCTTGATGCGGCCGTCCTGAGGCAGCCGCTTTTCCGCGATGTCGAGCTTCGACATGATCTTGATGCGCGACGTGATCGCATCGCGGAATTTCATCGGCGGCGCCATGACGTTGTAGAGGATGCCGTCGATGCGGAACCGGACCCGGAACTCCTTCTCGTAGGGCTCGATGTGAATGTCGCTCGCGCCCTTCTGGATCGCCGACATGAGCATCAGGTTCACGAGGCGGATGACCGGCGCCTCGCCGCCCTGCCGCTCCAGCGACGCAACGTCGATCTGCTCCATCTCCTCGAGCAGCTCGACGTCGTCCTCGACGACCGCGGCGGTTTCCTCGAGGGCCTTGGTCACCATCTCGAGCGTCGCCGCGCTCGTCAGGTTGGCTTCCTGGCCCGCCTGGACCTTTTTCTCCTTCTTCTCCTGCGGCTTGAGCGTTTTCGCGACCGGCGTGCTCGGGTAGTACCGCTGGATCGCCTCCGCGACGGCGGTCTCAGAGGCCACCACCGGTTCGACGTTGTAGCCCGTCATGAACTTGATATCGTCCATGGCGAACACGTTCGTCGGATCCGTGATGGCTATCGTCAGGGTGGCCCCGGCCCGGCTCAGGGGGACGATCTGGTACTTCTGCGCGGTTTCCGCCGGAATGAGCTTGATGATCGACGAGTCGATCTCGAACTGCGTGAGGTTGATCGAGGGGACGCCGTACTGCTTGCTGAGGAGGGCCGTGATCTCCTCGTCGGTGACGAATCCGAGCTTGACGAGATTCAGCCCGAGCTTGCCGCCATTGGTCTTCTGGTAGTTCAACGCCTCCTGCAGCTGGGCAGGCGTAATGCGCTTTTCCTTGAGCAGAAGCTCGCCAATCCGAACGGCCATCGTTCAGGCTCAGTGTGACAGTCGATGTCAGGCAGAGTCGGGCACGGGCCGCGCCGGATCTGCGCTTCCGCGACAAGGGAGTGGCCTGCTTGGGGAGACCTCTAGTGTGGGGGGGCTGACAAATATTGTCAAGGTAGGGAGGCCCCGATTCCGGGGCCTCAGGGGGGCCAGGAACGATTGCTGCGCAGTTCCGTGAAAACTGCGGGCCGCCTCAGAAGGCCACACGTCCGGCGAGGCCCCAGCCCCGGCTGCCGGATTCGGAGCCGTACGTGATCTGCCCTTCGGCGAACAACCACCCGAGCACGGCGTAGCTGCCGCCTACGGTCCCGACCGGAGCCCGTCCGCCGGGCTGATCGCCCAGCGTATTGAACCGGAACCCCGTGCGGAGCGACGCCCGGGGGTGGATGCGGGCTTCGGCGCCGACCGCAAGTTGCCGGGCCTCGCCGAGCGCATCGGACGCACGCTCCAGATCGACGTCGAGGGCGACAAGGAGCCCGGGGGCCGCCGCGTAGGCCAGACCGGCGCGCGTGAGGCGTTCCAGCTCCAGGGCCCCCTCTTCGAACGGGATCTCGAACTCGGGCTGCGTCACATTTCTGACGGACAGGCCTGCCCGGAGCCGCCCGAAGATCGCCAGGATGCCGAGATCCGCGTCGAAGGTGTTCTCGCCGCTGCCGACCAGATCGTCGGCTACGTCGAGCGCGTCGTCGAGATCGAGCCCGTGCAGCTGACCGATCGCCGCAATCCCCCGGACGAACTTCAGGGTGGTCGCCACGGCAATCGTGTCGGTCAGCGACTGCACGAGGGTCGCGCCGGCATGGTGCGTGATGAGCGAGAACGCCCGCAGATCGCCCGGCCGGGCGTCCGGGGCGTCGGCGGGCACGACGCCCGAGCTGCGAAGCCGGTAATAGGTCAGGCCGAGCGGTGGCGTGCCGAGCGCCAGGATGGTCCCCGAGCGGGAGGCCGCGCGCCCGGCATCCGGCGCCTTTCCCTCTCCGCGAGTCGAATCCAGCAGCAGGCTGAAGAACCCGCCCGAAGCGAGCCCCGCCGGGTTCCAGTAGACGGCCGAGGCATCGTCGGCCACCGCCACGAACGCGCCGCCGAGGCCGGCTGCGCGCGTGCCGACCGACTCGAATTGTTGAGCGGACGCCAGGGTGGGTGCGCTCAGCGCCCCGGCCGTCAGGAGGATGGCGACACAACGGACGAGCATCAGGTGAGCTTAGCGTACGGGCCGGCAAACTGGGCTCATTCGCCGGTCCCGTATCCCGTCCCTAACTCACACGTGAATCAGGTACTTGCCGGTCAGCGGCGGTGGAACCAGCGTCTGGGAATCGACGTATTGAATACGGTAGAATCGGACAGTCCCCGGGTTCGGGCCGGATTAGACCTTCTTCCACTCACAAGCCATGACGAGCCCCTCGACAACGGTGGGGACCTCCCCTGCCCCGACCGGACTGCTGTCCCGGTTCATCGGCGTGATCACCGCTCCCAGGGCCACCTTCCAGCAGGTCGTGGCGCAGCCCCGGTGGCTCGGCATGCTCGTCCTGACGACGGGCATCATCGTGGTCTGCACGGCGGGGCCGTTGTTCACCGAATCGGGCCGCCTCGCCGCGCTGGATCAGCAGGTCCGGCAGACCGAGGCCTTCGGGATCACCGTCGACGACGAGATGTATACGCGGATGGAGCGCAACATGCGCTTCGCACCCTACATGACCGGGGGAAGCATCCTCGTCGCAACCCCGATCATCCTCGTCGTGATGGCCGGCATCCTGTTCGCGGTGTTCAACGCGGCGCTGGGAGGCGAGGCGAGCTTCAAACAGCTGATTGCGGTGCTCGTGCACGCTGGCGTCATCAGCGCACTCGGGCAGCTCTTCACGGCGCCGCTGAACCTGATGCGTGGCGCGATGGGCAGCGCCACCAACCTGGCCGTGCTGCTGCCGATGATCGACGAGGCCTCGTTCCTGGGCCGCCTGCTGGGCGCGATCGACCTCTTCATCGTGTGGTGGCTCGTGGTGCTGGCGATCGGCCTCGGAGTGCTCTACCGCCGGCGCACGCAGCCGATCGCCATCTCGCTCTTCGCGGTCTACGCCGTGATCGCGCTCGCGATCGCTGCGGTGATGAGCAGTCTCGGGGGATGAATTGAGCCGTAACAAGAAGATTCTGGTCGGCGCTGGCGTGGTGCTGATCCTCTCGGCGATCGTCTACGCCAACTTCAGGTTCCGCCGCACGGAGGGGGTCACGGTCAACACGGAGGCGATTCAGAAGCGCGACCTGGAGGCGATCGTGTCGGCGTCGGGCAAGATCCAGCCCAAGCGGTTCGTGAACATCAGCGCGGACACGATGGGCCGGGTGACGGGCCTGGCCGTGAACGAGGGCGATCGCGTGAAGATCGGGCAGTTCCTGCTCCAGGTCGACCCGCGCAACCTCCGGTCGAACGTCCAGCAGCGGGAGGCCTCGCTCGAGGCGGCCCGCTCGCAGGCGCACCAGCTGAGCCTTGCGCTCGACAGCGCCCGCGCGGCGCTCAAGCAGGCCGAAGAGGACTACACGCGCCAGCAGCAGCTCTGGAAGGGCGGCCTGACGACCAGGGAGAGCCTCGAGCGCGCGGGGAACGAGTTGAAGATCCGGCAGGCGGAGCTGCGCTCCCAGGAGCAGCAGGTCCGGACGCAGCGGCTCCGCATGCAGCAGGAGCAGGCGTCGCTCGAGAGCGCGCGGTACGACCTGAGCAAGGTCCGCATCGAGTCTCCCATCGAGGGCATCGTGACGCGCCGCAACATCGAGGAGGGCGAGATGGTCGTCGTCGGCACGATGAACAACGCCGGGACCGTGCTGCTGACGATTGCGGACATGTCGGTCATCGAGGCGGAAGTGGAAGTCGACGAGACCGACATCCCGACGATTGCATTCGGCCAGATCGCGAAGATCACGATTGACGCCATTCCGGGTCGGACGTTCACGGGGAAGGTGACCGAGATCGGCAACAGCCCCATTCAGCAGACGGGGCAGACCACGACACAGGCGACCAACTTCAAGGTGGTCGTCACAGTCGACAGCGAGATCCCGGAGGTGCGGCCCGGCTTCACGTGCACCGCCGAGATCACCACCGCGACGCGCGCGGCCGTCATCTCGGTGCCCATCCAGGCCACCACCGTGCGGGAAGTGGTGGTGGACGCGACTGGCGCGGTCGTCCGGCCGCCCGCGACCGAGCCGGGCCGACGGCCCAGGCCGGGCGCCCTCCAGGCGTCCGAGCTCAAACCGGGGGAGACGCGGAAGGAGCTCGAAGGGGTGTTCGTCGTGCGCGACGACAAGGCGGAGTTCACGCCGGTCACGACGGGCATTGCCGGCGAGAAGTACTTCGAAGTGGTGTCGGGCCTCAAGGAAGGCGACAGTGTCATCGTCGGCCCGTTCAGCTCGGTGAGGGAGCTCGCCGACGGGGCGGCGGTCAAGGTCGAACAACCGCGTTCGCGGCGCTGACAGCCGACAGCCGATCGCGCTGATGAACCAGTTCCTCGAAGCCGTCGGGCTCGCTCTGAGCGCCATCTGGGCGAACAAGCTGCGATCGTTCCTCACCGTGCTGGGCAACATCGTCGCGGTGACCTCGATCATCGCGGTGGTGTCGCTCATTCAGGGCATGAACGCCTACGTCACCGACGCCATCGTGTCGGACGTCGGAGCGGACAACTTCACGATTCAGCGCATGCCGATCGTGCGGACCGAGGCGGACGAGGAGCGGATGCGCAACAACCCCCGGATCACCATGAACGAGGCCGACGCGGTCCGGCGCTTCAGCGAGCACATCGACGCCGTCGCGGCGCAGGCGCAGGCGCAGGCGCAGATTGCCTATGGGAGCGAATTGCTCGAGCGTGTCAGCATCCAGGGCGTCTCGCGCGACTACCTGTATTTCTCGACGTTCAACGCCGAGCGCGGACGGCTGATCAGCCCGACCGAGATCGATCGGAGCCGGCCCGTGACGGTGCTCGGCTGGCAGACGGCGGACCGGCTCTTCGGCCAGGCAAACCCCCTCGACAAGGTCATCAAGATCCGCGGCATGCACTATCGCGTCGTCGGCGTGAGCGAGAAGAAGGGGGCGATCTTCGGCGAGAGCCAGGACGAGTTCGCGCTCGTGCCGCTGGGAGCGTTCTTCAAGATGTTCGGCTCCCGCCCCGGCCTGCAGCTCCTGGTCAAGCCGAAGACCCCGGACCTGGTCGAGGCTGCCATGGACGACGCGACGGTGGCGATGCGAATCGAGCGGCGGCTGCGTCCCCGCGAGCCGGACAACTTCGGCATGTTCACGTCCGAGACGCTCCTCGGGTTGTATCGGCAGGCCACGACGGGCATCTTCGCGGTGCTCGTCGGCGTGGTCGCGCTCTCGCTCGTCGTCGGCGGCATCGTCATCATGAACATCATGCTGATGGTGGTCAGCGAGCGCACCCGGGAGATCGGCCTGCGCAAGGCGCTGGGCGCCCGGCGCCGCGACATCATCTGGCAGATCCTGACCGAGTCGGTGACGCTGTCGACGATGGGGGGCCTGGCGGGCACGCTGCTCGGCTTCGCGCTGGCGATGCTCATCAGCCGTCTGAGCCCGCTGCCGGCGGCCGTCCAGGTCTGGTCGGTCGCGATCGGCATCGGGATCACCGCCGTTGTCGGGCTGTTCTTCGGGCTCTATCCCGCCATGCGCGCGGCCAGCCTCGATCCGATCGAGGCGCTCCGGCGCGAGTAGGCAGGGCGAACACGACCATCGATGGCTGCACTCCGGACCGGCCTGCTCGGCGAAATCGTGACGATGTCGCTCGACACCCTGCGCGCCAGCAAGCTGCGCTCGGCGCTGACGGTGCTGGGCGTGGTCATCGGCATCACGTCGATCGTCGGCATGACGTCGCTCATCCGCGGGTTCGACGAATCGCTCCGCGACTCGATCCGCGAGCTGGGGCCGAACACGATCTTCGTGCAGAAGTTCGGCGCGCTGAGCTTCGCCTCGGGCCAGTCGTTCATCGATTTGCTCAAGCGGCCGAACATCACGCGCGAGGACGCACGCGCCGTGGCGCGTGAATGCCCCTCGGTGGCGCTCGTCGACGTCTGGCTGGGCGGCGGCCCCGGCTCGCAGCAGCGAATCACCTACCGGAACGAGCGGACGAAGGCCATCTCGATCCTCGGCGCGACCGAGAACTTCGCCGCCGTCAATTTCATCAAGCTCGAGATGGGGCGCTTCTTCATGCCGGGTGAGGTCGAACACCGCCGGCCCGTCATCGTTCTCGGGCAGACGCCGTACCTGTCGCTCTTCCCCCAGACCGACCCGCTCGGCAAGAAGGTGCGCATCGGCATGAACGAGTTCACGGTCATCGGGGTGCTCGGCAAGCGCCCGAGCCCCGGCGGGTTCGGCGGCGCCGACGATCTGGCCGTCATCCCGTTCACCACGCACGAGAAGTTTTACGGGAAGGTCCTGAAGGGATCCGGGTACTCGGGCGGTGCGATCACGCAGTCGGCCTTCCGCACGGCGATGATCGCCGTGGTCCCGCGCGAGGACGCGGGCCGCGAGCAGGCGCTGCGCGAGGTCGAGGCGATCATGCGGATCCGGCACAGCCTGCGGCTGGATCAGCCCAATGACTTCGATCTCGTCACGCAGGACGCCGTCCTCCGGGTGTGGGATCAGTTCAGCCGGGCGACCTTCCTGGCGCTGGTCGTCATCAGCTCAATCGCCCTGATGGTGGGCGGCATCGGCGTGATGGCGATCATGATGATCTCGGTCACCGAGCGCACCCGCGAGATCGGCGTGCGCAAGGCTCTCGGTGCGCGCCGGCGCGAGATCCTCTGGCAGTTCCTGATCGAGGCCGTGTTCCTCACGTCGGCCGGCGGCATCCTCGGCATCATCCTCGGCAGCGGTATCGGCCTCCTCGTGCACTGGATTTCCGGCTTCCCGATCTCCCTTCCCTGGTGGTCGTTCGCGCTCGGTATCGGCTTCTCGGCGAGCGTCGGCATCTTTTTCGGCCTCTTCCCCGCCATCAAGGCGTCACGGCTGGATCCGATCGAGGCGCTGAGATACGAGTAACTCCCTCCGTCAGCGCGGCTCCCGCCCGGCGCGGCTTCAGCCGCTCTCCCGCGCACACTCGTTGGGCCGCCGAGCGAAGTTGAGTATGATTTCCTTCTTGCCCGGGACCTGGGCTTCTTCCCGCTCAGCCAGTACGCCCGGCGTCCGGCGCAAGTAGCCGCGATCAGACACATGCTCAGCGGGCTGATCGCCAGGCTCGACGCATGAAGCCACAGCTGAACTGACGGCTGGCAGCTGAAACGTGGCAGCTCGAAGCTGCCGGAGGTCTCGCCATGAAAGTCTACGACGCACCGAACGTGAGGAACATCGCCCTGGTCGGCCATTCGGGCGCCGGCAAGACGCAGCTGCTCTCCGCGCTGCTGTTCGATGCCGGCGCCGTGAACCGTTTCGGGCGCGTGGACGACGGCACGACCGTGACCGACTACGACGAGGAGGAGATCGCGCGCAAGCACACGCTCTCCGCCAGCCTCGCCTACGTCGAGTGGAACCGGACCAAAATCAACTTCATCGACACGCCGGGCATGGCCAACTTCCTGAGCGAAGCGCGCGCCGCGCTGCGCGTGGCCGATGCCGCGCTCGTCGTGGTGGACGCTGTCGCCGGCGTCGAAGTCTCGACCGAGAAGGTCTGGGCGTTCGCCGAAGAGCTCGCCGTCCCCCGCGTCGTCGTCCTGAACCGCCTCGACCGGGAGCGCGCCAGCCTCGAACGCTCCCTGGAGTCCCTCCGCGGCGTGTTCGGGCGGACCGTCGTGCCCGTGCAGCTGCCGATTGGCGAGGAGAAGGCGTTTCGCGGCGTCATCGACCTCGTCTCGATGAAAGCGTGGACCTTCCCCTCGGACGGCAGCGGCAAGCCGACGGAAACGCCGGTACCAGGCGAGCTCGAGGCCGCGGCCGGAACCGCCCGCGAAGCGCTCGTCGAGATGGTCGCCGAGGCCGACGACGCGCTGATGGAGAAGTTCTTCGAGGCCGGGACCCTGACGCAGGAGGACCTGGTCGCGGGCCTGAAGC
Source organism: Vicinamibacterales bacterium (assembly GCA_035620975.1). GTDB lineage: Bacteria > Acidobacteriota > Vicinamibacteria > Vicinamibacterales > 2-12-FULL-66-21 > DASPFV01. The sequence continues at coordinate 21,983 of DASPFV010000072.1, forward strand.
GCGCCACGGCGGCCGGCCGCATCTTTCCCCTCGTGTGCGTGTCGGCCGTGGCCAATATCGGCGCCCAGCCGCTGCTCGACGCGATCGTCGCCTTCGCTCCTTCGCCAGCCGAGCGGCCCATGCCGGCCACGCTCTCCGGCTCATCGGAGGAGACCGAGGTCCCGGCTTCGGACTCGGGGCCCGTGGCGGCCTTCGTGTGGAAGACGGTGGCGGATCCCTTCGCCGGGCGAATCACGCTCTTCCGCGTCGCCTCCGGCACGCTCAAGTCGGACTCGACCGTGCCGAACGTGACGAAGGACGCGTCCGAGCGCCTGGGTCATCTCATGCTGCTCCAGGGGAAGACGCCGACCACCGTCCCGGAGATCAAGGCCGGCGACCTCGGCGCCGTGGCCAAGCTGAAGGAGACGCTGACGAGCGACCTGCTGGCCGACAAGGGCGTGAGCTTCCGGATTCCGCCCACACGGTTTCCGGAGCCCGTCATCTCCTACGCGATCGAGCCGAAGAGCCGGGCCGACGAGGAGAAGATCAGCACGGCGTTGCACCGGCTGGAAGAGGAGGATCCCAGCATCAGCTACACGCGGGACGGGCAGACGAAGGAGCTCCTCCTGGCCGGGCAGGGCCAGTCGCACATCGAGGTGACCGTCGCCAAGTTGAAGCGCCGCTTCGGCGTGGAAGTCAACCTGAAGCTGCCGCGGATCCCCTACCGCGAGACGATCACCTCATCCACGGAGGCGCACGGGCGGCACAAGAAGCAGACCGGCGGACACGGACAGTTCGGCGACTGCAAGGTGCGGTTCGAGCCGCTGCCGCGGGGCAGCGAGTTCGAGTTCGTCGACGACATCTTCGGCGGGGCGATTCCGCGCCAGTACATCCCGGCGGTGGAAAAGGGGCTGCAGGACGCGCGGATGCGGGGCTTCCTGGCGGGCTTCCCGATGGTGGACTTCCGCGCCACGGTCTTCGACGGGTCCTTCCACCCGGTGGACTCGAACGAGCTGTCGTTCAAAATGGCCGCGACGCTCGCGTTCAAGGACGGCATGACGCGGGCCCGCCCGACGCTGCTCGAGCCCATCATGGACGTCGAGGTGTACGCCCCCAGCGACTTCGCGGGTGACCTGATGGGGGACCTCAACGGCCGGCGCGGGCGGATCGGCGGGATGGAGACGCGCGGCGCCTCGACCCTCATCCGCGCGAAAGTGCCGATGTCCGAGATGCTGACCTACGAGCAGCAGCTGACCTCGGCCACCGGCGGCCGCGGGTCCTATCACATGGAGTTCTCGCACTACGAGGAAGTGCCGCAGCACCTCCACGGCAAGATCGTGTCGGCGGCGAAAGCCGAGCGCGGCCAGGAGGCGGCGGAGGAAGTTTAACTTCCTCCGGCTTTCCGCGGCGCCGTCGTCTTCGCGCCCTTCCCGCGGGTGTCAGCACGTCCGCCCTTCTCGCGGCGCGGACGTTCGTGTCGAGCGCCTTTCTCGGGAGCCGTGTCTTCCCCCTCGGCTCCTTCCGCGCGCTTGCCGCGCAGACGCTCGGCGGCGGCACGGAGTCGTCCTCCGACGCCTTTGCCCTTCGGTTTCTTCTCGGCCGCGGCCGCGGTGCGCTCGGCTTCGAGGTTCGGGTTGTACTCGCTGCCGACCAGTTCGATCTGCGCGACTTCGGCGCTATCACCGCGTCGATAGCCCACGCGCAGGATCCGCGTATAGCCGCCGGGCCGCGACTCGAAGCGCGGAGCAATCGTATCGAACAGCTTGCCGACGACATCGCGATCGTGAATGTCGCGAAGCACGAGGCGCCGCGCGTGCAGGGCGCGGCCGTTGCCGTCACCGCTCGCCAGACCGCGCTTGGCGATCGTGATGATCCGCTCCACGAAGGGCCGGAGCTCCTTCGCGCGCGGCACGGTGGTTTCGAGCCTCTCGAACCGCAGCAAGGCCTGCGCCTGATTGCGGAGCATCGCGATGCGATGCTCGGTGACTCGTCCGAGTTTCCGGTGACTGACTCTGTGTCGCATGACTGTATTCCTGTCGGGATCGGGGAACGGGGATTGGGGCTCGGGGACTGGGGCGATCCCCGGTCCGCGATCCCCGATCCCTATTCCACCGGCTGTGACGCCGGCTGATCCAGCCGCATCCCGAGACTGAGGCCCATCCCCGCGAGGATTTCCTTGATCTCGTTGAGCGACTTCCGGCCGAAGTTCTTCGTCTTGAGCATCTCCCCTTCGGTCTTCTGCACCAACTCGCGAATCGTGCGGATGTTCGCGTTCTTGAGGCAGTTGTACGAGCGCACGGACAGCTCGAGTTCCTCGACGCTCTTGTCGAGGTTCTCGTTGAGCGCCGCCCTCGGCGTGTCGGTCGCGGCGTCGAGCTGGAGATCGCCCGCTTCTTCGAGATTGATGAAGATGTTCAAGTGATCGCGAATCAGCTTGGCCGAGAGCGAGACGGCGTCGCGCGGCGTCACGGAGCCATTCGTCCAGA
>DASPFV010000073.1:0-2417 GCA_035620975.1 Vicinamibacterales bacterium
TCCGCCGCGATCGGGCTGCCGTCGTGGAAGCGCGCGGCGGCGCGCAGCGTGAAGGCCACCCACGAACGATCGGGCGGCGTCTCGATCGTCTCCGCGATCAACCCGTACTCGGACGACGGCTCGTCGGCCGAGGTGACCAGCAGGGTCTCGAAGGTGGTGCCGATGCCCTGCGGCGGCACCCCCTTCAAAATGAAGGGGTTGAGGTTGTCGAAGGTTCCGGTCGCGGCCAGGCGGACGTTGCCGCCCTTGGGCGCCGCCGGGTTGACGTAGGCGAAGTGCGGGAAGCCGGGAGGATACCGGAGGTCGCCGTGGATGGACAGTCCGTGGGTCGGCCCCGCGCCAGCCGCCGGGCGCGGCCAGGCGGGAACAGCGGCGCCGCTCAGAGCCACGGCCAGGACAACGGCAAGGACTCTCATGCCAGACAACCTGTGCATAGTACCCGGCCGGGCGGGCCGAGGCGAGCACCACCTGGACCGCTAGCTGGGCGAGTTCGCGGAAGGCGCCGCCGTCGGCGAGGAGGCGCTTCGCATCGCCGAAGACGCCGAGCACCCGTTCAGTTGCGGGTACGCGCACCTCGGGCTCGGGGTGCTGTCGCTGCGGCGGGGCGACCTGCGCCAGGCGCTGCGGTCGTTCGAGCGCTCCGGCTCGCCTACGTCGGCGAGGCATATCTGCTCGCCGGACGCGCGACGGATGCTTGGTCCAGCGGTCGTAGGCGAGCGAGCTCTCGGCCACCTCGATCACCGGCAAGGCGTCCTCCGCCCAGGCCTCGCGGTCAACACGCGACGCGGCCGATCCGCGCCCATGGAGGTAGCCGATGCGTCAGCGGACCACGACGGTGTCGGGCAAGCTCTCGAAGTCGGTGTCGCCGGTCACGAGCCGGGCGCCAAAGCGTCGCGCCGCCGCATACACGAGCGAGTCGGCCATCGCGAGTCCGTGGGCCAGCGACACGTCGGCAGCTTCCAGCGCGAGCGACTCATCGACCGGCACGACCGTCGCACGGTGGAGCGCGGAGACAGCCTCGACTGCCCGCTCCTCCCCGATATCCCGGCGCAGCACCCTGTAGACCTCGTAGATCTCGATCGCGCAGACGAGAAGCGGTTCGCGTCCCTCGATGTACGAGGCGAACCGATCGGCGTTCGGGCGGCCAGCCAAGTACTCGATCCAGCCGCTCGAATCGACCAGGATCAGTGGCGGTCCTTCTTCTCGCGAAGCTCCCCGGGATTGACGCCACGGGCGATGCCGCGGTACGAGCGCAGGGGCCGTTCGGGGATCAAGAAGATGACACCCCCCTTGTCGAGAACGGTGATGCGCATCCCGGGCCGCAGCTGCAGACGCTCGCGTGCACCGCGCGGCAGGACGAGCTGATACTTGCTGGACAGCGTCACGGTCTCCATCGTCTTACCGAAATGCTATCGATCAGCGAACTGTAAGTCAAGCGGCGCCGTCGCCGAAGTTCCAGTGGTCGCGGGGCAGCCTGGCCTTGGCGGCGCGGCGGATCTCGGGCAGCGCGACGAACTCGAGCCGGATCCTGACGTCTGCACGGCCGCCGCAGCCATCGCCACGAACACGTCGGCGTTGAGCAGCTGGGTGTCGTAGAACCAGGCCCGCGCATAGCCGAGCTCCTCGGCGCGCTTGACGACCTTCCACGAGTCGGCCGACGTCGCCAGGTTGATCCCGAAGTCCATGGTCAGCGGGCGGGCTGCTTCTTCAGCTCGGGGATGACGTGCGTGCCGAAGTACTCGATCGAGGTCATGACCGTGTCGTGCGGCACGGTCTCCGTGGCCATGAGGAACTGCAGCTCGTCCACCCCCGCCTCCTGGTGGATGGCGATGCCGCGCAGGCAGCTCTCCGGATCGCCGGCGACCAGCACGCCGCGATCCACCAGCGTGTCGGCGTCGATCTGGTTCCAGAGCGCGGTGGCGATCTGCCCGGAGCCGCCCGACAGATCGACCTCGGGTGCGCCTTCGGTGCCGTCGGTCTTGATGTAACGCGCGAAGTTCGCCTTCAGGTGGTCGGGCACACCGCCCCACGACTCGACGAGCTGCTCGTAGAGGTGCGTCTGGTCCTTCAGGTACGGCCGATCGGGGCCGAAGAAGGTCCGCAGCGATTTCGCCGCCAGCTCGCGGGCCGCCTTGTTGTCAGGGCCGCAGAGGCCCATCGTGGAGCTCAGCCACTGGCCGTTGATGAACTTCCCCACGGGCCTGGCCTGGCGCACGCGCTCCTTGTAGGCCTTGATGTGCGGCGTCAGGTACGACGGCGAGGCGACGCTGAGCGCCATCACGCCGATCCCCAGCTCGGCCGCGAGCTGGTAGGTCGCCGGCTGCAGGGCTGCTACCCAGATGCCGGGATGGGGCTTCTGGTAGGGCTTCGGGCGGACGTCGCGCGGCGGAACGTTCCAGAACTGCCCCTCCCAGGAG
>DASPFV010000074.1:0-27937 GCA_035620975.1 Vicinamibacterales bacterium
TCCCTATCTGTCATGGGCGGAGGAGATTTGAGTGGGGCTGTCCTTAGTACGAGAGGACCGGGATGGACGCACCTCTAGTGTACGAGTTGTCACGCCAGTGGCAGCGCTCGGTAGCTACGTGCGGAAGGGAGAAACGCTGAAGGCATCTAAGCGTGAAACCCTCCACAAGATGAGATCTCCCAGGCCGCAAGGCCTCTGAAGGCTCCTGGAAGATGACCAGGCAATAGGTCGGGTGTGGAAGCACAGCGATGTGTGGAGCTAACCGATACTAATCAGCCGTGAGGCTTGACCATATTCTCTCTTCAGTGCACCACTGCACCGTGTGACGGTCGGTCGAGCTGCCGTTTGCAGGATATTTCCGCTCCGGCGGCGCCGCTCGTTCGCGGGCGGCGCCGGCGGCGGCGGACCCGCCGGAGCCTTGGCGACGGCGGGCCAGTTGTTCGTTCTTTACAGCATAGTCTGGGACGACCCGTGAGGCCGGCGTCAGTATTGGGCAGCCCTAAAGCACGGGATCCCAGGCAACCCAGATCGCCTTTCCCGGTGGTCATAGGAGAGGGGTCACACCCGTTCCCATTCCGAACACGGAAGTTAAGCCCTCTACCGCCGATGGTACTGCGTGGGAAACTGCGTGGGAGAGTAGGTCACTGCCGGGAGTAATTTCACGAGCCCGCTTCAGATTGAAGCGGGCTTTTTTCTTGTACGCGGCGCGCTGGCGGTGCAGTCCAGACCAGTGACTATTCGGTTTCCGCTCGGCACCCGGTAAACCGCCCCGGATGCCAACTGGCACGACCGCTGGTGTTACACTTGAGTCCTCCCCTGCAGCGCCGGCCCAAGCGCCCCCGATTTTCTGGAGCCCGGATGCCACGCTTCCCGGTCCGGGTTTGAGGTGTCATGCTGACCGTCGCCTCCGCCCCGGACATCCGCGTGGAACCCTGGCCGACCGAGCGCCCGCTGTTTGCGCTGGCGCTGCTCGTCTCCGCAGGCATCTGGCTGCTGGCGATCGTCACGATCATCGGCGCTGTCTATGCGCTGATGCTGGCGGCGTTCTTCTTCGTCATGCACCTGGCTTTCATTGCCCACGTCCGCGGGAGCGGCGTGCGAATCGGTCCGGATCAGTTCCCCGAACTGCACAGCGCTGTCGAGCGCCTCTCGGCCCGCATCGGCCTGCGGCGCGCGCCGGACGCGTACCTGCTCCATGGCGGCGGAATGCTGAACGCCCTGGCGACGAGGTTCGTCGGCTCCGACCTCGTCGTCCTCTACGCAGAGCTGATCGAAGCCTGCGGCGACAACGCGGCCGCGCGCGACATGATCATCGCCCATGAGCTGGGGCATCTCCATCGCGGCCACGTGCGCTGGCACCTCGTGGTGGCGCCGGCAATGTTCGTCCCGTTCCTGGGGACGGCGCTCTCACGCGCGCGGGAGTACACCTGCGATCGCTACGGTCTGGCCGGCGCGGGAGACCGGGACGGGGCGCTGCTCGGCCTGACGATTCTCGCCGCCGGCGGCACGCTGGGCCGCCGTGTGAATCGTCAGGCGATGGTGAACCAGCGTGCGGACCTGAACACCGGCTGGATGACGCTCGGCGAGTGGCTCTCGACCCATCCCCCGCTCGCCAGGCGCATGGCTCAGCTCGAGCCCGCGCTGGCCGTTGGCCCCGCCGACACGGCGCGCGGACCGCTGCGCGCGCTGGCCATCCTCGCCCTCTGCGCCTCACCGTTCGTCGTCAGCGGCCTCGTCGCGGCCGTCCTCATTCCGCTGTGGGCGGCGCGCACCGCGGCCCCGTTCCAGGACGTCAGCGAATTCCAGACTCCGCCTCCGGAGGTCGCCACGCCCCGCGCCGAGCGGGAGATCGCGGAGCTGGCCGCCTTCGTCCGGGCCGAGCTCGAGGCCGGTCGCGATCTTCCCTGGGACGCGCCGGATCTCTACGAGCGCTGGAGGAAGGCGAACCCTGGCCGGGAGGAGCCGCTGGACCCGTACGACGGCACCCGGTACGGTTACGTCCAGCGGGGGAGCCATTTCATCCTCTGGAGTGTGGGACCCGACCTCGAGTCGCGCACCGCGGACGATGTCACATACGACTCGCGGCAGGCCCGCGAATCGACTCCGGGCGCTTCTGCGGTCATCCGGGTCCCCTGACCGGATCCCTCCGCGAATATCCGCGTTCATCGGCGTCCCGTAGAACGATTCCCGTGGATGCCTCCGCGAGCATCCGCGTTCATCGGCGTCCCGTAAGACAATTCCGCGCTCATCCGCGATTCGCCCGGAACCAGGCAATCGCGGCCAGCATCAGCGGCAGCTCCGTCAGGAAGTAGATCGTCGCGAACCGCGCGAACTCCACGCGGCCCAGGAGCGTCACGGCAATGGCCGCTGCGACCGCGACGTTACGTGTGCCGAATTCCGCCGCCAGTGTGAAGCGGTCGCGCGGGTCGGAGGTCACCGTCATCCCGGTCAGCCAGCCGACGGCCATCGAGCAGAGCACGAACGACGCGGCGAGCGGCACCGTGCTCCACAGCCCCTCCACGAATGCGCCGACGTTGTCCAGGATGACGAGCGTGAGGACCCCGGCGATCGCCGCGAACGCGAGCCGCTGGAGTCCCATCCGGTGCTCGTCGGCAAAGCCGGGCCAGCGCCGGCGGATCCACATGCCGAGGGTGACCGGGGCCGCCAGCATCAGCAGCAGCTGCGCCAAAAGCAGCGAGATTGGAGCCTCGAGATCCAGCGGACGACCGAGCGCCAGCTCGAGCCCCTGGCCGACGAGCGGAACGGTCACGGCCGCGAGCAGGCAGGAGAAGCCGGTCAGCGTCACCGAGAGCGCGGTCGAGGCCCGGGCGAGATAGCTGTAGCTGTTCGAGATCCCGCCGATCGGGCATGAGGCGATGAGGAGCACCCCGGCGGCGGTGTCCGAATCGGGCCGGAAGAGCACCGTCAACGAGACTGCGAGGGGCGGCAGCAGGAGGAGGGGCGCAAACAGGCCCGCGGCCACCACGAGCCGGCGTCGGCGGACGCGGGTGAAGTCCTCCCCGGTCAGGTCCATTCCGACTGCGGCGAGCAGGATGAACGTGATCGAGGGTACCGCGACGTCGATCAGCGTTTTCATCGCACCCTCAGCTGGAGAAGCGGCGGCCCGAATGGGGAGAGGGAGGACACACGTCTCGCAACTTGCTGTTTCCGGCCATGCTGATGTTCGACGCAGCCCGGCAGCCCATTCGCTTCGTTCGGGGGCCACCGGTGCAGCTCGCGGGCAGGCCGCCCTGACGATCGAAGGTGTTCGATCGGATCGGCAAGGCCTCGCTCAACGGACGTCGAAAGTGCGGGAACCGGACGATCCTACACCGCCCGGGGGTTCGGCCTCCGGGAGCTTTGTCGTTCTCCCTTCTATCCGCGTATCGGCTTTTCGGGAAGTGCGCAAGGCCTGGTGCGCCGGGTAAGATGGCTGAGTTGGGAACAGCGCCGGGACCCCGACGGACCGGTCAGAGAGGAGCAGTCATGAGACTCGTCATCAGCTCAGGAATCGCCGCCGTGCTGTCCGGGGTGATCCTGGTGGCCGCGGACGTGAAGTTCACGTCCACCTGGAAGTCGATGGACGCCGGCCAGGTGAGCTTCGTCGGGAAGAAGGTCGCGGCCCTCGTCATCAGCCAGGACGATTCGCTGCGCGTGTCGGGCGAAGAGGCGCTCGTGCGCGAGCTGACGCCACGCGGTCTGCAGATGGTGGCGACCTATCGCATCGTTCCAAAGCCCGAGCTCGAGACCGCGGAGAAGGCGAAGCCGTGGTACGGCCAGGCGGGGGTCGAAGGCGTGATCGCGGTGCGGCCGGTCAGCTCGGAGAAGGTCCGGACCTACACGCCCGGGACATGGACCGCCCCGTACTACAGCTCCTTCTGGAATTATTACGGATACGGTTGGGGCGCCTATTACACCCCGGGCCGGAGCAGTGAAGACACGGTCGTGGTCATCGAGACGCTGATCTTCAGCCTCGCGCAGGATGCCCTGATCTGGGCTGGCGTGAGCGAGACGAAGAACCCGCGCCAGCTCCAGCAGTTCGTGGGCGATCTCGTCAAGGCGACCGTCAAGGAGATGCAGAAGCAGGGGCTGGCGCGCGAGCAGGCGCGATAGCGCCGCGCGCGGCGGATGCGCATGCGGATGAACCCGATCGCCGAAGGCTACCGCGTATCCTTCAGCCGGAGGCTCCGCGCCACCCGCGCGAACGCTGCGTCGTACGCGGACGCGTCGTCCTGCGGCACCACGGTCGCGAAGTAGAACAGGCTTCCATTCGACAGGAGCATCGTGTGGAGCCCGATCTGCTCGGCGCGGCCCGTAGCGCTCCGGTTCCGCAGCGGCACGCCGAGGGCCTCCCGCTGCGAGAGCCGGATCCGCCTCGCTTCCCCCAGCTGCCGCAGCTCCGGGTTCTCGCGCTGGAAGGCGGTCAGGAGCGTCCGGGTGGCTTCGGCGAGATCGGAGGACGAGGCCCGGGTGACGCCGAACTCGACCCCGTGCGTGAGAACCGTCTGCCCGTTCAGCGTGCCGTAGCCGTTCTCGGGCACGAACTTGACGGCGTTGTTCCCCGAGATGCCAGTCCAGTTCGCGGGCACTTCGACATCGAAGAGCTGTCCACCTCGAACGGCACGGAACTGCGTGGACGGGGGCGGTACGGGGTCGCCGATGCGGCCGGTGTTCGCGGGAGCACCAGTAGACCCGCCGCCTGATTCAGATCGCCGGGCCAGCTCCGCCATCGATTGCGCCGGCGGGAGCGAGGCGAACGCCGATCGCGCGCGATCGAACTCGGCGGACGGGCCGTTGCGCTGCGCGATCTGCAGGCTCGCTGCCTCCCGCGCGATGTAGCTGGACCGGTTGCCCGGGTCGGGATGGCTGCTCATCCACTCGGGGGCGCCGGTGCGCGACGACTTCTGGATGGTCTCGAACATCCGGCCGAGATCGCGTGGGTCGTACCCCGCGCGCGCCATGATCTGGGCGCCGAGCAGGTCGGCCTGGCGTTCGTATTCGCGGCTGTACTTCAGCAGCCACGTGCCCAGTCCGAACTGGCTGCCCTGCGAGATGACCTGTCCCCAGCCGCCGCCCACCACTGCGCCGGCGATGGCGCCCGCAAGCTGACCGAGCTGGAACCCCTGGGCCTTGGTCGCGTTCGCGGTGCCGTGACGGAGCAGCACGTGGCTCAGCTCGTGCGCCATGACGCCGACGACTTCGCCTTCCGTCGCGGCGGCCTCGAACATGCCGCGGTTGACGAACATCGGCCCGCCGGGCAGGGCGAAGGCGTTGATCTCTTTCAGATTGACGGGGGTGAACGAGTACTCGAACGCCGGATGATCGAACTCGGCGGGCGCAGCCTCGACGAGCTGCCGTCCCAGTCGATCCAGGTACCGCGTCACCGTCGGGTTCTCGATGATCGGATACTCGCGCCGCACTTCCGCGGCCGCCTCCCGCCCGAGCTGCACGTCCTGCTCCGGCGTGTACTTGTTGCGGGGAGGCGTGATCCGCGTCTGACCGACGGCTCCGGAGATCGCTGCCACGAGGAGGGCGACGGAGGCTGCCGCCCTGAGTCGAACTGTCATGTCTCCATTGTCGCTCAACTGCAGCTGTCGTTCCGGTGATCAGGTATCAGTGGTCAGCTGAATCCAGGGTGGTGAGTCCCAGAGCACGCCTTCCGGGCGTCCGACGGATGCCGCCGCCGTGCGCTAGCCGTGCTTGTACGGGCTTGACCCCTCAGAACTTGTACAAATGAGTCAATTTTCTCCGGGGCAAGGCCGCCCGCGCGTCAGCGGGCGTTATCAGACAAATTCGACTAGCCTAGCCTAAGGCTAGGCCAAGCTATGCCTGCAGCGAGGTGTCTCTGCGACGGCGGCCGCGCGCGCCGTGCCGGTGCTGGACGGCCGAGGCCCTTGGAGCGAGGCGCCGCACCGCGCAGCCGGAAAACGGGCGGAGCGATTCCGCGCGGCGAGTTCGGTCCCTGTGATCCGCGTAGATCTCACGCGACCACCGGCGCATCTGTGCGCCTGGTATCTGTCGTCCACACGCATCCGTACTCGCCGCGACGGCGAGCACAGCGAGCGAGGCCCGTTTTCCCGCCTCGCGGAAGCGGGCCTCGGACGGCCAGTGCCGGCGCGGCGCAGCAGCGGCGGCTCCTGACCGAGAGGCAGACCGTCCCGCGACACGAAGGCCCAAAACGCTGCAGTTGGTCACGGCCGAGCGCCGGCCGTCAGTACAATTCAGCGACTTCGCGGTCATTTCTTCACCGCGAAGTAGTCTAGCGGGGCGGAGCCTCGTGGGTCTGAGGCGGGGCCCCGCTAGGTGTAGAGTACGGCACGGCATGGAACGGCTCGTCATCCGCTCCGAGCGCGTCGTGACGCCCGCAGGGACTAGGCCGGCCACGGTTCAGATCTCCAACGGCCGCATCGTCCGGCTCGGCGCGATCGACGACGTACCCGCGGGCGTGCCGGTGGACGATGCCGCATCGCTGGTGGTCATGCCCGGTCTCGTCGATACCCACGTGCACCTGAACGAGCCCGGTCGGAGCGACTGGGAGGGCTTCGAAACCGGCACGGCCGCAGCCGCAGCGGGCGGCGTGACGACTGTCGTCGACATGCCGCTCAACAGCCTGCCGCCGACGACGAGCTGCGCCGGCCTCGAAGCCAAACGGCGGGCTGCGCGCGGACGCATTCACGTGGACGTGGCGTTCTGGGGCGGCGTGGTGCCCGGCAACACCGGCGAGCTGAGCGGGCTCGCTGCGGCCGGAGTGGCAGGCTTCAAGGCCTTTCTGGTTCCATCGGGAGTGGAGGAGTTTCCGGCCGTTTCCGCGAGCGATCTGGAGGGCTCGCTCCCGGTTCTGGCCTCGCTCCGCCTCCCGCTGCTGGTGCACGCCGAGTCGCCCGGGGCGATTGCGCGTGCGTCGGCGCCGGTCGACGGAGCCGATCCGAGGCGCTACTCGACGTGGCTTCGCACGAGGCCGGACGCCGCCGAGACCGACGCCGTGGGCGCGCTCGTGGGCCTCTGCCGCGGGTTCCGCACGTGGATTCATGTCGTGCACCTCTCCACGCCGGCTGCAGCCGGGATGGTGGCAGCTGCGCAGCTGGAAGGCCTGCCCGTGACGGGCGAAACGTGTCCGCACTATCTCACCTTCGCGGACGACGAGATTCCGGATGGGGCCACCTGGTTCAAATGCGCGCCGCCGATTCGATCGGCGGCCCACCGGGAGGGGCTGTGGCAGGCTGTCGCGGCGAGCGGGATCGATCTCCTCGCCAGCGATCATTCGCCATGCCCGCCGACGATGAAGTGCTCCGCGATCGGTGACTTCCTGCAGGCGTGGGGCGGCATCGGGTCGCTGGAGCTGAGCCTGCCGGCGGTGTGGACGGGCGCTTCCCGTCGCGGTGTTCCGCTGGAGAAGCTTTCCCGGCTGTTGTCCGGTGCGCCTGCCCGCCTCGCCGGCCTGGGCAGCCGAAAGGGTCGCCTCGCTCCCGGGTTCGACGCCGACGTCGTCGTCTGGGATCCGGACGCGATGGACACCGTCAACGCCGAGTCACTTCATCAGCGGCACAAGATCACGCCGTATGCCGGCATGATCCTCCGGGGGAGGGTCGAGCGGACCTATCTGCGCGGGAAGTGCGTGTATCGACGCGCCGACCCGGCAGGATCGTTCACACGCGCAGGGCAGCTTCTGGAGCGCAACAGGCAATGATCGAATTCACGCATCTCATCGATCTCGCGTCCAGCCGCTACGGCGGCCGCGTGATTGCCGCCAACGACGAGTTCTTCGCGCCCAAGGAGAATCTCCTGAAGCCCGAGCCTCCAATCTACCTGCCGGCCAAGTACACCGACCGTGGCAAGTGGATGGACGGCTGGGAGACGCGCCGCCGCCGCACGCCCGGCTGCGACTGGTGCGTCATCCGGCTCGGTCTGCCGGGGCTCGTCAGGTCCGTGGTGGTGGACACGGCCTACTTCCGCGGGAACTACCCCGCTCAGTGCTCGATCGAGGGCTGCGCGCTGGGCCCCTACATGGACGACGAAGCGCTCGTGGCCGTGCAGGCGGCATGGTGGCCGCTGCTGCCGCCCTCGGAGCTCTGGGGAGACACCCAGAACGTTTTCCCGATCGTGGACTCACGGCGCTGCACGCACCTTCGCCTGAACATCTATCCCGACGGCGGGGTCGCGCGGTTCCGCGTGAAGGGGGAAGCACTTCCGGATCTGGGGCGGGTCTTCGCCGCGGGGGGCGAGATCGACCTCGCGTCGGCAGCCGCCGGCGGGTGCGTCGTCGACACCAGCGACCGCTTCTACGGCGACCCGCAGAACATGCTCAGGTCCGATCCCGCGCCGCACATGGCTGATGGTTGGGAGACGAGACGCCGCCGGGGACCGGGGCACGACTGGGCGGTCATCCGCCTCGGCGTGGAGGGCACCATCCGGCGAGTCGAGGTCGACACCGCTCATTTCAAGGGCAACTACCCGGACCGCTGTTCGGTCGAGGCCGGCTGTCTCGAGAGTCCGTATGGGGCGCCCGAGGATGTGGGGCCGATCCGGTGGGTGCCGGTCGTGACCGAAGCACCTCTTCGAGCGGACTACCAGCACGTATTCGAGCGGGAAGTGTGGCCGGACGTCGTGGCGACCCACGTCCGCCTGAACATCTTTCCGGACGGCGGGGTGAGCCGGTTCCGCGTGTTCGGCATGGTCACGCCGCGTGGCCGCCACTCTGCCCAGCTGCGTCTGTTCAATGCGATGGACGATGCGGCGGTGCGCCAGGCCCTGGCGGACTGCTTCGGGAGTCAGGGATGGGTCGAGCGGGTGGCGGGTTCGCGGCCGTTCCAGACGATGGACGAGGTGCTCACCGCGGCCGAGGCGGTCTGGGGGACGCTGCCGCCGGACGACTGGCTCGAGGCCATGCGTCACCACCCGCGAATCGGCGAGCGTCGAGCTGAGCGCGAGATTTCCGCCGCGTCGCGGGCATGGTCGGATGCCGAGCAGGCGAGCGCACTGGCCGATGCACACGCGGTGAACGAACTTCGCGAGGCGAATGCCCGGTACGAGGCGCGGTTCGGCCACGTGTTCGTGATTGCGGCTGAGGGAAAGGGGTTGCCGCAGATTCTCGACGCCCTGCGCTCGCGGCTCTCGCACCCGCCCGACGAGGAGCTGGCGATAGCCGCGCGCGAGCTCCGGCAGATTGCGCGGCTGCGGCTGGAGAAGCTGCTGTCGTGACGATCTCCACTCACGTGCTCGATCTCTCATCCGGGCGCCCTGCTCCTGCGTTACGGGTCCGACTCGAGCTGGCGCATGGGGACGTCTGGCGGGCTGTGGCCGAAGCCGTGACCGACTCGGACGGTCGCATCGCGTCTCTGCTGCACGTGGACGGCGCGGCGCCGGGTGACTACCGCCTGAGCTTCGAGCTGGGCGAGTACTTCGGGGCTCTTGGCGTGGAGACGTTCTTCCGCCGGGTGGTGGTGGAGTTCATTGCGGGAGACGCCGCGGCGCACTACCACGTCCCGCTCCTGGTCAGCCCGTTCGGCTGTACCACGTATCGCGGAAGCTGAGGCTGGTGACCCCGCCCCCCTATCGCCTCGCACTCGCGTCGCCGTCGAACTCCCGGACGGCCGCGGCCTGGTCCAGTCCCACGCGACCTGTCACGATTGCGGCCCTCGCGTAGCTCTCGGGCCGGATTGGCACGCCAGCCAGCCCCCGCAGCATCGCCAGCTGCCCCACGTGCGTCAGCGCATCCGTGAGCGGACCTTGGATCAGCTTCTCGAGCGAAGCCGACGGCACCAGCCGTCGGGCCAGCTCGGCGTCGAGCGCCGCGAGACCGTCGAAGAACCGGCCCCGCTCGACCTCCCAGTCGTCACTCCCTTCGGCCTTCCAGACGTACTCGCCGCGCGCCAGCGTGAGCGCCCAGGCCATCAGGTCCGCCATGTGCCCCAGAATGCGCACGGGCGAGCGCGTCGCCGGCCCGACGGTGAGACCTCCGAATCCCGGAGGCACATCGCGCAGGACCTTGGCCGCCCGATACGCCAGCGTGGCGGCGAGGAAACGGACCGTTTCGTTGGCGGCTCGCTGAGCGTGGGCATCCCCGGCCGGCTCGACAGTGTGCATCCACTCAGTCTGCACATCAGGGCCCCCGTTCGCAATCGCCCGCTGCACCCCTGGCGTCCGAGCTCGCTCATCGCCGCGAGCCTCACAGGACCGCCTGCCTCCCGTCCACGCGCACCCGCCAGGTCCTGGCCCCTGGCGGCAGGCCCTGATGGGTGCTGCCCCAGCGCGTGGATGCAGGACGCGATGACCCGTATCGGTGCGGTGCCGTTCTTTCCGATGAGCCGCGCAGGACCGTGCGCCCGTGCCGCCGCTCAGCGCGCGAGCAGCGCTTCGAGCTGGTTCAGACGCTCGTTGCTCCCGAGCAGCGCCAGCACGTCGTCCCGGCGGATCGCTTCATCGGCGGCGGGTGCGATGTTGGTCACCACCGCACCCGAGTCCGACCGGCGTTTGATCGCGATGAGCGTCAGCCCGAGGCGCGGACGCAATTCCAGCTGTTTCAGCGTACGGCCAACGAACGCGTCGGGCGCGGGCACCTCGACGATGCTGAAGTCCCGCGACAGCTCGATGTAGTCGATGACGTTCGGCATCACCAGGCTGTGCGCGACGCGGATGGCCATCTCGCGTTCGGGAAAGATGACGCGCGAGACGCCGAGCTTCTCGAGTATCCGGCCGTGCAGCGGCGTGACTGCCTTCGCGACGATGGTCGCGACGCCCAGCTCCCGAAGCTGCATCACGACGAGCAGGCTCGACTCGATGTTCTCTCCGATCGAGACGACCGCCACGTCGACGTCCTGGATCCCCGCAGCCTTGAGCGCCTTCTCGTCAGTCGCGTCAATCTGGAGCGCGTGCGTAATGACGTCGGCCATCTGCTGCACTCGCAGTTCGTCGCCGTCGACGCCGATCACGTCGTGGCCGAGCTCGGCCAGCGTGGTAGCCATCGCGGAGCCGAACCTGCCGAGTCCGATGACGCCGAACTGCTTCCGTTTCACCTCGAGCCTCCATCGTCCGGGGGGTGCGTTCTCTGGTCCCCCTGATACCATGCCGGCGCGGCCGCCCTCGACCAGCTCGCGAGGTCTCGCGGGTGTCGGACAAGCGTCACCCGATCAGGAACTTGCCTTCCGGGTGGCGTACCCGTGCCCGCTGGCCGCTCCGTGCGATGGCGACGGCCAGCGTCAGCGGTCCGATCCGGCCCATGAACATCATCGCGGCGAGAAGCAGCTTCCCGGACGGCGAGAAGTGCCCGGCGAGGCTCACGGGCGCACCAGCCTCGCCCATCGACAATCCCACCGTGCCAAACGCGCTGGTCGTCTCGAACAACGTGGGGAGCAGCTCGCGTCCCTCGACAGCCAGCAGGAGGCCGGCGACGACGTTCAGCGCGAGGAACCCGATCAGGCAGATCGAGAACGCGCGCGCGACCACCGGCGGCGTAATGCGGCGGCGCAGCAACGTCGGCTCCGGCAGCCCCCGCACCATCGCCCAGATCACCGCGACCATGATGCTGAACGTGCTGATCTTTACGCCGCCCGCCGTCCCGCCAGGCGCCGCCCCGACGAACATCAGGAGCATCAGGATGAAGAGGCTGGCCGGTCGCATTGCGCCGATGTCGAGAGTGTTGAAGCCGGCCGTCCGCGGCGTCACGGCCTGGAAGTAGGCGGCGAGCAGCGCGTCGGCGGAGCCCAGGCCTCCGAGCGTGCGCGGATTGTCGCGCTCGATGGCCCAGATGAACGCGGTCGTCACCACGAGCAGCAGGGCGGTGAGCGTGACGACCAGACGCGTGTGGGTCGTGAATCGCCGGTACCGGCGAACCCGGCCGATTTCGGTCAGAACCACGAAGCCGAGACCGCCGCAGACAATGAGCGTGGTGATCACCAGGCTGACGACCCAGTCGGCGCGGAAGCGCATCAGGTTGTCGGAGAAGAGGGCGAACCCCGCGTTGTTGAACGCCGACACGGCGTGGAAGACGCCCAGGTAGGCCGCACGACTCAGCCCGAAGTCGGCCGTCCACCAGGCCGTGAGGATGGCCGCGCCGGTCACCTCGAAGGCGATCGTCAGCTTCAGCACTGTCCATACGAACCGCGCCAGCCCCTCCAGCGTCTGTACGTTCAGCGCTTCCTGCAGCGTGAGTCGTTCGTGGACCGTGAGCTGTCGGCCCAGGGCGACGCCGACGACGGTGGTGACAGCCATGTAGCCGAGGCCGCCGATCTGGATGAGCGCCAGGAGCACGAGCTGGCCGAAGAACGACAGGTCGACCGGAGTGTCCACGACGTTCAGGCCGGTGACGCACACGGCCGATGCCGCCGTGAACAGGGCGTCGATGACGGGCAGCGGTTCGCCAGCGGCCGCCAGGGGCAGGCGCAGCAGCAGCGTGCCGGCCGCGATGAGCGCCGTGAAGCTGAACACCAGTACCTGCGCAGGCGAGAACTGTCGGCGGGTTCCGATGGCCACGGCGGAGGCGTCGCTGTCCCTAGTGTATGTGAGCTCCCGGCCGGCTGTCGAACGCGACGCCCGGCATGCGGCGGATCATGTAGTCCTGCCTTTCGTTATTCGGTACAAGGGTGGCGAGCGCCCGCCTTGCAAGGCGCGCGGAGGGAGTTTACCGAACGTAAGTGACCGACGAGCAACGCCGCGGGGCGGGATGCATCGCCGGCCGAATGCCACCGTAATTACGAAAGTCAGGGCTCAGTGGGTTCGAGCCTGACGGGGATCGCAGCGGTGATCTCGTAGGTCGCGCTCGCGACCCGGATGCCGGCTCGCTCGAACTCCCGCAGCACTGCGCGCGCGATCGCGTCCTTGAGGTCGCGGACCCCGTGATCCCGGACGATGAAGCGGACGGTCAGCTCCAGCCAGTTATCGGTGAGACGGTAGAAGACGCGCGGCGTGAGGTCGTCCAGGCTGATGATGTATCTCCGCTCGAGGGCGCGACGAACCGGCTCGCTCCTGACGTCCAGCGCCTCCGTGCTCGCCGCAACGCACTCCAGGAGGATGGCCTCGGCGCGGGCACGATCGGCGCGGTAGGGAACCGGGACCGTCATTTCCTCCCAGATGAACGGGAACTCCCGGGTGTAGTTGTAGACGGGCTCGTCGAACACCTTGTCGTTCGTCACCGTCACGATGCGGCCCGTGAACTGGCGCGCCCGCACCCACATCGCCGGATCGGCGCCCTGCACGGCGGGCGGCTGTCCCATCTCCATGATCTTGGTCTGCATGAACGAGAGCGCGATCACGTCTCCCCGCACGCCGCCCATCGTGATCCGGTCGCCGACGGTGAACGTCTTGCCGCGCAGGATGACGAGATAACCGGCGAGTGCCGTCACGACACGTTGCAGCGCGAACGCCAGGCCGGCGCCGAAAATACCGAGCCCGGTCGCCAGCCGGGTGGGATCGTCGAACCAGATCGACAGGAGCGCCATCACCGACAGGGTGGCGGCCCCCACGCTGGCGCCCTGGCGTGTCCAGAACATGAGGCGCTCGTTCGGGTGCCGCCCCGTGGCCGCGTGGACCACCGCCACGACAACCGCGCGGAGCAGGAGAACACCCGCGAGGAACGTCAGCGTCAGCAGCAGCTTGTGTCCGGTCTCTGCACTGATGCCGACGAGCCGGACTCCGAAGAGCTCCATCGCCCTGTGCCCTCCTCGCCTCAACGGCGATACAGTCAGCGCCGCGGCGCAACCGGCCCCTTCTCCAGTTCATACAGCGTCCGCTCGTAGCGCGTGTCGACATAGCCGCGGTCTCCGGGGTCGCCGATCGCTCCCTCTGCCGCAGCACGAATCGACTCCGCCTGTCGGCGCAGCAGGCACTGGTCTTCGGGTTTTCTGGCAAGCAGTCCCAGTTCCGCCACGCCGTCGAGCAGGCGGGCGTAAATGGCCGGGTTGCGCCCCGCGAAGATGCGGATGGGATCGAAGGCCGCGTGCACGAGCGTCGAGAACGCCTGGGCGCGGGCGAAGACGCGGGCACGTCCGCCTTCGTCGCACCAGGCGGCAGCCGGCTCGGGCACACTCGCCACGAATGCCAGCCCCTCGGTGAGCCGGTCGATGCACGTGATTGCCGTGAACGGCTCGTTCACCCCCGGCGAGAGCGCACGCAGTGCGATCTCGACGAGCTGCTTGACCGCGAACTCCGCGTCCTGCCAGACCGTACGGTCCCGGCCCACGATGGAGGCGTTCCGCACCGCCTGCGCCAGCTCGTCGTCGCACGCCCCGGCGGGGTGCACCAGCGCAAGCGCCGAGTCGGCCAACACGAACGATCCCGGCTCCCGTCGGATCCAGACCTGCGCGTCGCGCGCGGCGGCTTCGCGGGCAATGGCTTCGTAGTCAATCCGCTGCACGTATCCGCTCTCGTCGGCGAGCACGACGGCCGCGCCCGGCGGCGCGTCTCTCACCACCACGTCGTCGACGGCCGCGCCGGCGCTGGCCGGTCTCTCCATGCGGCAGAGTGCACTGCGAAGGTCCTCGACGATTGCCGCCGACAGCTCGCCGATCTGCAGGGTCGTCGAGATGTGGTGAACGTAGTAGATCAGCGCGCCGATGCTGACCATGACCAGCAGCACCGCTCCGGAGACCGCCAGCGCGGGCACGTCGGCCGACGCCTCCGTCCCGCGGACTGCACCCAGCGTCAGGACCGAGTAGCCGAACGTGGCCATGAACGTGCCGAGCACGATCTGCGCCGACGTCTGGCGGACGAAGTTGTTGAGCACGCGCGGGCCGAAGTGCTGCGCGGCGACCGTGAGCGCCACGATGGTGACCGAGAACGTGACGCTGATGGCCGTGATCATCGCGCCGATCACCGCCGAGAGCAGGGCGCGGGCACCTTCGGGAGAGCTGGGCCGGAGGACCCCGAGCGCGCCGCCCGAGAGGGTCGGCGACAGGCGCGTATCGAGGTAGAGCAGCACGAGCGCCAGCGCGATGCCGGCCAGCGTCACGTTGAACGGGACGAACCAGTAGCTCGAGTTCAGGCGCGACAGCAGTTCGGACGGGTGAAGGCGCACGGCGTACCGGTGTGAGGCTCTGCGGATCAGGCCGGGGCCCGGCTCGCAGCCAGCTGAAGCGGCGTCATCGTCACGCCCGAGCCGATGCATTGACGATGCCGCTCTCCGGCCCGCCCTGGACCGGACGGCATCGTTCTTGGACACGACCTGCGGATGAGCACGCGAGGGGAGCGGCGCGCGCGGGGGAGTGCCATCGCGCTCTGGATTCTGGCGGTCGTCGCAGCGCTCTTCTTCCTCCGTGCGGCGGCCAGCCTGCTCATTCCCATCGTGATCGCCGTGCTGATCAGCTACGCGCTCGAGCCGGTGGTGTCGTGGATGGTCAGCCAGCGCGTACCGCGGACGCTCGCGGCCAGCGCCGTGCTGCTGGTGATGGCAGGCGCCGCCGGATGGGGCATGTATTCACTTCGCGACGACGTGCGCCACCTCGTCGAATCGCTGCCCGGCATCGCACGCCGTGCACGCGAGATCGTCCTGTCCCAGACCGGCTCGGGTACGGGCGCCAGGCTGCAGCAGGCAGCCGCCGAGCTCCAGGGCGGGGGAGCACAAGCGCAGGCGTCGCCAGGAACTGGGGGCGGCGCGGGCAGCCAGCCCGCGAGCGGAGAAGCGCTCGGCTCGAAGGCGTCAGGCAGCGGCAGCGAATCCGCCGCCCCGCCTGGCGAGAGTGGCGGGCCCGTGCCCGATCTCGCCGAGCTGCTCCAGCGGGGTGTCAGCTCGCTGCTCACACTCGCCGGCCACCTCCTCGTCATCTTCTTCCTCGTCTTCTTCCTGCTGCTCTCGGGACAGCACGTGAAGAACCGTCTGGTCGAGATTTCGGGACCCGATGCCGAGAGTCGCCGGAGGACGGCGAGGATCGTCGACGATATCAACGCCCAGGTTGAACGGTTCCTGCTGGTCCGGCTGGTGACGGCTGTGATCGTCGGCGCGGCGACCTGGGCCGTGCTGGCGTGGATGGGCGTTCAGAACGCCGCGGTCTGGGGAATACTCGCCGGCGTCTTCAACTCGATTCCGTACTTCGGCCCGGTGATCGTCTCCGGCGGGCTCCTCGCAGTCGGGGTCGCCCAGGGCGGCGGTCTGACGCAGGCGCTGCACATGTCGGGCGCCGCGCTCGTAATCACCTCGATCGAGGGGTGGCTGCTCACCCCGCCGCTGATGGGAAAGGCCGAGCGGATGAGCGCGCTGGCGGTGTTCGTGGGCCTGCTCTTGTGGACGTGGGTCTGGGGGGCATGGGGCACGATCCTGGCGGTTCCGATGCTCGTCGTACTGAAATCGGTGGCCGATCACGTCGAATCGCTCAATCCGGTCGGCCGTCTTCTCGCGCCCTGACCGTCCGGACGACGGACCGCCGGCTTGCTCCGGCACGGGTGGACGGCCCGGGTGCTGCAAGTGGCGAGACTGATCGCTGAGGAGGTTGCGCAGATGAATGCAAGAGATGTGTTGGTCGGGGTCGGGATCGGCGCAGTGCTCACGTACGTGGCAGACCCCGCTGCCGGGCGACGACGGCGCGCCCTGGCACGGGACCAGCTCGTCCGCGCGAGCCGCAAGACCCGGGACGCCCTGGATGCGACGGCCCGGGACATGGCCAATCGGACGACGGGTATCGTGGCAGCGACGCGCGGACGGTGGCGCGACCGGCAGGTCGACGACCGGCGCCTCCTCGAGCGCGTGCGGGCCAAGCTCGGCCGCGCCTGCTCGCACCCGCGCGCGCTGGACGTGATGGTGGCCGACGGCATGGTCACGCTCAGGGGGCCGATCCTCGCGGCCGAAGTGTCGCAAGTCCTCGCCACCGTGGGCGCGGTTCGCGGCGTGCGGCACGTCGAGAACGAGCTCGAGCTGCACGAGTCGGCCGACGGGGTGCCGTCTCTGCAGGGTGAGGGAACGGTCGCCGGGCCGAGCATAGACCTGCTGCAGCGGAACTGGGCGCCGGCGACACAGGCGCTCGTCACGGCCGGACTCGCCGCCACCGGGCTGTGCATCGCCATGTACGCGCGGCGAGCCTCTAAACCGGACTCCCTCCCCGCCGCCTCGATGATTTCCTGAGGCGGGCGCGGCGGTATGCGCGAGGAGCCGGGTCTGGGGATGAGCGGGCTCGGGCTCGTTCGCGCTCAGCGGCGGTGATCCAGGGCGCGGCCGCCGGACACGCCTTGCAGCCGCCCCTCTGGCCCGCGTTCCTGACCGGGGCCGGGGCGCTCGCAGGCGCGCTCGCGAGATCGCGGCGCGACCAGCCTGTCCGCAGGTTCACGCCTGGCCCGTCACCGGCGCGGACTGGCTGTCCGCCGGTTCACACCGGCCGCTTCCGGCCACGGACTTGTCCGCGAGGGTGGACCCGTGGCACTGTGATGACGTGCGTGCCCTTGGACCAGCGCATCGTCCGGCGAGGAATTCCGTCGCGCCTCCGACATGACCGCGAGCCCGCTGGTCGCCGTCGCGGCGCTGCTGCTTGGCCTCGCCATGGGCATTGGCGGCTATACGTTCGCCTACGCGAAGGGGTACTCCTATCTCACGAACGACCCGGCCGCGTGCGCGAACTGCCACGTGATGCGCGATCACTACAGCGCGTGGACGCGGGCCAGCCACCGCGCCGTGGCCGTCTGCAACGACTGCCACACGCCGCCGGCCCTGGTGCCGAAGTACCTGACGAAGGCGCGGAACGGCTTCTGGCATTCGTTCTACTTCACGACCGGACGCTATCCTGACCCGCTGCAGATCACGCCCCGCAACCACGCGGTGACGGAGCTGGCCTGCCGCAAGTGCCACACCGAGCTCACCGCCTCGATAGATCCGGCGCATACGGACACCGGGCACGGCGGGCTCTCGTGCACCAAGTGCCACCACGACGTAGGACACCTGGAATGACGCGCAGATACTCCGCTCCGATCCTGATTGCCGTCCTGGCGGCGCTGGCGGCGGTGGCCGTGACCGCGCTGCTCGTCAACATCTTCACCCGCCAGCAGGAGGCCCGGAACCCGTTCTACCGCGTCGTCGAGCTCACGGACGACACCGAGGATCCCGCAGTCTGGGGCAAGAACTTCCCGTTGCAGTACGACAGTTACCGCCGCACGGTCGATCAGGTGCGCACGCGCTACGGCGGGAGCGAAGCCGTGCCGCGCACGCCAACCGAGACGGATCCGCGCGGGATCGTGGCGCAGTCGCGACTGGAGGAGGACCCGAGGCTGAGGACGATGTGGGCGGGATACGCGTTCTCGAAGGATTTCCGGGAGGAGCGCGGCCACGCGTACATGCTGGAGGACCAGACGTTCACCGAGCGCCAGGTCGTCGTCCAGCAGCCCGGCACGTGCATGCACTGCCACGCGTCCGTCTACGTGCCGTACAAGAAGCTCGGAGGCGGCGACCTGATCAAGGGCTTCGAGCTGATGAACCAGATGAAGTACCAGGAAGCCCGGAAGCTGGTGGAGCACCCCGTCTCGTGCATCGACTGCCACGATCCGGCCAGCATGCAGCTGCGCGTCACGAGGCCGGGGTTCATCGAAGGCATCAGAGTCGTGAAGGCGGCGCAGGGACAGGCCAGCTACGACGTGAACAGGGACGCGACACGACAGGAGATGCGCGCCTACGTCTGCGGCCAGTGCCACGTCGAGTACTACTTCAAGGGCCCGGAGAAGCGGCTCACTTACCCGTGGGACAAAGGGCTGAAGGCCGACGAGATTCTGGAGTACTACGAGGAGAATGGTTTCAGGGACTGGACGCACGCCGGGTCCGGCGCGCCGACGCTCAAGGCGCAGCATCCGGAGTTCGAGATGTGGAACCAGGGCGTGCATGCGCGCTCGGGTGTGGCCTGCGCGGACTGCCACATGCCGTACCAGCGGACCGGTGCGATGAAGATCAGCGACCATCACGTCCGCAGCCCGCTGCTGAACGTCAACCGCGCCTGCCAGACCTGCCATCGCTGGTCGGAGGACGAGCTCCGGAATCGCGTGCACACGATTCAGGATCGGACGTTCCAGGTCCGCAACATCGCGATGGACGCGCTGATGGCCCTCATCGCCGACATCGGGACGGCGAAGGCTGCCGGCGCGACCGATTCGGACCTCGAGGCCGCCCGCCGCCACCAGCGTCGGGCGCAGTTCCTCCTGGATTTCATCGAAGCCGAGAACTCGATGGGATTCCATGCCGGCCAGGAGGCCGTCCGGGTGCTGGCGCTGTCGCTCGACGAGACCCGGCGCGGCCAGGCGGCGCTGCCGGGCGGCAAGGCGACGCCCGGTCCCCGGACCGAGACGAAGCCCACGCCCCAGCTGGTTTCACCGGGCGAGGCGCCCCGTGGCGGGTCCGGCCAGCCGCCGCCGGGGCAGCCCCGATAGCCGACCGTGGGCGGTCGCGCGTTCGTCCAGAGGCTCGGACTGGGACTGGGACTGTGGCTGCTCGCCGCGAGCGGCTCCGCGTGGGCCCAGCCGGCTGCGCCGGCCCCAATCGAGCCGTTCCTCCGGAACTGGACGCGGTTCGAGGCCTGGCGGTACTTCGAGCCTCCTCCCGCCACGCCGACTTTCATCCCGGGCGATCCGACGACCGCACATCTCTCCAACCGCCTCCTGGCCGGTGTCCGTATGCGCCGGGGCCTGTTGGATGCCACGGTTGCGCTGCAGTACGTCCAGTTCGGGTGGCTCCCTCCCGATGCGATTGGCCCGGGCGCCCTCGGTACCGGGGCTTTGTACTTCGACCACAGCGGCGACACGGCCAGCAACCAGCTCTACCTGAAGGCGGCTCACGTGACGCTGCGCCGGCTCCCGGGCGGCCTGGACCTGCAGGTGGGCCGGATGCCGTATACGAGCGGCGCGGAGCGCGGTTCCGGCGTGCCGAAGATCGAGGCGGTCAAGCGACAGCGAATCGATTCCCGCCTCGTCGGCGAGTTCGAGTGGTCGCTCTACCAGCGCGCGTACGACGGCTTGCGCGTCGACTGGGCGTCGAAGGCCGTCCAGGTGACCGGCACGGCCTTCCAGCCGACCCAGGGCGGGTTCGAAGACGCCGCCGGCGTGTCGATGAGCGACATTCGTGTGTTCTCGGGCGTCGTGACGACGGCGCCGGGCGCCGTGGTGCCGCGGAGCGAGCTTCAGGTATTCGTTCACCGCTACGGCGACGACCGCCCGGTCACCGCCAGGCCTGACAACACGGGTCGCAGCGCGTCTGCCGTCGACGTGGGGGTCACCACGCTCGGCGCACATCTGGTCGGTGCCAGGCAGGCCGGAGCCGGCGAACTCGATGGGATGATCTGGACCGCAGGTCAGTTCGGCTCGTGGTACGAGCTGGATCAGCGCGCCTTCGGGATGACAGCGGAAGCCGGCTACCAGTGGTCGAAGGCGACGTGGGCTCCGTGGCTGCGTGGCGGCTTCACCTGGCTCAGCGGGGACGGCGCCCCCGCTGACGACACGCACGGCACCTTCTTTCCGATGCTGCCGACCGGACGGCGCTACTCGCAGTCGACGCTCTACTCGCTCGCGAACGTGCGGGATGCCGTGATACAGCTGATGCTCCGGCCGCGGAACGACGTGGGCGTCCGCGTGGACGCCCACTTCCTCGGGCTGGCTGATCGTGGTGACGGCTGGTACGCCGGCAGCGGCGCCACGCAGGAGTCGGGCCGCATCTTCGGCTATACGCTGCGGCAGTCGGGCGGCGAGACACGCCTGATGGAGGTACTCGAGGGCTCGCTCGACTGGCGCGTCAACCCGCGCTGGTCCGTCAACGCCTACCTGGCCGTGGCGAGCCGCGGTCCGGTTGTCCGGACGACGTTCGCAGACGGCCCCGCGGCGTTCTTCTATCTCGAGAACGTGGTGCAGTTCTGAGCCACTGAGGTGCGCCGCTGATAGCGGCGCCACGGAATAGTTGCCACGGAACAACACGGACCAACACGGAAAGAATCTGGCCACGGAACAACACGGACCAACACGGAAAGAATCCGGCCACGGACCACCACGGACCAACGCGGAAAGGTCCGGCCACGGACGAACACGGGAAGGTCCGGCCACGGACGAACACGGAAAGATTTCGCCACAGACGATCACGGAAGGATTCCGGCCACGGATCAACACGGAAAAGATTCCGCCACCGTCTGTCGGACCGGAAGATTGTCAGGTCCGTGTTCTTCCGTGTTCTTCCGTGGCGGTGTTCTTCCGTGGCGGCGGGCGGTTTGCATCCATCTTGCCTCAACGGCTACGACATTACCGGAAGAGCTTTGACGCGAGGAGTGACAGTCATGGCGAGAACGGCGCAGGCGACGACGGACATTCTGGCGGGAGAGAACAGGCAGAAACGGGAGCGGCTCGTCGAGCTGCTGACCCGCGCGTACTGGATGGAGATCGAGACCGTCATCAATTACATCGCCAACTCGGTGAATCCCGACGGCGTGCGGGCCAAGGAAATTGCGGAGTCGCTCTCGGAGGACATCCAGGAAGAGCTGGGCCATGCCCAGCAGTTCGCGAAGCGGATCAAAGAGCTCTATGGCGTCGTGCCCGGGTCGCTGGCCTTCAAGGCCGACCAGGTCTCGCTGCAGCCACCGGAGCACCAGACCGACATCACCCATGTCATCCGCGGCGTCATCGACGCGGAAAACGGGGCTATCGAGTTCTACAACCGGATCATCGAAGAGGCCGACGGCGTGGACTGGGTCACGCAGGACATGGTGATTGAGATCCTGAAGGACGAGTACGCGCACAAACGGCTGTTCGAGGGATTCCTCCGCGAGTACGAGGCAGAGGGCGGGTCAGGTAGCGCCCGCCGTTCCTGACTCGGGCTGGAACACCCGTGCGCGCCCGGCAGGACCGTTTCGGGCGATGAGTCCGGCTGCCGACTCCCGCTCGTGGCCGCGACCCGGGGATGGGCGCCACGGATCGTCGGGTTCGAGCTACCTCGAAGGGACCCGAGCCTTCAGCTCCGAGAACCAGTTGAGAACGACCTGGATCTGTGTGCTGGCCGGTGTGGCTTTGGATTGCACGACGAGCAGGCGTTTGCCGTCGGCGGTCACGTCGTACCCGCCGTCGGGATAGGCAGGACCAGCGAACACCCGTTGTGGTTTCGCCGCGGCGAAGCCACGAGCGGTGTCGACGGCCACGGACATCACCCCTTCCTGCGTGCGATACAGCAGCTCGCGTCCGCCTCGCGTCCACCGTGGGGTCTCGCCGCCGTTGACCGAGATCACCGTCCTCGACCCCGGTCCGGGGAACGGCCGCACGTAGACTTCGCGCCTTCCCGATTCGTCGGAGGTGTACGCGACCCAACGGCCGTCAGGGGAGAACTCGGGCTCACGCTCGTTGAAGGGGGTCTGGAGCAGCGGTTGCGGCACGCCTCCGGTTGCCCGGATCCAGAAGAGGTCGTGGCCGCGGTCCGGCACGTTCTGGCTGAACGCGATATGGTCGCCGTCCGGAGACCAGGCGATCGCCCCGATGTCGTGTGCGCTGACGAACACCGTCTGTTCCGGCCCGCCGCCCGCCGGGACGATGAGAATCGTGTTGCCGACGGCCCGTTCGGACTGGAAGGCGACACGCGTGCCATCCGGACTCCACGCCGCCGAGTGACTGTCGCCGAGAAAGGTGAGGCGGCTCCAGGACCCGCGCGCCAGATCGAGCGTGTTGAAAGAGCAGTCCACCAGACCTTCGAACCTGACGAGCGCCTGACGGCCGTCGGGTGACAGTCTCGGGGCCACGTACATGCTCTGGCGGCTTTCCACGACCGGCGTGACTGCCCCGGCTCGATCGATCCACGTGAGCGTCCGCTGGCTCTTGTCTTCGAACGCTGGATAGTAGACGAGGGTTCCAGTCCGGGACGAGCTGAAGGCGGGTCCCCACCCGCCCAGGGCGCTCACATGGCTGACCACGGTGACCGGCGGGCCGGTGAGGGTCAGCCGGGCGGGGTCGAGCGGCGCCGCGCGGAGCGCGAAATCCTGCCAGAACACCAGATGGCCGGTCGGCGAGTACCAGGGGAAGCGCCCGCCGTCGACGAGGAGACGGCGCTCGCCCGTCGACGGAACGAGGATTGCGATCGCGACCCCCGAATCGGTCCGGACCGTGAAGAGAATCGCCCGGCCGTCGGGAAGGAACGAGGGATCCAGGAACTCCTTCTCGTTGCGCGCCGCGTCCGGCGTGGCCAGCTGCTCCGGCGTGCCTCCGGATGCTGGCACGCGCCACAGGCCCTGTCGCGCGCCCTGCACGAAGACGATGGTATCGTCCCGACCCCAGCTGCCGTGCGAGTGGCCACTGAACACGAGCGTGGAGACGTCCTGGGCCAGTCCGCCCGCAATCGGGATCTTCTTCAACCTGCCCCTGTCGAAGAATCCGATCCATGCCCCGTCGGGAGAGAGGAACGGATGATAGGCGGTCTCGGCGCCCGGAATCGCCTCGGCGGCCGCCACATCCATGCGGCGACGAAATAACTGGCCGCCGTCGATGTCGCCGCCATAGACGATCGTCCGTCCGTCAGGGGAGAGGACCAGTCCGCTGAAGACGCCGATCGCGCGCGGCGGGATCTCGATGGCCGCCTGTATCGTGGGTGCGGGCCCGGGGCCGCTCAGTAACCTGAGCGCGAGGACGGCTCCGGCGACCAGCGCGACTGCGCCGACGATCGCCACCACCAGCCACCGAGGACGGCCGCCGGCCGTGTGGACGGCTGGCTCCGGCGTCGTCGCGTCTGCGATCGCATCCTCGATTTCGATGCGCGCATCGGCAATCGACTGGAGTCGCCGCTCTCTGTCCTTGCGCAGGCATCGGCGAATCAGTTCCTGAATCCGCTGCGGAGCATGATGGATCGCGCTCCAGTCCGGGTCGGCTCTCGTGACGGTGGCGAGCACGTCGGTCAGGGTCGACCCGCTGAACGCCGCTCGTCCCGACAGCGCCTCGTAGCAGACGCAGCCGAACGCCCAGACGTCGGTGCGGCGATCCACCGGCAGCCCCCGCGCCTGTTCGGGGCTCATGTACGCCGCCGTGCCCGTCACCGCCCCGATGGCTGTCGCCGGCGACAGCGCCGTGGTCGCCTGCGAGGACATGTCGGGCGCCGGCTCGGTGAGAACGCTTTTTGCGAGCCCGAAATCGAGCACCTTGGCGCGACCGTCCGGCGTGATCTTGATGTTGCCCGGCTTCAGATCGCGGTGCACGATCCCCTTCTCGTGCGCCGCTTCGACCGCCGCGGCGATCTGGGCGAACAGCGGCAGCGCCTCCGCCACACTCAAGGGACCGCCTTCGAGCCGGTCCGCGAGCGTCAGCCCGGGCACGAACTCCATGACGAGGCAATCGCTGCCGTCAACCGCCTCGAGCCCGTGAAGGGTCGCGATGTGGGGATGACTCAGTGCCGCGAGCAGCTGTGCCTCGCGTTCGAACCGTGCGCGCCGTTCCGGATCGTCCGTGAACGCGTCCGGCAGAATCTTGAGCGCGACGTCGCGATTCAGCCTCGCGTCACGCGCGCGATACACCTGGCCCATGCCGCCGCTGCCGACGAGCGCCAGCACTTCGTAGTGGCCGACTCGCGCGCCTGGGGAGAGGGACATCCGAGCGTGGGCATTCTAGCAGCGGCGATGACCTGGGTGCCCCTGTTCCGTGCCCCTGCAGCACTCAATCACCGTGGGGCAGCGGACACGAAGAGCCGCCAAGAGGCCGGGACTCGCCGCGAGGACCTCACGTTACTGTCACCAGTGGACCGTATGGATGATGTCTGCAGGCGGGATCTGGTAGTCACCCGCGTCATTGGGCCCGCAACAGCAGAGCGGGCCAGTCCACATTCCGGGCATACAGTCCACCGCGGAGTCTCTGGCTGAAAAGCGCGTCCCCCTGCGAACCGTGAACGCGTCATCGCCGGAGAACACGAGATGGACCTCAGCCCCCGGCGGTCCTCCGCTTCGCAGGGAACGAGCTCGTCTCGCCGGGTCCTGCGTCCCAGCGCTCCCTGTCATACACCGTCGTCCAGGGCCCTCACGGCTCCGGCGCATCGTAGACGCCGAAGCCGCCCTGGAAGCGCGCGTCAACCACCCGGCAGGATCTGCGACTACAGATGCGCCGCAGCCGCATTGTACGTGAGACCGGAGCGGGAGCTGATCCTGAGTAGAATATCCGCCTCTGACGCGGAGGGCGACGTGACACGACGGGAATGGCTGGAGACGGCTGGAGCGACGCTGGCCTGGCTGTCGGCCGCCGGCCTGGGCGAGGCCCGCGCCAGGCCTGCCCCGCCGCGCGCCATGCTGAAGAACATGGGCGGCGAAGGGCCGGGCTTCGCGCACCGGCGCCGCGCGGGCAAGTTCGACATCCTCGAGCACTGCCATGCGCTGGGCCTCGGGGCGGTTCGGCTGACGATCCCGGAGGGCGGGCCCGACGCGGTCCGCGCGCTCCGAAAAAAGCTCGACGCCTACGGCATGCGGTGCATCGTGAGCGCCGCGCCGCCGCGCGCCGACGCCGAGGTGGCTGCCTACGAAGCCAGGATCGCGGCCGCCCGCGAGCTGGGAGCGGTCACGACCCACGCCTCGTTCACGCAGCGGCGCTACGAGGAGTTCGACACGTTCGAAGCGTTCAAGGCCAGCTTCGAGGCGCACAGGAAGTCGGTCGAGCGCGCCGAGCCGATCCTGCGCCGGCACAAGGTCAGGCTGGCGATCGAGAACCACAAGGGCTGGCGTGCGGCGGAGCACGCCGCGTGGGTCACGCAGGTCGGCAGCGAGTACGTCGGCGTGTGCTACGACTTCGGCAACAACATCGCACTCTGCGAGGATCCGGAGGACACGTACCGGCTGCTCGCGCCCCTGACCATCTACGTCAGCTTCAAGGACATGGCGGTTGCGCCGTACGAAGACGGCTTCCTGCTCTCCGAGACCGCGCTGGGGGAGGGGATCCTCGACATTCCGGGCATGGTCAGGGGCCTGCAGCAGCGCGACCCCGACATGATCTTCGCGCTGGAGATGATCACGCGCGAGCCGCTGAAGATTCCCGTCTTCACGAAGAAGTACTGGGCGACCTTCGACGACCACTCCAGCCCGCTGCCCGGGCGCGATCTCGCCCGGATGCTCGAGATCGTCCGGACGGCGAGCAAGCCGCTGACGACGACCGCCGGCCTCTCACCGGAGCAGGCGCTGAAGCTCGAAGACGACCTGATCGATCGGTCCATCGCGTACGCCCGACAGCATCTGTCCTTGTGACAGGCCCCGGGCCGCTATGGCTCGGGATCGGGAACGGCGACAGCCGACCCGGACGTCGGGATCAGCGCCGCGAAGCGTTTGGAGCCGGTCCGCTCCTTCAGGACCGGTCTGCCTCATCGGCCGGGCGAGGCCGGCCCGCCAGCAGCTGCTCGATTGCATCCGCGAGGTGCCCGTCGGTGATGTGGTGGTCGCCACGGCTCACGCGGAGTGCGTGCGCCGTCATCAGGACGTCCACCGCGCGGAAGCCCTCAGGCGCCTCGAATTTGTAGCACGCGAGCTCGACCTTCATCCCGTTCGGATCGCGGAGATAGATGGAGTCCATGAAGCCCCGATCGCGCTGGATGAACTCGATGCCCCGAGCGCGCAGCCGATCGGGAGCCTGCAGGAACGACGCCCGGGACACGTTGAAGGCGATGTGCTCGAGGCAGCCGGCCTCCCGCGGCGCGTCCCGCCCCGCGTCTCCGCCCGCTTCGCTGGTGAACACGGTGAGCAGGCGGCCGTCGCCAGGATCGAAGTACAGGTGATTCTCGTCGGGCTTGCCGAGATTCGGCTGCTCGAAGATGAACGGCATCCCGAGCGCACCCTCCCAGAAGTCGATGGCGCTCTGCTTCGTCGACCCGACGATGGTGATGTGGTGAAGCCCTTGTACCTGAACCTTCTTCATCGCGAGCTCCTGCAGGTCGAGGGCCCGATCTTGAAACTGGTGCGCTGATCTTAGTTGAAGCCGCGCCGGTCTGCGTTCGGAAACTGGGGTTTGGAGGGCGGATCGCTCGTGACGGAATCTGAACCTTGCGCACCAACGTTGGCCGGGTCAGCAGCTGGGGTCGTACCCAGGTGCCGAGGCCGTTCGCGTCGCGCTCGTCGTCGAGCCGCTCACCCTGCCGCCTGATGCCGACGATGAGGGCGTCGCGGCCGCGCGGCGGATGCCGGACGCGTCGGCTGGCCTGCTTGCCTCCCAGTGTCCTGACCGCGTGGATCGTGGCATGAGTCCCGGAGCGCGGCGCCCGCATGGCAAGGCGTGAGGAGCGCGCAAATCGGGAATTTGTAGGCGACGAGCCACGCCGCCAGGCGGGATGCCCCGCCCGGGAGTCATGTCACGAACCACGCGGTCAGGTCTAGCCGCGCAGCACCTTGACCGGATCCACGCGCGCTGCGCGACGGGCCGGGACGATGCTGGCGGCAGCCGCGACTACGATCAACACGGCGCCGACCAGCAGAAAGGTTGCCGGATCGTGGGTCGAGATGCCGAACAGCAGTCCGCGAAACGCCTCCACCACCCACAACGACGCGAGCAGGCCGGTCGCAATGCCCGTGAGCGCGACCGCCATCGACTGGCGCAGCACGAGCGCGACGATGTCCCAGACGCGCGCACCGAGCGCCGAACGGACCCCGATCTCACGCGCGCGCAGCGCGACCGTGTAGGACAGCACGCCGAAGAGCCCGACGCCCGCAATGGCCAGTGCGAAGACGCCGAACGTCGTCAACAGCACGGCGTACATGCGCGGCCGGCTGAGCGTCGCGGCCACCTTGTCGTCCATCGTCACGACGCCTTCGACGATCGCGGTCGGCGCCGCCTCCTGCACGGCTGCGCGGACTGATCGGATCAGGTTGCGCGGATCGCCATCGGTCCGGACGACGACCGAGATCTGATCGTTCTGCAGCGGCTGCTGGCTCGCGAGGAGGAACATCTCCGGTTCGGGCGTATCCGTGACGCTCTGCCGCACCGTGTCGTCGACGATGCCGATGATCCGCCGCTCGACCCGCCGGTCGGGCGGCGCGTCGGCGTCGGGCACCATCCACCCGAGTGCGCGGCCGTC
>DASPFV010000075.1:0-20814 GCA_035620975.1 Vicinamibacterales bacterium
CGTCGATGTTCCGTTCGCCCCGCGGACCGACCGCGACCATCCGCGCCCCGAGCGCGACCAGCACGGTCGGGAGGTCCGACGCGGGATCCGCATGCGCCACGTTGCCTCCGATGGTCCCGCGGTTGCGGACCGCCGGATCCCCGACCAGCGCCGCCGCTTCGGCCAGCGCGGAGGCGCCGGTGCCAACCTCGGCCGAGCCCGCGATCTCGGCGTGCGTGGTCAGACTGCCGATCCTGAGATGGCCTCCCTGGCTGCCGATTCCGCGGAGCGCCTGCACGCGTCCGATGTCGATGACCGCGGGGGGCGCGGCGAGCCTGAGCTTGAGGAGCGGGATCAGACTGTGTCCGCCGGCCAGCAGCTTCGACCCCGGATGGGCCGCGAGGAGGCGCCGGGCGTCGTCGATCGAACCTGCGCGGTGATAGTCGAACGATGCCGGGTACATGGCTAGGCCCCCTTTCCTGACTGGATGGCGCGCCACACGCGCTCGGGCGTCATCGGCATCTGAATCGACGCGACGTGGAACGGCTCGAGGGCGTCGATCACAGCGTTGTAGACGGTGCAGGTGGAGGCAATCGTGCCCGCCTCGCCGATGCCCTTCACGCCCAGCGGATGATGCGGGGAGGGCGTCACGGTGGAGAGCACCTCGACGTCGGGCAGTACGTCCGCCCGCGGGATCGCGTAGTCGGTGAGCGAGCCGGTCAGGAGCTGGCCGTTCTCGTCGTAGACGGCTTCCTCCCAGAGCGCCTGTCCGATGCCCTGGACGACGCCGCCGTGCACCTGCCCTTCGACGATCACCGGGTTGATCTGGGGGCCGCAGTCGTCAACTGCGACGTAGCGTCTCAGCTCGACGTGCCCCGTCGCGGCGTCGACCTCCACGACGGCGACGTGCGTCCCGAACGGGTACGTGAAGTTCGGGGGGTCGTAGAAGCTCGACGCTTCGAGCCCGGCCTCCATCCCCTGCGGCAGGTTCCAGGCCACGTTGGCGAGGAGAGCAATCTCCTGAATCGTCTTGTGGCGATCGGGCGACCCCTTCACGAAGAACCTGCCGTCGGCGTAGTCCATGTCCTCCACCGCCGCTTCGAGCACGTGGCTCGCGAGCAGCCGGGCCTTCTCCTTGATCTTGCGCGCGGCGACCGCCAGCGCCGCGCCTCCGACGGCGGTCGTGCGGCTGCCGTACGTTCCCCATCCCATCGGCGTACTGTCGGTATCGCCGTGAATCACGCGCACGTCATCGACCGCCACACCCAGCTCTTCGGCGACGACCTGCGCGAACGTGGTCTCTTCACCCTGTCCATGCGGCGATGCGCCGATGAAGACGTTCACCTTTCCGCTCGGATGGAAGCGGACGATCGCGCTCTCCCAGAGGCCGCCCTGGAAGCCCACGGCGCCGGCGACCTGCGAGGGACCGAGCCCGCAGATCTCCACGTACGTCGTGAGGCCGATGCCGAGATAGCGGCCCTGCCGCCGGAGGTCCGCCTGTTCCTTCCGCAGCTCGTCGTAGCCGACGTGAGTCAGGGCCTTGTCGAGCGCGGCCTGGTAGTTCCCGCTGTCGTACTTCAGCCCGGTGACGACGTCGTAGCCGTCGGTGAACGGCGGGATGAGATTGCGCCGCCGGATCTCCGCTGGATCCACGGCGATCCGGTCCGCCAGCACGTCCATCATCCGTTCCAGCATGAACGTGGCCTCGGGCCGGCCCGCGCCGCGGTAGGCCTCGACCGGCGTGGTGCTGGTGTACATCCCGTAAACGTCCTCTTTGACGGCGGGGATCCGATACGGGCCTGACAGCATGAGGCCGTGCAGGATCGTCGGGATGCCCGGTGCTGCCGTCGACAGGTAGGCGCCCATGCCGGCCCAGACCGTGCAGCGAAGGCCGAGGATGCGGCCGTCTCTCGTCGCGGCCAGCTCCACGTCCTGCACGTGGTCCCGCCCGTGCGTCGTGGACTGATAGTTCTCCGATCGCGTTTCGATCCACTTGACCGGCCGCCCGAGGGCCATCGAGCAGAACACGGTGATGAAGTCGCCCTGGATCTGCGGGATCTTGCTTCCAAATCCGCCGCCGACCTCGGGCGCGATCACCCGCAGCCGATCCTCGGGCACGCCGCTCACGAGCGACATGATGAAGCGGACGATGTGCGGGTTCTGCGTGGTGTTCCAGAGGGTCAGCTCGCCCGTGGCCGGCGTGAACTGGGCGACGGCGCCGCGCGGCTCCATCGCCGTGGGGATGAGACGCTGCTGCACGATTTTGTCGCGAACCACGACGTCCGCCGACTCGAACGCGGCGTCGACGTCGCCGCCGGCTACGGTCCAGTGGAACGCGACGTTGCCGGGCGCTTCGCCGTGGAGCTGTGGTGCGCCCTCGTCCGCCGCCTTGCGGGGATCGACGATGGCCGGCAGCGGCTCGTAGTCGACCTCGATCAGGTCCACGGCGTCGTACGCCTGGTACTCGCTTTCGGCCACGACGACCGCAACGGCATCGCCGACGTAGCGCACCGTATCGGTGGCCAGGGCGTGGTACGGAGCGATCCTGAGCTCGGAGTTCGGCAGGAGCCAGGCGCAGGGGATCGGCTGCAGCGCCTTCGCGGCGTCCGCGCCGGTGAAGACAGCGACGACGCCGGGCGCCGCCTTGGCGCGGCTGCTGTCGATTCCGCGGATGCGGGCGTGGCCGTGCGGGCTGCGGAGGACGGCCGCGTGCGCCATGCCGGGCAGTGTGAAGTCGGCCGTATACCGAGCGGTGCCGGTGAGCAGCCGCGGGTCCTCCCGGCGCCGGATGCCGGAGCCGAACACGCGGGCCGCCGCCGTCGTGGCAGGCGTCATCGCGCACCTCCCGCGTCCTGCCCGCGACCTGCAGCGGCCGCCGCCTGTACCGCGCGAACGATGTTGTGATAGCCGGTGCACCGGCAGAGATTGCCTTCGAGACCGTGCCGGATCTGTTCCGGCGTCGGATCCGGGTTGCGACGGAGGATCTCGTGTGCGGCGAAGACCATCCCCGGCGTGCAGAACCCGCACTGCAGACCGTGCTTCGTCCAGAACGCCTCCTGAACCGCCGTGAGCCGGCCGTCGACGGCAAGCCCTTCGATCGTCGTGACACCCGCGCCGTCAGCCTGCATGGCGAGGGTCGTGCACGACTTGACGGCCACGCCGTCGAGCAGCACCGTGCACGAGCCGCACTGGCTCGTGTCGCAGCCGATTTTCGTGCCGGTGAAACCGGCATCGCGAAGGAAGTGGACCAGAAGCAGCCTCGGTTCGACATCGCGCTCGAGCGCGCGGCCGTTGACCGCAATCTTGACCCGACATGTCATGAGAGATCCCTCCCCGCGCCGGATTGGGCGGAGCCCTCGGGTGCCGATCCTCGGGTTGATCGCCTCCGCCACGGCTCGGGCAGTCTGCCGCGGCGTCGGCGAGATCGTGCGGGCGCTCACCGGCTCGTGTGGACGAATCCCACCACGAGAGGCGCGCCCGGCGCAAGGGGGGAGTACGCGGCTTACTGCCGCCCGAAACCGTCGCGGTATCCCTGGCGGAAACCTTCCCGATAGCCGGACTGGTAATCCTCGCGCGAGCCGACGACGGGCGAGTAGCCCGCGTCGGCCGTCTCGAGCTCGCGCTGACCCTCGAGGTCCCAGCGCCCTCGTTTGATCCGGTCGCGCTGACCCGCCTCCCGGCCGTCCGAAAGCCCTCGCTCGCGCCCGGCGCGGAACGCGGCCGACTCGGAATCCGCGCGAGCGATCGCCCGATCCTCGTCGATCGAGCTGCCGATCCGGGCCTCGCGATACTCGGCCCGCGTCAGCACGCCGTCGCCGTCGGCGTCGAACCGCCGGAACTCGTCGAGATCGTCGTCCCACTCGTTCCGGGTGATGACGCCGTTGCGGTTGCGGTCCAGTTCGGCAAACGTCGTTCCGCGACTGGCGCGGGCGTCGCTGACGAACTCGCCCCGGCTGATGGCGCCGTCCCTGTTCCGGTCGAGCCGCGCGAACACGGACCGGTCGCCGTACCATTCCTCCTCCGACAACATCCGATCGCCGTTGCGGTCGGCCCGGTTGAAGACGGCCCGCAGCTCGGCAGCGTCCGTCGGGTTGTCGGATGAGCCGAGCTGCCTGACCTCGTCGCCCGACAGCACGCCGTCCCCGTTGGTATCGTGCCGGCGGAACCCTTCGGGGGTGCCGAGCCACTCACTGCGTGTGATGACTCCGTCGTTGTCGCTGTCGAGGCTGCGCAGGCGCAGCTCCCGTTCGGATTCGTAGATCTGCCCAGGGTGTGCGCCCATCGACCCGCTGTGCGCCATGCCGGGGCTGCCCAGCAGGATCACGCCGACGATCGCCGCAAGATACCGAGCCTGCATAAGAAGTCCTCCCAGAGCCCTGAGCCCAGAGCCCAGAGCCCATTTTGCGAACACCGTGCCGAAGGCAGCATCCCGGAACCCGGAACCTGAACCTTGAACCTTGAACCTTGAACCAGAGATCCAGCCCATCCGTGGTACAAGACATTGCATGAAGTTCGCGACGGTTCTTCTCCTCACCCTCACCTCGATCGGGCACGCGGCGCAGGGCCTCGCGCCAGGCGTCACGTATGACCCGGCCATTCCGACCTTGCAGTCGGTGGTGGGACATGCGCCAGGTGAAGCGATCAGTACGCCCGACGAGATTGGCCGTTACCTGGAGGCTCTTGCGAAGGCGGCTCCGGATCGAGCCCGGCTCGTGCGCTATGCCACGAGCTGGGAGGGGCGTCCGCTGCATTACCTGATCGTCGGGTCAGCGGAGCGCATCGCCCGTCTCGACGACGTGCGCCGGGGGATGCAGGCGCTGGCGACCGGATCGGCGGAGGCGGAGCGGCTGATTGCCGAGCTGCCGGTGATCGTCTGGCTGATTCACGGCGTCCACGGCAACGAGATCTCGTCGGCGGATGCCGCGCTGGCGGAGGCGTATCACCTGCTTGCCGCCCGCGATCACGCCGACGCGGACCTGACCCGGCGTGAGGCGCTGGTCATCATCGACCCGATGCAGAACCCCGACGGCCGGCAACGATTCGTGACGCACAACCTGCTGGGGCGTGCGGCCGAGCCCGACCCGGAGCCCGCGTCAGCCGAGCACGACGAACCGTGGCCGGGGGGCCGATCGAACCACTATCTCTTCGACATGAACCGGGATTACTTCGCGCTCACCCAGCCGGAGACGCAGGGCCGCGCCAGGGTGATGCTGGAGTGGTTTCCGCAGGTGGTGGTCGATCTCCACGAGATGGGGGGAAACTCGACCTACTATTTCGCTCCGCCCGCCGATCCGATCAACCCGCTCGTGACCGAAGCGCAGCGGACGTGGTTCGAGACGTTCGGCCGCGCGAACGCCGCCGAGTTCGACCGCCGCGGCTTCCCGTACTTCATCCGCGAGGTGTACGACTCGTTCTACCCCGGGTATGGCGAGTCGTGGCCGCTGTTTCACGGGGCCATCGGCATGACGTACGAGCAGGCGTCGGCCAGGGGGCTCGCGTTCCGGCGGCAGGACGGCACGCTCCTGACTTACAAGGACGGTGTCACGCGTCATTTCACGGCCGCGATCACGACCGCGGTGACGGCCGCGCGGAATCGCGAGCGGCTCCTGCGCGACTTCCATCAGTTCCGGCGTTCGGCGATCGCGCAGGGGCAGCAGGGGACGCGCGAATACGTGATGCTGACCGGCGACGATCCGTCGCGCGCGCAGCGGCTGGCCAGGCTGCTCGCCGCCCAGGGCATTCAGGTCAGACGGACGGAGGAAGCCTTCCAGATCGGGGGCCGCTCCGTTCCGGCGGGCAGCTTCATCGTGCCCCTCGCCCAGCCGGCCGGGCGGCTCGTCCGCAACCTGCTCGATTCCGACGTGAAGATGGACGAGGCCTTTCTCAAGGAGCAGGATCGCCGGAGGCGTGAACGCCTGCCCGATCAGATTTACGACGTCACGGCGTGGAGCCTGCCGCTCGCGTTCGACGTCGAGGTCCTGACGTCGGATCGTGCCTCGACGGTACGGGCGGCGGAGGTTCGGCCCGACTCGAAAGCCACCGATTCGGTTCCTGCGCCGGAAGGCACGCTGGGGTTCCTCCTGCCATGGACGAGCGGCACGGCGTCGGCCATGGTCGAGGCCGTGCGGGAGGGCCTCCGCGTGCAGACATCGGACGAGACGTTCTCGCATGGCGGGCGGGCCTACGGCATCGGGAGCGCGTTCGTGCGCCTGTCGGAGAATCCCGAGGGGACGGCCGCGCGGCTGCGCGAGATTGCCATGCGGCACGACGCGCCGCTCGTGCCGATCACCGAGACCTGGACGCAGTCGGGAATCTCGCTGGGGAGCGGCCGGACAGCGCGGCTCAAGCCGCCGCGCGTCCTCCTGGCCTGGGACACGCCGGTCTCGAGCCTTTCGGCTGGGTGGGCCCGGTACGTCCTCGAGCGGCGGTTCGGGCAGCGCGTCACCGCGATGCGCGTGCCCACGCTTCAGAACTTCGACCTGCACGACTACGACGTTCTCGTCCTGCCGTCCGGCACGTACAACTTCAACGAGGATGCGCTCCGCCGGCTGCGCGACTGGATCCGGAGCGGCGGCACTCTCGTGACCCTGGCCGAAGCGTCGCGATGGGCCGCACGCGACCGCGTCGGGCTCCTCTCGACCGACACGCTGCTGCGCGATGGCTCGCCGGAGCGCGATCCGCCGGAGGGGCAGGGGCAAGGCCAGACTGCGCCCCCGCCGCCGCCGCCGCCCGCGAAACCCGATTCCGAGAAGCCGTTCGACTACGACAAGGCGATTCAGCCCGAGCGCGAGCGGCCCGAGAACCTCGCGGGTGCCATGCTTCGCGTCAGGCTCGATCGGAACCACTGGCTCAGCGCCGGCCTCGACGGCGAGATCCAGGTGGTCTACGAGGGCGCGAAGGTCTTCGCGCCGCTCAAGCTCGATGTCGGACGGAACGTCGGGCTGTTCGATACGCTCGACCGTCTCGTCGCGGCAGGGCTCGTCTGGAAGGAAGCGCAGCCGCTGCTCGCCCAGCGTGCGTACCTGATGCACCAGCCCCTGGGGCAGGGTCACATCGTGGCGTTCGCCGAGGACCCCAACTATCGAGGGTTCACCGAGGCAACGCAACTGCTGTTCATCAACGCAGTGCTGCTCGGGCCCGCGCACTGACAGCACTTAGCTCATCAGCAGGACTGCCACTCGCTTGCTGCCGGGCCTCAAACAGCGGATAATCCGGCAGATCGCCCCGCACTTCCGGCTGCGGTCGGATCGGCGTGCATCTTGCGTCAGCTTCCCCCGAAGATGCGATACCTCCACTCCTCGGCTGCGCTGCTTCGCCGCCTTTTCAACGGCCGGCCGCGCGTTCTGGCGGCCGTAGTCGTCGCGCTCAGCGTCCTCACGCTCTCGTCGACGGCGTCGCTTGCCTGGTTCAGCTACGACCTCACCGCCGGTCTGCCCGACCGCGAGGCCGTGCGTGACATCGGCGACATGGCGCAGTCGACGACGATCTTCGACGCGTCCGACCGGCCCGTGTTCACGATCTTCAAGGAGCAGCGGATCGAGATTCCGTTGAGCGGGATGTCGCCCAACCTGATCAAGGCGGTAATCTCCGTCGAGGATCAGCGCTTCTTCGATCACAGCGGCGTCGACGCCGTGCGCATCGCCGGGGCCGTCCTGCGGAACGTCCGTGCGGGCCGCCGGGCGGAAGGCGGGAGCACCATCACCCAGCAGCTCGCGCGGCAGAGCTTCCTCAGCCGCGACAAGACGTATCGCCGCAAGATCAAGGAGGTCATTCTCGCCGCGTACATCGAGAGCCTGTATTCCAAGAACGACATCCTGCAGCTCTACCTGAACAAGGTCTATTTCGGCGACGGCCTGTACGGGGTCGAAGCCGCAGCGCGCGGATACCTGGGCAAGAGCGCCAGCGAGCTCACGGTCGATGAAGCGGCGCTCCTCGCCGGGCTGATCCAGTCGCCGTCCAGCTACGCGCCGACGGTCAACCTCGATCGCGCCATCGCCCGGCGCAACGTGGTGCTCCAGACGATGGTGGCATCCGGCGCCATCGATCAGGCGATGCTCGAGCAGGCGCGCAGTGCCCCGGTCCGGCTGAAGAACGCGCTCGAGATCAAGGAGTCGTTCGGGCTCTACTTCAAGGAGCAGGTCCGCCGGGAGCTCGTAGAGCGGTTCGGCTGGCAGCGGGTGTACCAGGGTGGGCTGCGCGTCTACACGACCATCGATCCGGACCTGCAGCAGGCCGCGGAGTCGATCGTCGAACAGGGCCTCGAGGAGATCGAGAAGCGTCGCGGGTTCAAGCACGTCCCGCGCGCGGCTCAGGAGGTGAAGCCCGGCTCCACCCCGGATTACCTGCAGGGGGCCCTCGTCACCATGGATCCGGCGACGGGCCACGTGCTGGCGATGGTGGGCGGCCGCGACTTCAACGAGAGCCGCTTCAATCGTGCGACACAGGCCAGACGGCAGTCGGGTTCGGCGTTCAAGCCCTTCGTGTTCGCCGCCGCAATCGAGGCCGGGCAGACGCCGGCCACGCTCATCACCAACCTGAACGCGCCGATCGCGACGCTCCAGGGCGACTGGCTCCCGGAGGACGAGCACTCCGACGCCAGCTCCATGACTCTCCGGACCGCGCTGCGCACGTCGAGCAACCGTGCGGCGGTCCAGCTCCTGAGCTCGGTCGGCATCCGTCACGCCGTTACCTACGCGGAGAAGCTCAACGTGGGCACGCCGCCGAGCGTGCCGTCGCTGGCCCTCGGCGCCAGCGACGTCACGCTCGTGTCGCTCACCGCCGCCTACGGCGCGTTTGCCGGCAAGGGCATCGTCCGCACGCCCGTGCTGATTCGACGCGTGCAGGACGACGAAGGACACGTGCTGTTCGAGAACGCCGGAGAGGAGCGGCGGGCCGTCAGTGAATCGACGGCCTTCCTGATGTCGAGCATGCTCGCCGACGTGATCAACGCCGGCACGGCCTACCGCGCCAGGCAGGCGGGGTTCACGCTGCCGGCGGCCGGCAAGACCGGCACGACGAACGACTATCACGACGCCTGGTTCATCGGTTACACCCCGAAGCTCGTCACCGGCGTGTGGGTCGGCTTCGACGCGCCACGAACCATCGTGTCGAACGGCTACGCGGGCGAGCTGGCGGTGCCCATCTGGGCCTCGTTCATGAAGCGGGCGACGCGCGGGGACAAGGCCGAGTGGCTCGAGCGGCCCTCGAACGTCATCGGCACGAATGTGTGCCGCGTCTCCGGTCGGCTGCCGAACGAGGGATGCCAGAGCGTGGCGGTGGTCACGAGCGACGGCGGCGTCGAGAGGCGCTCGATGGTCTACACCGAGTACTTCGTCCGCGGCACCCAGCCGACCGACACGTGCGACGTCCACCAGCCGCTCTCGTTCATGGATCGGCTCGCCGGCATCTTCGGCAAGGACGCCGGCACGCCGGTCTCGGCCGGGGACCTCGGGCTGCCGCCGCCCCGGGCGGCCAGCACGTCCGGATCTCCCGCGACCGCCCCCTCCGTCGAACGGAAAGCCGCCGAGAAGGAAGAGGAGCGCGAGGCGAAGGTCGAGGAGCCGAAGAAGAAGCGCGGGTTCTGGTCGCGCCTCTTCGGGCGCGGCGGCGACAAGGATGACGACAAGAAGGACGACAAGAAGAAGGACGACGAAGAGCGCGGGAAAGAAGAGCAGAAGCGCCCTTCGGGCAGACCTCCCGGCGGCTAGAGGCCTTGCCCCCCGGAACTGGCGAGCGGCGCCTCGTGGGTTCTGAGGCGCAGCGTCGCCAGACCAGCAGTGCCGGCCGCGCGCTGGCGGCGGGCAGGCCGAAACGCCGTGATACGATTCGACCGCTCTCCAGCATCATGCCACTCCGAGACATCGCGGGCCATCGTCATCTGCTGGCTCTTGCCGCGGGTGCCGCGGTGCGCGGCTCGTTGCCGCCCAGCCTGATCTTCGCCGGCCCTGAAGGGGTGGGGAAACGGCTGACCGCGATCGCGCTCGCGCAGCTCCTCAACTGTCCGGCGCCAGTTCCGTTCGCCCCGGACGATGACCGGGGGTCGCCTTCCGGAGCGGCGGAACCGCTGCGAGACGCCTGCGGAGTGTGCTCGTCCTGCGTCCGGATCGCGCGAGGCACCCACGCCGATGTGATGATGCTCGCGCCGGGTGAGAGCGGGACGATCAAGATCGATCAGATCCGCGAGGCCATCGAGCGGTCGGGCTACAGACCTTTCGAAGGGCGGCGGCGTGTCGTCGTCGTGGACGATGCCGAGGCCATGGTGGTGGAGGCGCAGAACGCGCTGCTGAAGACCCTCGAAGAGCCGCCGGCGTCGTCGGTGTTCGTGCTCGTGACTTCGAGGCCGGAGCTGCTGCTGCCCACTGTCCGGTCGCGCTGTCAGCGGCTGCGGTTCGGGCGGTTGGCGCCGGCGGAGGTCGCGGCCGTGCTCCTGGCCCGGCACGACTACGAGCCCGGGAACGCGCAGGCCGCCGCGGCGTCTTCCGACGGCAGCGTGGGTATGGCGCTCGAAGGCAGCTCGGAAGAGTTCGTTCGGGCGAGGGAGGCCGCGGCCGGGCTGCTCGAAGACGCGGCGCGAACCGCGGATCCACGCCGGCGGCTCGAGGGCGCCCGGGCGCTCACGACGGCGGGCCGGGCCGGCGCGGATCGGGATGAGCTCGCGAGGCGGCTGCGGTCGCTCGCCGGCCTGCTGCGCGACCTGGCCGCGCTGCATGCCCGCGTGGCGCCGCGCGATCTGGCCAATGCGGATCGTGCCGAC
The DNA here is from genome assembly GCA_035620975.1 of Vicinamibacterales bacterium. Classification (GTDB taxonomy): domain Bacteria; phylum Acidobacteriota; class Vicinamibacteria; order Vicinamibacterales; family 2-12-FULL-66-21; genus DASPFV01. Next base: position 10,733 of record DASPFV010000075.1, read on the forward strand.
TCGCTCGGGCGACTCTTGCGCGCCTTCGATGCCGGACGGGTGGTGAAGGCGTTCGCCGCGGTGGATCAGGCGCTGGCGGCGCTCGATCGGAACGCAAGTCCGAAAATCGTCGCCGACTGGGTAGCGCTGCAGCTGTAATCGGGGCCGGCCGTCGGCGCCCGTTGACATAGAGGCCGTCATGAGCGAAGGGCCCGAGCGCCCGCTCGTCAGCGTCAAGTTCACTCCCGTCGGCCGTACCTACACCTTCCTCGTGCCGGAGCTGGCGTTCGACGATACGACCGGGGCTCCAGCATCCCCGCCCGCGCCGTCATCGTTCGACCCCGGAGATCAGGTGGTGGTACAGACGGCCGAGGGGCAGGCACTCGGCACCGTGACGCGTGCGATTCCGGCACTCGCCGAGCGCAAAGCGCCGCCGGCCGGGTCGGGCGCGCAAGTGGTGAGACGAGCCACCCGCGAGGACGTTCTCGCGCGGCTGCGCCAGCAGCAGCGGGAGCAGGAGGCGCACCGCATCTGCGTGCTGAAAGTCCGCGAGCGCGGACTCGAGATGAAGCTCGCGCGGGTCGAGCAGGTCTTCGACGGATCCCGGTTGATCTTCTATTACACCGCGGAGGGGCGTGTCGATTTCCGCGAGCTCGTGCGCGACCTGGCCGCGCACTTCCGGACGCGGATCGAGATGCGCCAGATCGGCGTACGCGACGAAGCCCGCATGCTCGGGGGATACGGCTCGTGCGGCCGGCCGTTGTGCTGCACGACGTGGCTGCAGTCCTTCGAGCCTATCTCGATCCGGATGGCCAAGCAGCAGAGCCTCAGCCTGAATCCCTCGAAGCTCTCGGGCATGTGCGGCCGGCTGAAGTGCTGCCTGCGCTACGAGCTGCCGAACGGCAAGGGCGTGACCCATGGAGGGTGCGCCGACGAGGGCGGCTGCGGCGGCTGCAGTAACCCCACGGGCCCGGCCGGCGGCTGCGGGTCCTGCACGTCGGGCGGGTGCGGGTGCCGGCGATGACGACCCGCCCGCGGATCGGCATCACCGTGGGCGATCCGTCTGGGATCGGGCCCGAGATCGCCCTCCGGGCGGCCGCGGACGCACGCGTGCTCGACGTGTGCGAGCCGGTGCTCTACGGTCCGTGCTCGGCCGAGGCCCTTGCCGCCTTTCCGGCGGGAGCCGTGTCCGCCGCGTCGGCCCGCGCCGCCTTCGAGGCGATCCGGGCCGCGGTCGGGGACGCACAGTCGGGCGCCGTTTCCGCCATCGCCACCGCCCCCATCAACAAGGCTGCCTTCCATGAGGCGGGCCTCCCGTGGCCGGGGCACACCGAGCTGCTCGCAGAGCTCACCGGCGCCACGCGTGTGGCGATGCTGTTCCACTCCGACGCCGTGCGCGTCGTGCTCGCGACCGTACACGTGCCGTTCGCCGACGTGCCGCGGCTCCTGACCACGGCCCGCCTCGTCGACGTGATCGAGCTCGCCGCCGAAGCCCTGCCGGCATTCGGGTATCCGGCCCCGCGTCTCGCGCTCGCCGGACTGAACCCCCACGCCGGCGAGGATGGCCTGCTCGGCACGGAGGACCGCGACAGCCTGGCTCCCGCCGCGGCTGCCGCACGAGGGCGGGGGATCCGGGTCGAGGGCCCGCTCCCGGCGGACACCGTGTTCGTCCGCGCTTCACGAGGGGAGTTCGACGCGGTCATCGCCTGCTATCACGATCAGGGCCTGATCCCGGTGAAGCTCCTGGCCTTCGGCCGGGCCGTGAACGTGACGCTCGGCCTCCCGATCGTCAGGACCTCCGTCGATCACGGGACTGCGTTCGACATCGCGCGCCGTGGCGTCGCGGATCCCTCGAGCCTGATAGAGGCGGTCCTGCTGGCGGCCCGCCTGAGCGCTTCCGCACCCGCGGTCCCCGGCGCCGTTCGCCGCGCGGCCGGCGGCGGCGCAGGCTGACCTCATCGCGATGAAGACGGAGCGGGAGCAGGCCCAGAAGAGCATCGCCGAGAACCGGAAGGCGTTCCACGACTTCCACATCGTCGAGACGTTCGAGGCCGGCGTGGTCCTGGTCGGGACGGAAGTGAAGTCCATCCGTGAGGGCAACGTCAGCCTGCGCGACAGCTTCGCCCGGGTGGAGTCGGGCGAGGTGTGGCTCTACAACGTGCACATCAATCCCTACAGCCACCGGGGCTACTCCGACCACGAGCCGACGCGGCGAAGGAAGCTGCTGCTGCGCCGGCAGGAGATCCGGAAGCTGATCGGCAGGACGGTCGAGCGCGGCATGACGCTCGTCCCCACCCGGATGTACTTCAAGAACGGGCACGTGAAGGTGGCCATCAGCCTGGCGAAGGGCAAGAAGGCGCACGACAAGCGGGAGACGATCAAGCGGCGCGAGGCCGAGCGGGAGACGCGGGCGGCGGTGAAAGAACGGCGCCACAGGTAGTTGCCCGGTGGACATTCGGGCCCGCGCGGCGACATGCTAGATTGAAGAGCTTCACCGGAGGCAGACTGCGTTCATGAAAGACAACCGCACGGTCCTGACGACCGTCGTCGTGCTCGTCGTGATCATCGTTGGCTGGTGGCTCTTCACGCGTCGCGGTGCGGCCGAACCGATCGATCTGATCTCGCACTTCGACGCGGCAGAGAAGCGCCCCGATCCCGGCCTGTTCAGCGTGGACGACGCGACGCTCAACGGCGAGACGATCCCGGCCATTGCCGTCGAGCCCACCCCCGGCACGCGCCTCGTGTTCAAGGTGCGGATCCCCCACGACGGATGGCTGCGCGTCTCGCTGGGCCTGAAACCGGAGTCGTGGGAGAAAGAGGGCGACGGCATCAAGTTCCTCGTGGGCATCTCCGACGGCCGGACGTTCGATCAGCTGTTCAGTCAGCACGTGAACCCGTTCGGCAACGAAGCGGACCGACGCTGGATTCCCGTCATGGTCGACGTGTCCGCGTACGCGGGGGAGGAAGTCGATCTGATCCTCAACACGTACGGCAGCCCGGAAGGGCGCCCGGGCGACACGCAGAACGATTTCGGGTTGTGGGGACGGCCGGAAATCGTCGTGCGCTGATGGTCGTTCCCCTGCTGGACCTGGAGGCGCAGTACGGGCCGATCCGGGACGAGCTGCTGGCGGCGGTGACGCGCGTGTGTGACAGCCAGCGGTTCATCATGGGTCCCGAGGTCGACGCCCTGGAGCGGGATCTCGCGGGCTACATCGGCGCCGGCCATGCAATCGCGGTCTCGTCGGGCACCGATGCGCTGCTCGTCGCCATGATGGCGCTCGGCATCGGGCCGGGGGACGAGGTCCTGACGAGCAGCTACTCCTTCTTCGCGACGGCAGGCTGCATCACGCGCCTGGGTGCCACGCCACGGTTCGTCGACATCGATCCGGCCACCAGCAACCTCGACGCCTCCGCGGTTCGATCGGCGATCACTGCACGGACGAAGGCGATCGTCCCCGTGCATCTCTACGGCCTCTGCGCCGACATGGATCCGCTGCTCGAGATCGCCACCGGGTCCGGACTGCCCATTATCGAAGACGCCTGCCAGGCGATCGGCGCAGGCTACAAGGGCCGGCAGGCGGGGACGATGGGGAGGGCCGCCTGCTTCTCGTTCTTTCCGAGCAAGAATCTGGGCGCCTTCGGCGACGGGGGCCTGGTTACGACCGACGACGCGGCGCTCGCGGCCGAGATCCGCCTGTTGAGGAATCACGGTGCCGAGCCGAAGTACGTTCACCATCGCGTCGGCGGCAACTTCAGGCTGGATGCGCTGCAGGCCGCGGTGCTCCGCGTGAAGCTTCCGTACCTCCCGCGCTGGACCGAAATGCGCCGCGTCAACGCCGCCCGTTACGGCCGGCTCGTCGCCGAGCACGGGTTGTCGGATGCCGTGGTGCTTCCGGTCGAGCCCGACGGACTGCGGCACGTCTACCACCAGTTCGTCGTGCGGGTGCCGCGCCGCGACGAGGTCCGGGCGCGGTTGAGCGCCGCCGGCATCGGGACGGAAGTCTATTATCCCCTGCCGTTCCATCTCCAACCCTGCTTTGCGTCGCTGGGCTATGCTGCCGGCGATTTCCCTGCGGCCGAGGCGGCCGCGGCCTCGACGCTCGCGCTTCCCATCTACGGCGAGCTGACGACGGAGCAGCAGGCAGCGGTCGTTCGCGCGCTCGCCGGCGCGCTCGAGTCCTGATGCGCGTCCTGGTCGCGGGCGCCGCCGGTCAGCTCGGTTCGACGATCACGTCGCTGTTCGCTCCCCGCCACGCCGTCGTGGCCCTCACGCGCGCGGACCTCGATATCGCGGACGCAGACGCCGTGGACGCGGCCATCGCCGGGTCCGCGGCGGACGCGGTGATCAACTGCGCCGCCTACAACGACGTCGACGGCGCGGAAACGGAGCCGGGGGCGGCGATCCGGGTGAACGCGCTCGGAGTGCTGCACCTGGCGCGCGCGGCCGCCGCGTCCGGCGCCGTGTTCGTCCACTACAGCACCGATTTCGTGTTCGATGGCCTCGCGCAGGAGCCCTACCCCGAAACGGCCGTTCCACATCCCCTGAGCTCCTATGGCATGTCGAAGCTGCTCGGCGAGTGGCTGGCAGAGGAGGCGCCGGAGTCGTACGTGCTGCGCGTCGAGAGCCTGTTCGGCGGCGAGCCGGCGAAGAGCAGCGTGGATCGGATCGTCGACGGCTTGAGGCGGGGCCTCCCGGTGCGCGCCTTCCACGACAGGGTCGTCACGCCGAGCTACGTCGCGGACGTGGCGGCCGCGACCGAGCAACTCCTGGCGCGTCGTCCACCCGCCGGCGTGTATCACTGCGTCAACACGGGTGTGACGACCTGGGCCGGCCTGGCGGAGGCGGCTGCCCGACTGCTGGGCGCCCGGTCGGAGATCGTGGCCGTCAGCGTGGCCGACGTCCGGCTCCGCGCCGAACGGCCCCGGTACTGCGCCCTGTCGAACGAGAAGCTGCGCCGCACAGGAATCCCGATGCCGACCTGGGAGGACGCGCTGGCGAGGTATCTCCGGTCCCAGGTCCGCCATTCGGCGAGGGCTGAACCGCGGAACCAGGAACCTTGCATTGAACCTTGAACTGAAGCCTGACCTGAAGCCTGAAGCCTGAAGCCAGCACCCCAGAGCCCGAAGCCTGAAGCCTGAAGCCTGAACCGGTTCAGTCCGTCCCGACGATCGCCGCCACTTCCCGCGCGATGGCGAGGCAGGAGGTGAGCCCGGGGGAGTCGATGCCTGAGACCTGCACGAGCCGCGGCTGCTGACGATCCCGCCGGATCATGAAGTCCGCGAACGACTCGGATGGCGGGTGGAGCTTGGCGCGGATACCTGTGCCCGCGAGCCGCATGTCGGCGCCGGTGACCGAGGGGAGGAGCCGCTGGGCCGACTCCACGAAGTCCTCGAGCGGGAGCCGGTCGTCCTCGTAGTCGTCCTTGCGATCCTGGAAGCGGATGGTCGGCCCGAGCAGGACGGAGCCCCACGTCGTCCTGGTCGCGTGCACGCCGAGCCCGTGGCCGGACGCATGCGGGAGCGGGTACACGAGCCCGTTCACCATGTAGCTGCGCGACGGCGTGAGCTCCGCGTACTCGCCGCGGCAGGGATAGATTCGAAACGACTCCCCACCGAACGCGGCGGACACGTCGTCGGCGTAGAGGCCGGCGCAGTTCACGACGGTGCCGGCGTCGATGGTCTCCGACGGCGTCCGGACGCGCAGCCCGCCGGGAATGAGTTCACCGCCGAGCGCCCTGGTACCCACGAGAATCGGCACATCGCGCGCCACGCAGAGGTCGCGGAGCGCGCGGACCAGCGCCTCCGCCTCGAGGACGCCGGTCGAAGGCGACCAGAGCGCGGGCATCGCACGGACGTACGGCTCCCGCTTCAGGACGAAATCCGCATCGACCACCTCCACGCCCGGCGCGCCGTTGGTTCGCGCTCTCTCGCAGAGCGCCTCGAGCAGCGGCACCTCGTCTGGCGTGGATGCCACCACGAGCTTGCCCTGGCGCGTGTGCGGCACATGGTGGCGGTCGCAGAACTCGTACAGCAGCTGCTGGCCTTCGACGCAGAGCCGGGCTTTCAGCGACCCCGGCGGGTAGTACAGGCCGGCGTGGAGCACGCCGCTGTTGTGGGTGCTCGTGTCCATGCCCGGCCGCGCATGCCGCTCGAGCACGCACACGCCGAGACCGCGGCCGGCCAGCTCGGCGGCGCAGGCGAGGCCCACCACTCCGGCTCCGACGACCGCGACGTCGATGTCGCTCATCCTCTGGCCACTCCTTTTGCTTCCGCTGGCGTCGCCCGTTCCGGCGTCGAGGCGCGAAGCCGGTTTCTGTGCAGGAACAGCAGCACCCGGAGGCGGATCTGCAGCACGAGGTGCACGAGCGGCGAGCAGAGCCGTCCGCGGGGCGTTGCATGTTTCCGGAACAGCACGAACGCGCTCGCGTGAAACGCCTCCAGTGATTCCCGAAACGCGTGGATGCTGCTCCGCCCGCCTGCGTGCACGATCTGCGCACCGGGGAAGTAGACCGTCCGCCATCCGCAGCGGGACAGTCGCCTGCAGAAATCGGCATCTTCCCAGTAGAGAAAGAACTCCTCGTCCAGGCCACCGACCTCCTCGAACGCGGTGCGGCGGACGAGCATGCAGGCGCCCGACACCCAGTCGACGTCGAGGGGCGTCCGCCGTCGGTCGAGAGCGGGCAGGTTGTGCCGCGACAGCGGGTTTCCCGGGAACTGCCGCGTGAGCCAGGAGCTCCGCCCGGCTATGGCCGTTGTGAGCCCGGGGAACCGGCGTGCGGAACCCTGCACGCTCCCGTCGGCGTTCAGGATGCGCGGTCCGATGACGGCGGCATCCGGCCGGCTGTCGGCGAATCGCAGCAGCTCGGTGATGGCGTGCGCGTCGGCGACGCAGTCGGGGTTCAGCAGCAGCAGGAACGGCGACCCGGTGAGCCGCGCCCCGAGGTTCACGCCGGTGGCGAACCCCTCGTTCGTGGCGCGCTCGACGAGGTAGACCCAGGGGAAGCGGTCGGCGATGCGGGCGGCGGCGGCGAGATCCGACTCGTGATCCACGACGGTCACGTGGCGCAGGTACGGCCGGGCGGGGTCGAGCGAATCCAGACAGCGCGTCAGTTCATCGTAGCTGCGGTAGTTGACGATGACGACGTCGACGGATGGAGCATCCACCGGAGCCGATCATAGCAGAGGGTCACGAGGCGACGATGGAGGCAGTCTTCGTGCATCGTGCGGATCGCGGCAGTGAAGCGAGCCGGGCAACGCCGAACCCGGATCGTCCCGCAGTAAGATGGCGTCTGACCGTGGATCCGACGAACGACGCACACGACCGGCGCCTCGCCGTCCGGCTGCCGCCCTCGCGAATCGGGAGTTCAGCGTGCCGGGCATGAGGTGGCGCGGAGGTTGGGCACGTCTCCGCCGGTTGTGGCACGCTCCTTCCTCAGCACTCGCCCCGGCGTTTCCTGCTGGCGGCTGGGCCGCCAGGGTTTCGAGTCGCTGGGCGGGGCTCGCGTCGGACGCCTTCGTGCGGAGCCTGGAACGCGTCTCGTGGACCGGCATTCCACAGGTGCACGCGAACCACAACTACCTGATCACCGGCAGCCGCGAGGTGTACTGGGTCGACTGGCTGCGCGACCACTTCTTTTCCGGCGGCGTGGCCGGCGATGCGTTGTCGCTGGGCTGCGGCGCCGGCCATCTGGACCGGATCTTCAAGGACCGGGGGTTCACCTTCCGTTCCTTCCGCGGGATCGACATCAGCGAGCAGGCCGTCGAACGGGCGCGCGCGCTCGCCGCCGAGGTGCATCTGGCCGACGAGATCCGCTACGAGGTCGCGGACCTCAACGAGATCGAGCTTCCCGACAGCCGCTACGACTTCATCTACTTCTTCCAGTCACTGCATCACATCGAGGCGCTCGAGCGTGTCCTGGACCAGTGCGAACGGGCCTTGCGGCCGACCGGCCTCCTGCTCGTCAACGAGTTCGCGGGACCGTCGCGGTTTCAATGGACGGATCGTCAGCTCGAGCTCGCCACGCGGCTCACGCGTCTCCTGCCGCCGGAGCTGCGGCGCGACGTACAGCGGGGCGGCGTGAAGCCGGATCCAACCCGCCCGACGATCCAGCACATGGTGAACCACGATCCCTCGGAATCGGTGCGATCGGCGGAGATCGAGCCGCTGCTCAAGGCACGGTTCGACGTGTTCCGCGAGTGGAACTGGGGCGGCACGCTCAACCACCTCGTGTTCCAGGACATTGCCGCCAACTTCGACCCGCACAATCCCTGGCACTCGGCGATCGTCGAACTGCTGATCCATCACGAGAACATTCTGATTCAGGAGGGCGTGCTCCCGAGCGACTTCAAGGTGTTTCTGGCGAGACGCCGATCGCCGCGCGCGTAATCGACCGTGATCGAGGACCGCGGACGTGACTGACGCGGAATCAATGGGCCCGCTCCATAGGGTACGAGGCTGGATCACCGGGTTGAGCGAACAGGCCGGACGGCTGCGATACCGGTGGGCCGACCTGCGCCGGATCCCGGCACGCGAGATGGCCGGGGATACCAACGCCGGCCCGGACTTCAGCTGGTTGCTGCAAGCCGGTTCCACCGCCGCGATTCTGGCCTGTCCCGCCAGGTCCACCGTCGTCTACGAGCTGACGCTTCCCGCCGGCGCGCGCGTCGTCGCCCGCTGCGGACTGCCGCGCGACGCGACGGGCGACTCGATCGTCGAGTTCGAGATTCGAATAGCGAGCCGGGCTGCCGAACGCGTCTCGCGTGTGCGTGTCGGCGGCGTCCGGCGGGGAGGCCGCCGCAGCCGCGTGCTGCGTGTGGAAGTGGCCGAGGAAGGCCCCGTCCGCGTGACTCTGCGGACGCTGCTGGTCGCCGGGCCGGCCGGGACCCGTGCGGTCTGGAGCAATCCGCGTGTCGAGACGCCCCGTCCGATTCGCGACCTCATGTCCGCTCTCGGTTCCAGGTCCCGGTGGCCGATGCTGCGCCCTGGAGGAGCCAGGGGTTCCGCCTCGTCCGGGAATACCCGGTATCGCCTGTGGGTGCGCGAGACCGAGCCGTCGCGGCGCGGACTCGCGGAACAGCGGCGCTGGTCTCAGCCGCGGGCGCGTACGTTCACCCTGATCACGGACGCCAGGAACCTGCGCGCGCTCTCGATGCGAACAGTGGCCTGCGTGCTCGACCAGACTTACCCGCACTGGGAGTGGCTTCTCGTCTCGGAGCACCCCACCCGGCTCGCCGGTGCAGGCAGGCGCGACACGCGGGTGCGGTTCGTGTCCGTGGCTGCGCACGCCGGACGTGCGGCAGCGTGGAACGCGGCACTCCAGCAGGCCGGCGGGGAGCTCGCCGTGCTGCTCGACGATGGTGACACGCTCGGACCAGCCGCGCTGTACGAGGTCGCACGCGCCATCGACCAGACGGACGCGCACGTGTTCTACTCCGACGAAGACCGGTCCGGGCCAGCCGGCGGCCGTCACTCCCCGCAGTTCAAGCCCGACTGGTCGCCGGAGCTCCTCCTCTCTGGCAACTACGTCGGCCGGCTGGCAGCCTTCCACGTCGGTCAGGCGCGGTCGGCCGGCGGTTTTCGCGGCGAGTGGCCTGGCGCCGAGGAATGGGATTTCTGGCTGCGTCTGTCGGCCGCCCGGGTCCGGTTCCGGCGGATTCCGCGGTGCCTGTACCACGCCCAGGCCGTGCGGCCGGGCCCCGAGCCCCACCACGTCCAGTCGCTGCTCGAGCGGCACTGCGCCACGATCGACCGGCCGGCCGTGGTGACCACCTCGGCAGGGCTGCCGCACGTGGCCTGGCACATGCCCGATGAACCTCCCGTCTCGATCATCGTTCCGAACAGGAACGCTCCTGGGGTGCTCGAAAGGCTCGTGGAAGGCATTCTCACGGGAACCAGGTATCCCCGCCGCGAGCTCGTGATCGTGGACAACCAGTCGACCGACCCCGCGACACTGCGGTTCTACCGAGCCCTTGCCGAGCGTGGTATGGCGCGGATCGTGCCGTTCGATCGGCCCTTCAACTTTTCGGCGGCGTGCAACGCCGGTGCTGCCGCGGCCAGCGGCGAGATGCTGCTTTTCCTGAACAACGATATCGAGGTTCTCAGT
>DASPFV010000076.1:0-13155 GCA_035620975.1 Vicinamibacterales bacterium
TCTTCCGCCTGAAGGCGGAAGCCACGGATCTTCCGCCTGTGGCTTCCGGCTTCAGCCGGAAGATGCGGCGCAGGTGCCGGAAGATGCGGCGCAGTGACGTCAGCGTCCCCCGTGTTCAGCGCGTCAGCGCCTTCCAGTTGATGACGTGGTAGACGGCCGGGCCGTCGCCGACGTTCCGAATCCCGTGCAGCTCGTTCGAGGCCTGGAAGATCACGGATCCGACGCCCAGCCGCGTCCACTCGCCGTGCACCAGCGCCTCGACCGTGCCTTCCTTGATGATGATCAGCTCCTCGTTCGGATGCTGGTGCGGTGCGTGCGACGTCTGGCCCGGATTGAGGGTCGTGACGTGCAGCTCGAGCTCGTCGAGCGTCACCGTCGGCGCGCGCATGAACTGGCGCACGGTGCCGTACGCCGTGTCGCGCACCGCCACGGCGTTCCAGTCGAAGGCCGACGAGTGCATGGGGGCCGGCTGTGCTCGGGCCGCCGTCACCGCCAGCGCCGCCGCCATTGACGCGAGCGCCACCACGACATCACGCATCGAGATCGCGTATTTCATACTGCCGGTCTCCTCAAGGGACCCTGAACCTCGAACCTTGAACCCTGAACCTTGAACCCTGAACTTACCCGATCAGGTAGGGCCACCGCTGCGGCCGCGAGAGCAGCGCGTTGGCGTCGTCGTCGTTGCGGAACCGCTCCCTGACGGGATCCCAGTGGAGGTGGCGCTTCGCGCGCATGGCGATGTGGTGCAGGAGGCACGCCGAGCACGCCCGGTGCCCCACTTCGATCGGCGCAATCGGCGGGCGGCGCGTCCGCACGGCCTCGAGCCAGTTGCCGTGGTGATCCTTGCTCTCCTCGAGGTGGATTTCGTTCGGCCCGATGACAGACGTGATGATCCGCGGATCGCTCGCGTTCAGCGCGGAGCTGTCCTTCAGGCGCGACACGGGGTCGCTTGCCGTGACGGTCTCGTTGCCGCGGGACACGAAGATCCAGCCCTCGCTGCCCTCGAAGCGGATGCCGTTGGGGAAGTCGCCGCTCACGACCATCCTCACGCCGTTCTTGTAGCGCGCCTCGGTCCTGAACGGCCCGTGCACGTCCCAGAGTCCGCGCGCGGGGAACTCGGCCGTGCCCCAGATCTCGATCGGGCCCGTGTACTCGGTGTCCATCGCCCAGTGGGCGCTGTCGATGTGATGCGCGCCCCAGCCGGTGATCATCCCGGCGCCGAACTGCTCGCACCGGAGCCAGCCGGGACGGCCGTAGCCGTCCTGGGGGTGCACGCGCTTTTCGGTGTAGGGGACGACCGGCGTCGACCCGAGCCACATCTCGTAGTTCAGGTTCGGCGGGACGGGCATGTCGGGCTCCACGTCCCCCGCGGGATCCCCCGGCAGTCCGACCTGCACGGTCGTCAGGCGGCCGATCCGGCCGTTGCGCACGAGCTCGGCCGCATAGCGGAACTGCGGCGACGATCGCTGCTGGCTGCCGATCTGCAGGATGCGGCCGGTGCGGTGCACGGCGTTGCTGAGCGCGCGCCCCTCGGCGATCGTGAGCGACGCCGGCTTCTGCAGATAGACGTCCTTGCCGGCCTCGACGGCGTCGATGCCGATGAGCGCGTGCCAGTGATCCGGCGTGCTGATGATCACCGCGTCGACGTCGGGGTTCGCGAGGAGCTCCCGGTAGTTTCCGTAGGTCGTCACGCCATCATAGGGCTTCCCGGTCTTCTTGCTGTAGAACCCGTTGACCAGCCGCTTCGCGTCTTCCACGCGCCGGGCGTCCAGGTCGCAGACGGCAATCACCCGCGCGATATCGTGCTTCCAGACGCCCGGCAGATCGTGCGCCCGAGAGATGCGCCCGGTCCCGATCGCGCCGAGGTTGATCCGGTTGCTCGGGGCGGTCGCGCCGAACACCGAGGCGGGCACGATCGCCGGGAAGCCGGCCGCAACGGAGGCAGCCGCCGTGATCTTGCCCGCCGACGCGAGAAACTGGCGTCTCGAGTGGGTGCCACGCATCTTTCTCATACCGTCCTCATACGCTCCTCCAAGACTCCAGCCGTCAGTCCTCACACCGACGGCATCCCGGTTGCCGCTCGCAGCCGGACGCTGCCGCGCTGCTGATTCACGTCAGTTTCAGCGGCTGTGCCTGCTTCTGGGCCTGGAGCACGAGCTCGGTCGCCAGGAAGCAATGGGCCTGCGGCATGGCCGTCTCGGTCCGGTCGATCACGTCGTCGACGAGCTGCCCGCCGTAGGGCAGCTCGACGTCGGTGCAGTCGATGTAGCGCGTTTCCTTGCGATCGGTCAGGAACAGGTGGCTGCCGCCCGGCCGACCCGCCAGATCGATGTTCTTGCGGATCTCGATGAACCCGTCCGTCCCCAGGATCGTCAGCCGGCCATCGCCCCAGGTCGCCAGGCCGTCGGGTGTGAACCAGTCGACGCGGATGTAGCCGGTGCCGCCGTTGCCCCGCACCATCATGTCGCCGAAATCCTCCAGGCCCGGATACTGCGGATGGTGCAGGTTGCCGGCCTGTGCGGCCACCACCTCCGCGCGCGTCGAGTTCGTGAAGAACAGGAACTGGTCTGCCTGGTGCGACGCGATGTCGCACAGGATGCCCCCGTAGCGCGCCCGCTCGAAGAACCAGGCCGGCCGGGTCTTCGCGTTGAGGCGATGAGGACCGAGGCCCACCGTCTGCAGGACACGGCCGATCGCGCCGGCGCGGACCAGCTCCCCGGCCTTCACGGTGGCGCGGTTCTCCAGCCGCTCGCTGTACATGATCGAGTAGATGCGCCGCGTCTCCGCCTGGACGCGGCGGACCTCCGCGAGCTGCTCGAGCGTCGTGATGCCCGGTTTGTCGACCATGAAGTCCTTGCCGTGCTGCATCACCCGGATGCCCAGCGGGGCGCGCTCGTCGGGGATGGACGCGCTGACCACGAGCTGAACGTTCTTGTCCTCGAGGATCTCGCGCTCCGAGCCCGCCACCCTGGCCTGCGGAAAACGCTTGGCGAACGCGGCGAGCAGATCGGGTTCCTTCGCGTAGACCGCCACCAGGTCGCCGCCGCCGCGAATCACGGCGGTCGTCTGGCCGTTGATGTGGCCATGGTTCAGGCCGATGACGCCGAAGCGGATTCTCGCTGGGGCCTGCCGCGGCGCCGGGGACGCCGCCGTGCGGCGCGACAGGACGGCGGCCGCAGCCGCGGACGTCCCCACGCGCCGGAGGAACTCCCGCCGGGGTACGCGCTGGTTCTTCATGGTGGCAAAGTCTACTACGGGGCGTGCTATCCTCCGCCACGGACAAACACGGCCACGGACAAACACGGACAAACACGGACGTACACGGCCACGGACAAACACGGCCACGGACAAACACGGAAGAACACGGACGGGACATGATTGCTCTATTGCGTTGCCTCTCTCGATCGCGCCGGCTCGGGCTGTTCGCCGCTGGGCTCCTGGTGGTCTGGGCGGCGTGGCCGGACGCCCGGGTCGGCGGCCAGCAGGCGACTGACGGTTCGTCGGCGAATGCGGTCCCGAAGGGCGAGGTGATCAAGTCGGAGTTCGCGGCCAGCCAGGTGTATCCCGGGACGTGGCGGGAGTACTGGGTGTACGTGCCGAAGCAGCTCGATCGGTCGCGTCCGGCTCCCGTGATGGTCTTTCAGGACGGACTGCAGTACAACGCGCCGGCCGTGTTCGACGAGCTGATTCACCAGAAGGCGATTCCGCCGCTCGTCGGGGTCTTCGTCATGCACGGCCGCGTCAAGGCGCCGTCGGCCGACGCGCTGGATCGCATGAACCGCAGCCTCGAGTACGACTCGGTGAGTGGCGACTACGCGCGCTTCCTGCTCGACGAGCTGCTGCCGCACGTGGCCCGGACCCACGACCTCTCGCTGACGGCCGATCCCGACCAGCGCGCCATCGCGGGCAACAGCAGCGGTGCGATCGCGGCGTTCACCGCGGCCTGGCAGCGGCCCGACGGCTTCCGCCGGGTCTTCAGCGCGATCGGCACCTACGTCGGGCTCCGCGGCGGAAACGCGTACCCGGTGCTCATCCGGAAGACCGAGCCGAAGCCAATCCGCGTGTTCCTGCAGGACGGCCGCAACGACCTGAACAACTACGCCGGGAGCTGGTGGATCGCGAACCAGGACATGCTCTCGGCGCTCGAGTACGCGGGCTACGACGTGCGGCACGAGTGGGGCGACGGCGAGCACAATTCGAAGCACGCCACGGCCATCTTCCCCGACGCGCTGCGCTGGCTGTGGCGTGACTATCCGGCGCCGATTGTGGCGAATCCGGAAGGGAAGTCGCGCCAGGACGTGTTCCAGGTTCTCGTTCCCGGTGAAGAGTGGCAGCTCGTCAGCGAAGGCCACAGGCACACGGATGGACCGGCAGTGAGCCCGACGGGCGAGATCTTCTTCACGGACCCGGCGAACAACCGGATCCACAGAGTGGGGCTCGACGGCCGCACGAGCGTGTTCGCGGAGCACACGAACGGCGCCAACGGCATGATGTTCGGCCCGGATGGCCGGCTCTATGCCGGCGCCACGCGGACCAGACAGATCGTGGCCTATGACGAAGCCGGCCGGCATGAGGTCGTCGCGACGGATCTGGCGAGCAACGACGTCGCGGTGAACGTCAAGGGCGATCTCTACGTCACCGACTCACCCGGCAGGAAGGTCTGGTTCGTGCCCAGGGGCGGCACCCCGCGCGTGGTCGACGAAGGGATCGAGCATCCGAACGGCGTGCTCCTCTCGCCCGATCAGACGCTGCTCTATGTGTCGGACTACGCCGGCCAGCTCTCCTGGGTCTTCCAGATCCAGCCGGATGGCGCGCTGGCGCACAAGCAGAAGTACTTCTATGCGCACATGCCGGATGCGGCCACCCGCAGCAGCGCCGACGGCATGGCGGTGGACGCCGACGGCCGCGTCTACGTCGCCACCGCGCTGGGCGTCCAGGTCTTCGACCAGATCGGCAAGTGCCACGCCATCATCCCGGCGCCCGGCCCGGGCTCGCTGTCGAACGTCGAGTTCGGCGGTCCGGACATGGACGAGATGTACGTGACGAACGGCGGCCGCGTCTTCAAGCGCAAAACGAGGGTCAAGGGGATCGTCTCGTGGCGGCCGCCGATCAAGCCGCCGCCGCCGCGGTTGTGAACCCCGGTCGCGCGTCGCGATGATTTCCCGAGGCCACGCGGGCGGTCACGCCGACCAGTCCACGTATCCCTCCTCGATCGCCGCGTCCGGGCTCGCGCCGAGCACGGCGAGCAGCTCGGTGATGAGCGCAGCCTTGTCCTGCGCGTCGCGACGCGACCACGTCCGGGACTTGACCTCCAGGAAGTAGTGGCCCGCATGGGGTTGGACGAGATGGTCGACGTGGACCCAGAACTGCGCGCCGCGGAACGCGATCTGCCAGCGGCGGCGGTCCTTCTCGACGTCGAGCTCGCGCGACGGCTTGAAGTACTCCCGGTAGAAGCGGGGCGAGTGGGTGGCGGGCGCGAAGAACCGCGAGCGGAACAGGAGCACGGACCCGAACGCGGCCTCGCGCGACGGTCCGGTCAGCGTGAGCCGCGCGCGCGCGTTGACCACCTGCCCCTCGTCGTCCAGGAACTCGTCTTCCCGGTACCGCAGCCGGCCCTGCGCGGGGTCCTCGAAGAAGAAGTACGTGTCGTACTGGTGATAGTGCACGGCGCGAATCACGGTGATCGCGTCCCCTGCGAGGGCGCGCAGAACCGGCTCGGGTGACGCCAGGCGCGCCTTGGCCTGCACTTCGAAGCTCTCCTGCTCGGCCGCGCCGCCAATCGCCACGAGTTTCTGCAGCACGCTCTGCTCGCGCGCGATGAGGAAGGCGTCGATCCGTCTCGCGATCCCGCGAGCCGCCGCCTGCACGGCCTCCTCGTCGATCGTGAGCAGCCGCCGATCCTTCATGAGCCAGCGGCCGTCGCACATGACGTGCAGGACGTCGGTCGACTTCGCCGCGTAGACGATCTGCGAATAGATCGCGTTCGGGTCGCGCTCGAAGCGGGGCAGGTGGTGCGTGCGCTCGAGGTCCAGCACAATCAGGTCGGCTCGCTTGCCCGGCTCGAGGGAGCCCGTCACGGCGTCGAAATGGATCGCGCGGGCGCCGAGCCGCGTGGCCATCGTCAGGGCATCCCGGGCCGGCAGGGCCGTCGGGTCGCTCGCGACCCCTTTGGCCAGCAGCGCGGCGAGGCGCACTTCCTCGAACATGTCGAGGTCGTTGTTCGAGGCCGTGCCGTCGGTGCCGACGCCGACGGCGAGCCCAAGCTCGAGCATCTTCGCCACCGGCGCGATGCCGGACCCGAGCTTCAGGTTGCTCGTGGGGTTGTGGGCCACACCCGCCCGGACGTCGCGAAGCGTCCGGATCTCTCCCTCGTCCACGTGCACGCAGTGCGCCGCCAGCACTCGCGCATCGAACAGATGCTGCTTCTGCACCCACGGCACGACCGTCATCCCGTGCTCGCGGCGTGACTGCTCGACTTCGAGGGCCGTTTCCGCGAGGTGCGTGTGCAGCGGCACGTCGGTCTCGGCCGCCAGCTCGGCGCAGCCGCGCAGGATGTCGACAGTACACGTGTAGGGCGCGTGAGGCGCCACGGCCGGCACGATCAGCGGATGTCCCTTCCAGCGCACGATGAAATCACGCGCCCGGGCGAGCGAGTCCTCGTAGCTGGTCGCATCAGGGGCAGGGAACTTCAGCACGGTCTGGCCGCAGAGCGCGCGCAGGCCGGCTCGTGCGGCCGACTCGGCGACCGACTCCTCGAAGTAGTACATGTCGGCGAAGCACGTGGTGCCCGAGCGGATCATCTCCGCGCAGGCGAGCGTCGTGCCGAGCGCGACGAAGTCGGGCCGGACGAACGCCCGTTCGACCGGCATCATGTAGCCCATGAGCCACACGTCGAGCCGCAGGTCGTCGGCCAGCCCGCGCAGCAGCGTCATCGGCGCGTGCGTGTGCGCGTTGACCAGGCCCGGCATCACCACCCGCCCGCCACAGTCCAGCGTCTCGACGGCCTCGAACTCCCTTTCGATCGCCCCGACGCCGAGAATCCGGCCCTCGCCGATGGCCACCGCCCCGCCCTGATGGACCGTGAACCGCTCGTCCATCGTGACGACGTGGGCGTTGGTCAGGAGGAGATCGCAGGCGGGCATCCCGCATTCAGTGTACAGCGGGGTTGCCGCTCCGTATCGCGGATGGGGGCGGGTTTGATCTCGAGGGGACCCGGATGGTGAGGCGCTGGAGTCCACCCGTGGCCCGGCTCACCGAACCGAGAAACCTCAACCCTGAACCGTTGAACGCTGAACCTTGAACCCTGGAACCTTATTCGGACCTGAGCGCCACCAGCGGATCGACCCGCGTCGCCCGCCGCGCCGGGATCAGGCACGCCGCGACCGCCACCAGCGTCACGAGCAGCGAAATCACCGCGAAGGTGACCGGATCGGTCGGCGTGATCTGGACGAGCAGCGTGCGCAGGACGCGGCTCAGGAAGTAAGCGCCCGCGAGGCCCAGCGACAGGCCGATCCCGAGCTGGACGAGCCCCTGTCGCAGGATCAGCCACGACACCTGGCGGGCCGCCGCGCCGAGCGCCATCCGGACGCCGATCTCCGACGTACGGACGCTCACCGAGTAGGCCATCACGGCGTACAGCCCGACCGACGAGAGCACGAGCGCGATGACGGCGAAAATCGCGAAGAGGCTGCCGAACACGCGGAAGGGCCAGCGCTGCCGCGCCATCATGTCGTCGAGCGTCTGGACGGCGAAGAGCGGCTGATCGGCGTCCACCGCTTGCACTTCGCGGCCGACGGCGTGCATCACGGCGCCCGGCGCGAGCGCGCTCCGCACGAGCACGGCCGCCCAGCCGGGCGGGTCCTGCCGGAGCGGCACGTAGGCGACGGCGGCCATCTCCGGCTCCTCGGGCGAGTTGTGCCGGATGGTCGGGCTGATCCCGACAATGGTGCGCCACACTTCCGCCGGGCCGGGCTGCGACGGACGGGCCGTGAACCGGATGCGGCGGCCGATCGGGTCCTCGCCCGGGAAGAACTGCGCCGCGAAGCGCTCGTTGACGACGATCGTCTCCGCGCCCGGCTGGCCATCCGTGGGACCGAAGTCACGGCCGCGGCGGAGCGCGACGCGGACGGTGTCGAAGAACCCCGGGCTCACGGAGATCACGACGACTTCGGGCGCCCGCTCTTCCGGCTTGGGTTCGGGCGCCCCCTCGAGCGCGACCCCGCGGCGGCCGCTGCCTTGTGGCGGCACGCTCGTCGTGAAGGACACGGCCTCGACGCCGGGCAGCGTCCCGAGCTTCGGCGCCAGCCGATCGTAGAAAGCCTGCCGCGCTTCGGGGGTGCTGTACTTCGCCGTGGGCAGCTGCAGCCGCATGGCCATCAGGTTGTCGGTCCGGATACCGATGTCGAGCCTGTACATGTTCAGGAAGCTCCGCACCATCAGCCCCGCCCCGACGAGCAGCACGATCGTGAGCGCGAGCTCGACGACGACCATGGTCCCGCTGAACCAGCGCGTGCGGCGCCCGCCAGCAGTCCCGCGCCCGCCCTCCTTCAGAATTTCGTTCACGTTCGTGCGGGACACGTGCAGCGCGGGCGCGAAGCCGAAGAGGATTCCCGTCAGCACGCAGATCGCCGCAAGGTAGCCGAGGACGACGTAGTCCACGGTGAACTGGATCCACCACGGCTTGCCCGAGCCCTCCACGGCCGCATCGAACAGCCGGACGCCCACGAGCGACAGGAGCAGCCCGATGGCGCCGCCGATGAACCCGAGCAGCACGCTCTCGATGAGCAGCTGACGCACCACGCGCCAGCGCGTGGCGCCGAGCGCGATCCGGACCGCCATCTCGCGCGCGCGGTGCGCCGAACGTGACAGGAGCAGGTTGGCCACGTTCGCGCAGGCGATGAGGAGGACGAACCCGACGGCGCCGAGCAGCGCGAGGAAGACCGTGCGGATCGGCCCGCCGTTGAAACGCTCGTTGAACGTCTGGACGACCGCGCCGGTCAGCTCCTTGTTGGTATCGGGATACTCCGTCGCCAGCCGTGCGGCAATCCCGTTCAGCTCGGTCTGCGCCTCGGCGCGGCTCACGCCGGGCTGGAGGCGGCCGAAGACGCCCAGCCCGCGCCAGCTTCGCTTCTCCTGTTCCGCAGTCGGGACGAACGCCGCCCACAGCTCGGCGTTGGTCGGGAATTTCATGTTCGGAGGCATCACCCCGATGATCGTGCCGGGCTGGCTGTTGATGCGGATGCCGCGGCCGAGCACGGCCGGATCGCCGCCGTAGCGGTTCTGCCAGAGCGTATACCCAAGGATGACCACGACCTCGGCGCCCGGGCGGTCGTCCGTCGGAGCGAAATCACGGCCGAGCAGCGGCTGCTGGCCCAGAATCCGGAACGCGTCGGCCGTGAGCCAGGCGCCCTGCGCCTGCTCGGGCATGTTCCGGTCATCGCTGATGTTCATGCTGCCGCCCGTGAACGCCCCGATTCCGGCCCAGCTGCGCGTCTGGGCGCGCCAGTCCTGGAAATCCGGATACGACACCCCCGCGTTGCCCCCCTCCGTGCGGCGGAGCGTCAGCATGTAAAGACTGGCCGAATCACGGAACGGCAGCCCCCGGATCAGCACGGCGTTCACCAGGGTGAACACCGTCGCATTTACGCCGATTCCGAGCGCGAGGGCGACAACGGCCACGGTGGAGTACCAGCGGTCCTTGACGATCACCCGGACGGCGAAGCGCAGGTCTTGAAACATGATGGGATTTACGGGGATTGTCCGCCGATGGTTCGGGATTGAACACGCCTGGCGCGGGCCCGACGGGGTGTCAGGCGCAACCCACTGAATCGGGTCCAGTCAGGACCTGCGAGCTGCTGCCCGTCATTCACGCGCCAGGAACTTCACGCTCACGGGCGAGGGCACCTCGATAGCGGTGCCGGTGGGCGTGAGGGCGCCGGTGGCCGGATCGATCCGGAATACCACCACCGAGTCGGAGCGCTGGTTGGCGGCCAGGAGGAACGTCCCGCTCGGGTCGATGCCGAAGCTGCGCGGTGTCCGACCCTGGGTGGGCTCGACTTCGACGGGGGTCAGCATGCCCCCCTGCTGCTGGTCTATCGCGAACACGGCGATGCTGTCGTGTCCGCGGTTCGATCCGTACACGAACCGGCCGGACGGGTGCACCTCGATCTCGGCCGTGCTGTAGCCGGCCTGGAGCGCCTGCCCTGGGGGAAGTGTTGTGATCGTCTGACGTTCGTCCAGGGCGCCATCCGTTTCGTTGCGCTCGTATACCGAAATCGTGCAGTGCAGCTCGTTGATCACGTAGGCGAAGCGTCCACTCGGGTGGATGGCGATATGGCGGGGGCCGGCTCCCGGTTTCAGCGGCGCGAACGGGTGCTTCGCGGCGGCCAGGCCCCCCCGATCCCTGTCGAACCCGTAGATCATCACCTTGTCGATCCCCAGGTCCGGCACGTATGCGAACCGGCCGGACGGATCCAGGGTGATGGCGTGCGCATGCGGCGACTTCTGCCGCTGGGGATTCACGCTCGATCCCACGTGCTGGATCACCGACGAGGGCGGTTTCAGGCTGCCGTCATCACCGAGAGGCAGGACTGCCACGCTGCCGCCGCCGTAGTTCGCGACGAGCACGTGCCGGCCGGACGGATCGGCCTCGATGTGGGCCGGGCCCGTCCCCGCTGACGGCTGCCGGTTCAACGCCGTCAGCAGCCCCGTCGTCCGATCGATCGCGAACGCGCTCACCGATCCGGTGGCCTTCCCCTCGAACTTGTCGATCTCGTTGACCGCGTAGAGGAAGTCCCGGGTCGGATGCATCGCCAGGAAGCTCGGGTTCACTGACTCGCCCGCCAGCACCGGCGGTGAGAGTTCGCCGGTCCCGCGATTCATACGCGACAGGTAGATGCCTTGGCTCGCCCCGCTGGTGTACGTACCGAAGTAAACGAGCATGTCGCCCGCGTCTGCACCCTGCTGGAGAGTCGGCCTGGCGGTGCCCGCAACCGTCGCCAGGGTCAGGAATGCACTGGTGAACAGGGGCAGGTGTGATCGGTGCATAGCTGCAGCGCCGGCATTGGCCCCTCGAGCCCCGGCCCCGCCGAGAGCCGAGAGCCGAGAGCCGAGAGCCCTGAGCCCCCCAAGAGCCCAAAGCCAAGAGCCCAGAGCCGGTCTCTACACGTCCGTCAATTGCTCGATGCGTCCCGTGCTGTCGCCGACCTGCTCCTCCCGAACGCCCATCCGATCGAGCAGCGTCAGGAACAGGTTGGTCATGGGCGTGTCCTTCGGATACACGACGTGGGTTCCGAGCCGGAACCCGCCGCCGCGCCCCACGAGCAGGACGGGCAGGTCCTCGTGCGTGTGGCGGTTGCCGTCGGCCAGCCCGCTGCCGTAGACGATCATCGAGTGGTCGAGCAGGGAGCCGTCGCCGTCCGGCGTGTTCTTCAGCTTCTCGATGAACCCGGCGAACAGCTCCATGTGGAGCGTGTTGACCTGCGTCACCTTCTCGATCCACTCCGCGTTGCCGCGGTGATGCGTCAGTGGATGGTGCGGATCGGGAATGCCGATCTCCGGGTACGTCCGCATGCTCCCCTCGCGCCCCATCATCAGCGTGACGATGCGGGTCTGGTCGGTCTGGAAGGCGATGACCTGCAGGTCGAACATGAGGTTGACGTAGTCCGGGTAGAGGACCGGGATGCCCGTGGGCTTGTCGATCGTTGGTACCAGGCCGGTCAGGTCCTGTTCGGCGCGCTCGATGCGGCGCTCGATCTCGCGGATTGACGAGAGATACTCGTCCAGCTTGCGCCGATCGGCGGGACCGAGATCGGCCGAGAGCTCAGTCGTCCGCGCCGAGACCAGGTCGAGGATGCTCCGGCGATGGCGAAGCCGGCGCTCGCGCACTTCAGGCGGCACGCTGGTGTCGATGTCGCCGAAGAGTCGCTCGAACACGAGCCGCGGATTCGTCTCGGGCGGCATCGGCGTGGCGGGGCCCCGCCAGGCGAGGCTGTTGGTGTAGGCGCACGAGTAGCCGGAATCGCAATTGCCGACCGTCCGCGAGTCGTCGCAGCCGAGCTCCAGCGAGGCGAAGCGCGTCTGGCCGCCCACGTGCCGGGCGGCAATCTGGTCGACCGAGATGCCGTTCTGGATGTCGGCGCCCGCCGTCTTGCGCGGGTGGACACCCGTCAGGTACGACGCGGCCGCCCGCGCGTGGTCGCCCGGGCCATCGCCCAGCGCGTTGCCGTTCTTGTGCGCCAGCCCCGAGAGCAGGAGCGTGTCCTCGCGGAAGCGCTCCAGCGGTTTCAGCACCCGGGTGAACTCGAACGCCCGCCCCGCCGCAGCCGGCGTCCACTCGTTCATCGTGATGCCGTTCGGCACGTATGTGAACGCCAGCCGGACGGGGCGGCTCGCCGAGCGGGTCGCCGCGAACGCCGGCGTCATCGCGTCCAGGACCGGAAGGGCGACGACTGCGCCCATGCCCTTCAGAAACGTCCGCCTCGGGAGATGCTTGCGCGTGACGATCATCGGTCGCCTCTTCTTTGCGTGCCGCGGGGCTCCACCCCGTGGCCTGCCAGCCCGCTCGCGTTTCCCTGACTGCTCGCCTGCTGTCCGGCGTCGTGGGCCCTTCGTGACTGGAAGGGCAGGCTGTCGACGATTTCCAGAATCAGCCCCGAGAACCGGAAGTCGTGCGCCGGCATCCGGCTTGCGACGTGCCGGACGGTTCTGGCGTCGTACCGCTCGAGCCCGCGGCCCAACCCGTACGTGAGCAGCTTGGACGCCAGGCTCCGCGCGAACGCGTCGCGATCGGCGCTCAGGATCGCGGTCAGCTCCTCGGGACCCGTGAAACGGCGGCCGTCGGGGAGCACGCCTGACGCGTCGATCGGAAAGTTGCCGTCCATTGTACGCCAGGCGCCCACGGCATCGAAGTTCTCCAGACCGAAGCCCAGGGGATCCATCCGGCGGTGACAGGAGGCGCAGGTCGGGTTCTTGCGGTGCTCCTCCAGCTGTTCGCGCAGGGAGGCCGAAGTGCCAATCGTGGTCTCGTCGAGGTTCGGGACGTCGGCCGGCGGCTCGGGCGGCGGCGCATCCAGCAGGTTCTCGAGAATCCACTTGCCCCTGAGGACCGGCGACGTGCGTGTCGCATAAGAGGACACGGTCAGGACGCTGCCGTGG
>DASPFV010000077.1:0-7254 GCA_035620975.1 Vicinamibacterales bacterium
TACTCAGAACTGCGCGCCTGAGTACGTCAATGCAAGACCTGACCCCATCGCCATAGTGAGGAAACCATGAAACACAGACTGTGCGCCCTGACGTTCATGCTGGCCGTGCCGCTGGCCGCCTCCGCGCAGCACGATCAGCACACCCATGGCGCCGGCGAGCGGCTCGGCACCGTGCAGTTCACCACGTCGTGCAGCGGCGCGGTGCAGGCGGACTTCAACCGGGCCGTCGCCCTCCTGCACTCCTTCGAGTTCCGGCCCGCGATGGAGACCTTCACGACGGTGCTCGATCGCGATCCGGCGTGCGCAATCGCGTACTGGGGCCTCGCGCTCTGCCACTGGGGAAATCCCTTCGCGGGCCTCAAGGCCGGACCGCCGCTCCAGCGCGGACGTGAGGCCATCACCAAGGGCCTGGCGGCCGGCAGCCCCACGCCGCGCGAGCGCGCCTACCTCGAAGCCGCCGCCCAGCTCTTCGAGAGCGCCGACACCGTGGCCCATCGCGACCGTACCCTCGCGTACGCCCGCGCCATGGAGAAGCTCCAGCGCGACTACCCGGACGATGTGGAGGCGCGCATCTTCTATGCGCTCGCGGTGAACCAGACGGCCGTGCCGACCGACAAGACGTACGCCGCACAGCTGCAGGCCGCCGCCATCCTGGAGCCGCTCTGGCAGAAGTACCCGGACCACCCCGGGCTGCCTCACTACATCATTCACGCCTACGATCACCCGCCGCTTGCGCCGAAAGCGCTCGAGGCGGCGCGTCAATACGCCAAGGTGGCCCCCTCGGCCCCGCACGCGCTGCACATGCCGTCGCACACCTTCACGCGCGTCGGCTACTGGACCGAGTCGGCCGAGACCAACGTGGCGTCCGAGCGAACGGCCATCCAGCAGAACCTGATGGGCGAGGCGCTGCACGCAATGGACTATCAGGCGTACGCCTACCTGCAGATGGCCAGGGACACGGAGGCCCGCGCCGTGCTCGAGCGGCTCCCGGCCATTCTCGCGAAGCTCGACGTCAACGCGATTGGCGGCGCCGCGCCCGGTGCGGCGGGCCTCTACGCAGGTGCCGCCATCCCCGCCAGGTACGCGCTCGAGCGTGGCGTCTGGGCAGACGCGGCGGCGCTGCCGGCGAGGTCGTCGCCGATCGCGTTCGCCGATGCCGTCACGCACTTCGCCCGGGCGCTCGGGGCCGCGCGGAGCGGCAACCCGGCCGCCGCTCGATCCGACATCGAGCAGCTCGCCGCGCTCCGCGACAAGCTGGCCGCGGGCAAGGACGAGTACTGGCGCGAGCAGGTCGACATCCAGCGACGCGTCGCCCTGGCCTGGGTGGCGTTCGCCGAGGGGCGCAAGGTTGAGGGCATCGAGCAGCTGCGTGCCGCCGCAGACGCCGAGGACGCCACGGACAAGGCGGCCATTTCGCCGGGACCGCTGGCGCCGGCCCGCGAGCTGCTCGGCGAGATGCTCCTGGAGGCGGAGCAGCCGAAAGAGGCCCTCGCCGCTTTCGAGGCGACCATGAAGAAGGAGCCCGGGCGGTTCCGCGGATCCTTCGGCGCCGCGCGCGCGGCAGAGGCGGCGGGGGACACGGCAAGAGCCCGTCAGCACTACACGACACTCCTCGAGATCGCACGAACGGCGAACGGGACGCGGCCCGAGCTCGATCGGGCGCGCGCGTTCGTCAAATCCAGCCCGTCGGCGTCGAGGTAGGCCGGGCCGCCGCGACTGTCGGCCGAATCTGTCGAGTGGCACCAGTAGAGAGGAGGACCGCGTGAACAGAAGAGCGATCATGACCGCCGTCGCAGTGCTCGCACTGGCGGGAGCTGGCCGTGCCGAGGCGCAGGACGCGCAGGCGGAAAAAACGATCCTGGCCGCCGAGCGCGCGGTTCACGAGGCGCTCATGAAGCACGACCTCGCGACGTTCAAGAAGCACGTCCCTGCGGAGAGCTGGGCCGTCGACCCGATGATGGGCCGCGTCCAGACGAGCGAGTTCCTGAAGGTCTTCGATACGTTTGCGAAAGACCTGACGATTACCACCTGGGACCTCACCGACTCGAAGGTGATCTGGATCGATCCCAACACAGCAGTCCACACGTACAAATGGACGGGGAGCGGGACGTTCCAGGGCAAGCCGATCCCCGGGACGGTCTGGTCCTCAACGGTCTGGACGAAGCGGAAGGGACAGTGGACGGCGATGTTCCACCAGGAATCGCCGACGGAGGGGACCCCCGCCCCCAAAAAATAACGCGTGGCCGCGCGCGGGACGACGGGGTCGGCGCATCGGACGCCGATCCCGCGCGCCTCCCTTACTCCGCCTCGAGCACCTGCCCGATGGCGATCACGATTCTCGTCCAGTTCTTCTTTTCGGCCTCCAGCTGGCGCTGCCCGGCTGGCGTGAGACGGTAGTACTTAGCACGGTGGCCTTCCGGCGTCGCGCTCCACTCCCCCTTGATGTACCCCTGATGCTCGAGGCGGTGCAGGGCGGGGAAGAGCGACCCCGGTCTTACCTGAAACGTGCCCCGCGTGATCTGCCCGATGCGATCGGCGACACCGACCCCGTGCTTCGGCTCGAGCGCGAGCGTCTTGAGAATCAGGAGGTCGAGCGTGCCCTTCAGGAGCTCGGTCTGCTGGCTGGCCATGAGAACGGATGCGTGCACGGCGGCCCGCAGCTCGCCTCGGCGGGAGCTGGAAGCCGGGGTCGTCTATCGAAAAGCGATATCGAACCGTAGCGTACCCCGGCCGGACTGCCCGGTCAACGCTGCCGGGTTCGACGCATCAGTGTGAGGAGGCATCTCGTGAGTTCACCGCGACAGCGGAGCTGTCCCCTCTGAAGTTCGAGCGTAGAGATCACTACTCCGAGCCCGGTCGCGACGTGACGTAGTCCCACCGGGAACCGGCCTGTTCGATGATCGCCGGCACGTCCGCGTCGAGCACGTAGCGCGTGCCGGCGAGCGCCCGGGCCGCCTCCGACACGAGCTCGAGATAATGCTCGCGGCTCTTGTACCGCTCGTCGACCGAGAGCCGCGGATCCCGGGCCCGCTCGCGGTCCTCGCGCGACCGGCGCAGCGGGATGAAGGAGCCCTGCATGCTCGAGATGACGTCGGTCGGGCCGGAACGCTCGTTGAACAGGTTCCACCCGGTGTAGGTGGCGAGCGGCACCGAGAGCTCGGGGACGCGAACCCCCGCGAGCTCGTTCCCGTCGGCATCGACCTGCGGCACGAGCACGGGGAACGCCGACCCGATTCTGGGTGGCTCGTGCGCGACGATCCCCGCGGTGACGAACTCGGGACCGTAGTCCGCGCGGTAGGCCTTGTGTGGCGTTCCCGGTCGCGCCACGCCAGGAAGACTCGGGAACTTCAACCGATCGGGGGGCACGAGCGTGCCGTCGTCGATCCGCGGGTACGCGCTGGGCGGCGGCTCGACCCCGTCTGCGACCCATTGCCTCATCGCCACCAGCAGCGCCCTCATCGTCCACCGGTAGTCGAGCGGATTGTTCGTCTGCTGCCCGATGGTGCGGGCCGGCGGGAAGCCTGCGACGCCGTGCTGGCCGGCCGTGAGCAGGTAGACGCGCGTCCCCGCCGGGAGCGGCAAATCCTGGCGGCCATCGAGTGTCGTGTGCACGAGCGAGGCTGCGCGGCCCCAGTACTCGTACGAGGAGTTCGTGTAGAAGATGCGCGGCTGGAGCGGCGGTGGGGTGGCGTGCGTCAGCAAACCATCCTCGCGTCCGGTTTCGGGATCGCGCTGTGCGGTATCGCTGAACGGAAAAATGTCGGTCGGATAGAAGAAGTTCATGTACGGGTGGCCGTCGCGGGAAGGCTGCGCGAAGCGGAGATTGAAGCTCCCGCGGCCGCCGCCCGCGACGTGCGCCATCACCCCGTCGAACACCTTTCGGTTCGACTCGTCGGCGTTGAAACCGTAGTAGAGGAAGGTGCGCAGCAGGCGGCCGCTCTGCGAGATGCCGAACCCGATGGCGTGCCGGACGGCGCCCTGCGGCAGCGACAGCTCGTCGGCACCGCCGTATTTCAGCTTCGACACGGCGTCGCGAATGGCGGCCAGGCCAACTCCCGCGACCGGCGGGTCCTGCGCGCGATAGACGACCTCGTAGATCTTGCCAGGCTCGAACCCGGCATTCAGACGAACGCGCGTGCCGTCCGCGGTGAACTGCCACTCCGCTCGCGGAACGGTCCGGCGGGCGCCTTCCCGCGTATCGCGGACCGTCAGGGCGTTGTCCGGATCGCCCGGGTTCGCGACGGGATACGCGAGGTGGTCGCGGTCGGCGAGGCTGGCTTCGGTCACCTTGTCGGCGGCCAGGATCTCGCTGCGCACCAGCCCCTGGATGGAGCTGCCGTCCGGAGCGCGCGCGACGGGGGCCGCCACGCGCACGAGGCCATGGCGCAGCGGCGGATCGAACTGCCATCCGACCCACAGCAGCGTGAACCCCTGCCGGAGGAGGAACCCGTCGCCGAAGTCCTCCGCCCTCTGCGGGTCGAGCGCCGCCGTCGTCCGGTTGAAGAACGCGATCATCGCCTTGCCGCCGCGGTTCGACACTTCGAAGAGGAGTGTGCCGTTCCCTCGATCCGGGGTCTTCGGCCGCAGGAGGTAGAAATCGGACGAGAACTCCACCTTCCCGCCCGCATTCCTCGGCGCGAGCGCGATGTCCGTGATGATGCGGTTGGCGGGGTTCTGCGGGTCGACGGCGAAGTGAATCGTGCCCGCGAGCTTCTCGTACGGGCCGGCATCCCCGAACGGCTGGCCGCCGAGGACGTCGGCGCGCGACCTCACGTCGATGCGGACGACCTCCGCGTGGAGCGGCGCGGCGGCCAGGACAACGAGGAGGAGGGTTCGAGCGATCATCAGCACCTCCCGGCGCTCAGGGCCACACGGGCGGCCGCGGCGGGCCCGGCGCGAACTTCGCCCAGTCCGCCCGCACGGGCGAGAAGATGTCGAGCGCCACCGCGCCGTCGGGGCCCGCCACGACGTCGTGCGGAACGTTCGATGGGATGTTGTAGGTGTCGCCGGCGACGAGCTCCCGTCGGCTCCCGCCGATGGTGAAGACCATCGATCCCTTGACGACCACCCCGAGCTGCTCGTTGGGGTGGCGATGCTCGGGCACGGTGCTGCCCGGCGCGAGCTCGACGATCGCCATGGTGATCTGCTGACCCTGGACGGCCCGGGCGAGCACGCCGTCCCAGATCGGAAGAGTGGGCAGGTCGGACAGGCTCGCGAACGGGCTGATTGACATTGCCGATTGCCGATTCTCGAATGCCGATTGAATTGCCGATTGTCGAATTCTCGACTGCTGATTGCTGATTGCCGATTGCCGATTGCCGATTGTTGCTCCTGCGGCCGCTCGAAGAGCATATATCGGCCGAGCCGGGCGGCCAACGTCGCTCAGGAACAATCTGTAGACTATCTGCGTCAAAGGTGTAGACTGTCTACGGCTATGGTCGACAATCCGGAACCCCCCATGTCAACCCTTGAACCGGCTCCCCGGAAACCATTGCGTCTGTGGCCCGGCGTCGTTGCGGCGCTGCTGCTCATCGCGTTCAAGCTGGTGATGCCGCTCTTCGGCACTGCGGGGCTTCCGACGATGTTCCTGGGCAGCCTTGCCGGCGGCGCGCTCATTCTCCTGTGGTGGGTGTTCTTGAGCCGCGCACCGTGGGTGGAGCGGCTCGGCGCGATCGTCGTGATGATCCTGGCGATTGCCGCGACGCTGCCGTTTCTGGACCCGTCGATCGCAGCGGCGGGGCAGGGGCGGTTGTTCTACATCCTGGTCGTCCCGGTCGTTGCCCTCGCGCTGGTGGCCGCCGCGGTGGTGTCGCGCCGATTCGGCGCCAGCAGCCGGCGCGCCGTGATCGTGGTGGCCATTGGGGCGGCCAGCGGATCGTTTGCGCTGCTGCGCACGGGCGGCGTCACGGGTGGGGGTGATACCGACATCCACTTTCGATGGACACCGACGGCCGAAGAGCGCCTGCTCGCGCAGGTCGGCGACGAGCCGCCGCCACGGGCTCCGAAACCCGCGCCCGTTCCCGACGAGGCGAAGGTCGAGACCGCCGAGCTGACGCCGACCACCGCCCCACTGGCCGCTCCCAGGGCGGCGCCGCCGGATCGGATCACACACGCGCCGGCGGAATGGCCAGGGTTCCGCGGCCCCAATCGCGACAACGTGATCAGGGGGATTCGCGTCGAGACCGACTGGTCGCAGAAGCCGCCGGTCGAGCTGTGGCGTAGAGCCGTCGGTCCGGGCTGGTCCTCGTTCGCCGTGCACGGCGATCTGATCTACACACAGGAACAGCGCGGCGAAGACGAAGTGGTGTCGTGCTACCGGCTGAGCACCGGTGAGCCGGTGTGGCGGCACCGGGATGCCGCGAGGTTCTCGGAATTCCCAGGCGGCCCGGGACCGCGCGCCACGCCGA
This sequence comes from Vicinamibacterales bacterium, assembly GCA_035620975.1. Classification (GTDB taxonomy): domain Bacteria; phylum Acidobacteriota; class Vicinamibacteria; order Vicinamibacterales; family 2-12-FULL-66-21; genus DASPFV01. The sequence goes on from DASPFV010000077.1 coordinate 6,408, forward strand.
CGGTTCACAACGGCCGCGTCTACACGCATGGCGCGACCGGCATCGTCAACGCGCTGGATGCGAGGACCGGCGCGCGCATCTGGACGCGCAGCTCCGCCTCCGACACGGGCGCCGAACCGCCAGGCTGGGGCTTCACGTCCTCGCCGCTCGTCGTCAACGATCTGCTCGTCGTCGCTGCCTCTGGCGTGCTGGTCGCCTACGACCTCGCCACCGGAAGGCCGCAGTGGCAGGGGCCACGCGATGGCGGGGGGTACAGCTCGCCGCAGCTCGTGGTGCTCGACGGCGTGCCGCAGATCGTGCTGTTGCGGGGGCGCCGGACGACGGGCTTCGACGTCGCGGACGGACAGGTGCTGTGGGAGCACTCCTGGCAGCCAGGCGCGAGCATCGTGCAGCCGGCGCTGATCGGCACGCGCGATCTCCTGATCAACCACGCCGACACCATGGGCGGGCAGGCCATGCGTCGTCTTCTCGTCACGCGGGCCGGCGGCGATTGGCATGTCGGGGAACGCTGGACGTCGCGCAGCCTCAAGCCGTACTTCAACGACTTCGTCGTCCACGAAGGTCATGCGTTCGGGTTCGACGGCAGCATCCTGTCGTGCATCGACATCGACGACGGGGAGCGCACGTGGAAGGGGGGGCGCTACGGGCACGGTCAGATGCTGCTGCTCGCCGAGCAGGATCTGCTGCTGGTGCTTTCGGAGGAAGGGGAGCTGGCGCTCGTCAACGCGACGCCGGATCACTTCACCGAGGTGACCCGCTTCAAGGCGATTGAAGGAAAGACCTGGAACCACCCGGTGCTCGTCGGCGATGTCCTGCTGGTCCGCAACGGCGAGGAGATGGCCGCGTT
>DASPFV010000078.1:0-27194 GCA_035620975.1 Vicinamibacterales bacterium
AGCCCGTCAGCGGCCCCCTCAGACCAGCCCCAGTCCCACGACCGTCTTCATGTCGACGATTTCCCCGCGACGGACCATCTCGCGGGCGTCCGGGATCCGGAACACCTGCGGCTCCAGATCCTCGTCCTCGTCCACCGCCGCGGGCTCAGTCGGCGTGCTCAGGCCCGAGAGCCTGAAGAACAGCATCTCTTCGTCGCAGTAGCCGGGCGTCGGCAGCAGCGCAGCCAGCCGGACGATCGTGTCCGGCACCAGCCCGATCTCCTCGTGGCATTCGCGCCGCGCGGCCTCTTCCGGCGTCTCCCCCGGATCGATCGTTCCCGCCGGCAGCTCCCACAGCCAGCGGTTGACGGCATAGCGGAACTGCCGCACCAGCATCACGTGACCTGGCTCCGGGACGGGAATCAGCACCACCGAGGCGGCGTGCCTGACCACGTCCACCGTCACCTCCCGCCCGTTCGGCATCCGCACCCGGTCGCGATCCACGTCGAAGACGCGCCCGGCCAGCAGCCGCTCGTGAGCCAGGCGTTCGGCGGGCTTCATGCCGGTTCGTGCTCCACGATCTCGTCCAGGACCGATTCGAGATCCGGAGGCAGGGGAGAGTCGAAGTCGACGCGACGGCCGTCGCGCGGGTGCATGAACGAGAGCCGGCCGGCGTGCAGGAACGGCCGCGCGAGCCGCAGCACGCTCCTGAGATTCGCGGGAACCCGCCGGCGCAGCCCTCCGTAGGTCGCGTCGCCGACAATGGGGTGTCCGATGGCGCTGAGATGCACCCGGATCTGGTGGGTCCGCCCGGTCGCAATCGCCACCTTCAGCAAGGACACGCCCTTGAGGTGCCTGGCGGCGGTCACGCGTGTCACCGCGCTGCGTGCATGCCGCGCCCGCGTGGACATCCGCTGCCGATCCCGTGGGTCCCGGCCGATGGCGGCGTCGATGTGCCGGCCGGCCTGCACGACGCCCCAGACGAGGGCCACGTATTCCTTCTCGACCTCGCGATCGTGGAACTGCCGCGCCAGCCCCTGATGGGCCAGGTCGTTCTTGGCGACCACCATCAACCCTGAGGTGCCGCGATCGAGCCGGTGCACGATTCCCGGGCGGAGCTCCCCGCCAACCCCGCTCAGGTCCTTGATGTGGTGCAGCAGCGCGTTCACGAGCGTTCCTCTCGCGTGCCCCGCAGCCGGGTGCACGACCATGCCGGCCGGCTTGTCGAGGACGACGACGTCGGGATCTTCGAAGACGATGCGGAGCGGGAGCGGCTCCGGCTCGGGGGCAGCAGTCTCCGGCGCCGGGATGCGCACCGAGAAGGTCTGCCCCCTGCGCACGGCCAGGCTCGGGCGCAGGGGCCCGGCCCCGCCCTGGACGCAGCCGTCCTTGATCAACCGCTGGATCTGCGCCCGCGACAGGCCCGGCAGCACCGACGCCAGAAACGCATCGAGCCGCGTGCCCTCGTGCTCGGCATCAGCGACGATGGTGCGCTGGTCCATGAGCCATCCCTACCGCAGCCGGAAGCCGGTTCTGCACCCCTTGCACGTCGCACCCAGGCCACCAACGCGCACCCGGAGCAGTAGCCAGCACCCCGGGGCACTCTCACCGGGCACCATCTCAGGCCGCCCGCGCGGCAGCCGCCGGCGCCGGGCCCGATCGCCTGGCCAGCAGCACCAGCATCACGATCGCCAGCGGCACGATCAGCAGTGACACGAACTGCGAGGTCGAGAACGTCCCCACCATGCCGCGCGGATCGCCACGGTAGAACTCGATGATGAACCGCGAGATGCCGTAGAAGAGCATGTAGCCCCAGAACGTGCGCCCCGGGAACGGGCGGCCCTTCTTTTCCGTGGCGAGCAGCAGCACCAGGATCAGGAGCTCGGCCCCCGCCTCGTACAGCTGGGTCGGGTGCAGCGGGATCCCGAGCGGCGTGCCGACGTTCTGCGCGGCGAATTCGTTGTGGAACGTGATGGCCCAGGGCACGTCCGCGGGCCTCCCGAAGCAGCACCCGGCGAAGAGACATCCGAGCCGTCCCACCACGTGTCCCAGCGCGATGCCCGGCGCGAACACGTCCGTCACGGTCCAGACGGGCATCCGGTGACGCCAGAGGTACCACAAGGCGACGGCCACTGCCGCGATCAGTCCGCCGTAGAAGACTCCTCCCGACCGCACGAGGTTCAGCAGCTCGTCCGGGCTGGTACCGAACTTCTCCCGGTCGACGATGACCAGCATGAGCTTCGCACCCACCAGCGCGCTGACGATGATCCAGATGCCGAGGTCCATGACGCGGTTCGGGTCCAGCCCGCGCGTCCGCGCCCGCATCAGCGCGAACTGCAGCCCCAGCAGGTACGCGGCCGCGAGCAGCAGGCCGTAGGTGTAGACGGGGAAGCCGCCAATCTCAAAGAGAATGGGATGCATGCTGTCGTCCGAGGCCGATCATGTCCAGCAGCACGAGGATGGCGCCGACCGTGATCGCCGCGTCGGCCACGTTGAAGGCCCAGAAGTGCGCCGTGCCCCAGTAGACGTCGACGAAATCGACCACGTGGCCGGCCACGGCGCGATCGATGAGGTTGCCGAAGGCGCCGCCGAGAATGAGCGAAAGCCCGAGGCGCGCCAGGCGCTCGTGGAACCCGAGCTGCGTGGCATAGGCGGCGATGGCGACGAGTGCAATAGAGGCGATGCCGATCATGACGAGCGGCTTGTAGGGGAAGTCGGCTGCGTTGAGGAGGCCGAACGCCGCCCCTGTGTTCTGCACGTGGGTGATGTCCAGGAACCCTTCGATCACGTGCACGCTCTCGTGGAGCGGCAGCGTCCGGCGGATGATCTCCTTCGTGAGCTGGTCGATGCCCACGACTGACGCAATCGTGATGACTTCGACGGGCCGGGCGTAGTTCCTGACGGCCGTCTCGCCGGACGGGGAGGTTTCGTGCCCGCCCGTGCCGGCCGTGAGGTCCGGGTCGAGTGGTTCAGTCATCGTGCGATTTCACCGGGCCAGGAGACCGGCTCCATCGAGCGCGTCGACGCAGCGGTCGCAGAGACCTTCCGTGCCCGGCGTGCGCGAGACCGACGTCACGGTCCGCCAGCAGCGGGGGCATTTGTCGCCATCGGCGCGCGACACTGCCACCTCGAGCTCCGCCCCCTCGCCCGCGGCCGCCTGCAGCTCCACCTGCGAGACGATGAAGAGCATCGCGAGGTCGTTCCTGTAGGGCTCGAGGAGCCCCGCCGTCGCGCCACGGGCGCGGAGCGTCACCTTCGCGCCGAGAGAGTTGCCGATCGTCTTGGCCTGTCGCTCCGCTTCGAGCGCGCGGTTGACCGCGTCGCGAACGGCGATCAGCCGATCCCAGCGCGCCACGAGCTCGGCGTTCCGGAGGGCATCCAGATCGCGCGGGAACTCGGCCATGTGCACCGACGGCTCGCGCGAGCCCGGCAGGTGTCGCCAGAGCTCGTCGATCGTGAACGGCAGGATCGGCGCCAGCAGCCTGGCCAGGCCGTCGGCGATGACGTACATCGCCGTCTGGGCGGACCGGCGGTCCGGCGACTCGGGCGCGAACGTGTACAGACGGTCCTTCGACACGTCCGCGTAGAACGCGCTGAGATCGACCGTCGTGAACTGGTTGATCGCCTGGAAGATCAGGGGGAAGTCGTACCGGGCGTACGCGTCCAGCACCACGGTCGCGCAGTCCGCGTAGCGCGCCACCGCGTAGCGGTCCACCTCCGGCAGCCCGGCCGTGGCCACCCCCTGTGCGGGATCGAAATCGTACAGGTTCGACACGAGATACCGCAGCGTGTTGCGGATCTTGCGGTAGGCCTCGATCACGCGCGCGAGGATCTGCCGGCCGACCCGGACCTCCTCCCGGAAATCCACCATCGCCACCCACAACCGGATGATCTCGGCGCCGCTGTCCTTGATGACGTCCTGCGGCTCGATCGTGTTCCCGAGCGACTTCGACATCTTCCGGCCGTCTTCGGCGACGATGAACCCGTGCGTGACGACCTCCTTGAAGGGTGCACGGCCGCGGGTGCCGAGCCCCACGAGCAGCGAGCTCTGGAACCAGCCGCGGTGCTGATCGCTGCCCTCGAGGTAGACGTCGGCCGGCCAGGTGAGCTCCTGTCGGAACGGCAGGACGGCCTCGTGGCTCGAGCCCGAATCGAACCACACGTCCAGGATGTCGCGTTCCCGCTCGAACGCGGTGCCGCCGCAGGCCGGACAGGACAGGTCCGCCGGGAGGAACTCCTCGATCGGCCGCTCGTACCAGGCATCGGCGCCGTGCTCGTCGAACACCGCGGCCGCGCGATCGACGAGCGCGCGCGTCAGGAGCGCATCGCCGCACTTGACGCAGTCGACCGCCGGGATCGGGACGCCCCAGGCCCGCTGGCGCGAGATGCACCAGTCCGGCCGGTAGGCGACCATGTTGGCGATCCGGTCGCGCCCCCACGCGGGGACCCACGAAACCTCCTTCTGAATCGTGTCGAGGGCCGCTGCCCGGAGCGTCCGGCCCGCCGCGTCCTCCGCGTGCAACGTGCCGTCCATGGCGATGAACCACTGCGATGTGGCCAGGAAGATGACCGGGTTGTGACAACGCCAGCAGTGCGGGTAGGTGTGCTGGAACGTCTCCCGGTGCCACAGCCGACCACGTTCCCTGAGCGCCTCCTCGATGCGCGGGTTGGCGTCGAACACCCGCTGCCCGCCGAACAGGCCGACGCTCTCGAGGAAATGGCCGCCGGGCCCCACCGGCGCGTAAATATCGAGCCCGTACTTCACGCCGGTGTTGAAGTCGTCGCTGCCGTGGCCCGGGGCGGTGTGCACGGCGCCCGTGCCCTGCTCGAGCGTGATGTAATCGGCCAGGACCCCGAGGGAATCCCTCGCGTAGAGCGGATGCCGGAAGCGGATTCGCTCGAGCTGCTCACCTTTCATGCGCACGACCGGGACGCCGAGCGTCCGGCCGGTGGCCTCCGCCACACGCGATGCGAGCGCCTCGGCGACGATCGTGACCCGGCCGTCCACGTCGTAGGCGCCGTAATCGAACTCCGGATGGAACGCGAGGGCCAGGTTCGACGGGATCGTCCAGGGTGTCGTCGTCCAGATGAGCACCGACACGGTGCGACCCGCCAGCGCGGGGATCCGTACCGCCAGCTCTGCCTCGCTCTCCGACGCGAGCGGGAATTCCACGTAGATCGAGGGGGAGCTGTGCTCCGCGTACTCCACTTCTGCTTCAGCCAGCGCGGTCCGGCAGTGGATGCACCAGTGGACGGGCTTCTTCCCCTTGTAGACGAGCCCCTGCTCCACGAACTTCCCGAGCGCCCGGGCGATCGCCGCCTGATACCGGAAATCCATCGTCAGGTACAGGTGGGACCAGTCACCGAAGACGCCCAGCCGCTGGAACTCCTCGCTCATCACGTCGATGAAGCGCGTGGCGTAGTCGCGGCAGGCGCGGCGGAAATCGGCGACCGACAGCTCGCGCTTCTTCGGGCCGAGCTCCCGATCCACTTTCAGCTCGATGGGCAGCCCGTGGCAGTCGTAGCCGAGCACGTACGGGGCGTCGAACCCCATCATGGTCCGCGATTTGACCACGAGATCCTTGAGGATCTTGTTCATCGCGGTGCCGAGATGGATGCGGCCGTTGGCATAGGGGGGGCCATCGTGGAGGACGAACTTCGGACGGCCCCGCCGGGCCTCGCGGATCCGCTCGTAGAGCCCCAATTCCTGCCAGCGCGCGAGCGCCTGCGGCTCCGCCGCCTGGAGGTTGGCCTTCATCGGGAAGTCGGTGCGGGGCAGGTTGAGCGTGTCCTTCCAGTCGGCCATGGATATCCGGCTATTGTACCTGACAGCCTGCAAGCCTCGAGGGCGCGCCCGCGCGGTGCGTGTACAAAGAACGAGGCCGGTGCCTCACGAGGAACACCGGCCTGATCGCGTGCCCGGAATCATCCGGGCCCCGCTGTCTCCTAGCTTCCGCCGTGGCGGAAGCCCGGCACGCCTACCGCCGCACAGGTGCGGACGACCGCTGCAGGTCCACCTGGAACGACCCCTGGTTATCGGCGTGGTTGGAGTCGTTGATGCCGAGGTAGAGCTGGCCGGGGTCCGCCTGGAACCGGTTGTCGGCGCCGATGCCGAACGGCTTCCCGTTCCCGATGCGTCCGATCAACGCGCCGGTGAGCACGCTGGGCAGGGGCGCTCCACGATCGAATCGCTGCTTCAGCACCCCGCTCGGCGTGGCGATGTCGTTCGGATCGCTGCTCAGCCGGATCTCGCCGGTGGCCTTCACCGTCACCCACTCGCCCCGCCGCAGCATGATCCCGGTGGCCGTCCACGGCTGCGTCGCCTGGACGGTGATGTTCTGGCCGTCGCCGGACGTGCTGGCGGTGCCGGTCGGCGTCGAGCTCGGCCTCACCATCGCGATCCGCGAAACGTCGTTGGACGTCACCTCGCGCTCGCCCGAGGCCGTCTTGAACGCCAGGCGCTTGGGTGTGCTCCCGCTGATGTCATAGAGACGGCCTGAGAAGACCTCGCCGTTGCGGAGCCAGACGGCATGCTGCCCGTCGGTGACCCTGTTCCAGTCGGACGCTGACGGTGCGCCGCCGCCGAAATCGATCACCGATACCTCGCCGATTCCAATCTGCCGCTCCTGTCCACTGACCCGAACCGTGAAGTTCGATCCGTTCATGTCGACCAGATCCCCGGAAATGTTCTCGCCCGATCGCAGCCTGAGCGTCGCGCTGACCTGGGCCACGGCGAGGCTCCCCGCGGCCACCATCGCCAGGGCGACCCCCGTGAACGTGCGCGTCAACATGTCCTTCCTCCTCTCACGTTAGCTCAAATTCTACGCCGGCGGCCGAGCTCGCCGGCTGCACGGCTGAGGCGGTATACAGCGCATCCAACTGCCTTCGATGCAAGCAGGGGGCCAGCGGCGCGCGCAGAAAAACTCAGTAAATACGGGGTTGAATTGCACCTGGAGCGTCCCGGACCGCTCCGGGCCGGACTGTATAATGGACGTCATGGGGGTATCCGGCAGCCTCGCCGCTCCCGCGCACGTTCGCGAAGCCCACCTCGATAACGGCCTCAAGGTGATCGTGCAGCCCGTGCACACTGCGCCGCTCGTGTCGGTGTGGTGCTGGTACAGGGTGGGATCGGGGGACGAGCGCCCGGGCCGGACCGGCGCCTCGCACTGGGTCGAGCACATGAACTTCAAGGGGACCGTCCGGATCCCGCGCGAGGAAATGAAGGGCATCGTGGAGCGCTTCGGCGGGACGTGGAACGGCTACACCTGGATCGATCAGACGACCTATCTCGAGACCGCGACGCGCGATGCCCTCGAGAAGATGCTGTTCATCGAGGCCGAGCGTATGGCGCACGGCCTCTACGACCCGTCGGAGTGCGAGGCCGAGCGCACGGTCATCATCTCGGAGCTGCAGGGTGGGGAGAACGACCCCGATCAGCTGCTCGACACCGAAGTGACGGCCACGGCCTTCCGGGCGCATCCATATCGGCATCCGACCATTGGCTGGCTCGACGACCTGCGCTCGATGACGCGGGACGACCTGTACGAGCACTATCGCACCTATTACGTTCCGAACAACGCCACGCTCGTGGTCGCCGGCGACGTGGACCCCGACGACGTGATGCGCCGGGCCGCGCGGACGTTCGAGGACATCGCACCCGGCCCCGCGCTTCCACGCCAGCGGAGCGTTGAACCGCCGCAGCTGGGTGAACGCCGGGTGCTGCTCGAGCGGCCGGGGTGCGCGGCGTACCTGAAGATGGCCTGGCATGCGCCGGCGGCGCGCGAAGCGGATTTCTTTCCGATGCTCGTGCTGGACGCCCTCCTGACTGGCGCAAAGGGCGTGAACCTCTGGTCCAGCTTCAGGAGCGGGATTCCGCAGCGCAAGGCGCGGCTGTACAGGGCGATCGTCGAGCGGGGCCTGGGTTCCACGGTCTCGGGGACGCTGGTGGCGACCGCTTCCCCGTTCCTCTACACCCTCTCGTTCACTGCCCTCGACGGCGTTCCGCTTTCCACTCTCGAATCGGCCGTCGTGGAGGAAGTCGAGCGGCTCCGTTCCGCCGGTGTCACCGAGGAGGAGGTCGCGCGCGCCGGCCGCCAGCTGCGGGCCCGGCTCGTGTTCGAGAACGACAGCGTCACCAACATCGCGCACCAGCTCGGGTTCTTCGAGACCGTCACGGGGCCGGGCTTCTTCGCAGGGCTGCGTGAGGGGATCGAACGGGTGACGGCGGAACAGGTGGCCGACGTGGCACGCCGGCGCCTCGGCGCCGCCACCCGGACGACCGGGTGGTTCCAGCCGCGCACCGAGCGGCCATGAGCGTCACGGCTCCGCGAGGGCTCTCCCGGGTCAGGACCGAGCTCGAATGCGGGGCCGTCGTCCTCGCCCAGCAGACGCGCCTCACGCCGGCGGTCACCATACACGCGGCTTTCACGGCTGGGGCCCTCTATGAGCCGGACGGTCTGACGGGGCTGGCGCACCTCACCGGCCGGCTGCTCGATCGGGGCACCGAGCGTCGCACCGGCGCGATGATTGCCGACGAGCTCGACGACCGGGGCGTGGCGCTCAAGGTCTCGACGAACCGGCACGTCCTGACCCTGACGTGCACGTGCCTCTCGGAGGATTTCGACGCCGTTCTGTCGATCCTCGTCGACGTCGCCCGACGGCCCGTGTTCCCCGAGTCCGAGCTCGCGCTGCGACGGGCGGAGCTGGTCACCGCCTACCTGCAGGACCAGGACAACCCGGCGACCCGCGCGACCGAGGCCCTCTTCCATCTGCTCTACGGTGAGGGGCATCCGTATTCCGGCCGGATCAAGGGGACGGCCGACAGCCTCCAGCGGATCGGCCGCGGCGACCTCGTGCAGTTCCACGCGGCGAGGTTCCGGCCGGCGTCCCTGTCGCTTGCGGTGGTCGGGGACGTCGAGCCGGCGCGCGTCGTGCACCGGTCGGCCATGGAGCTGGAGGGGTGGGACGGCGGTCCGCCGGAGCTGCGCGGCGTCCCGCCGCCGGTCGAGCCGGGGACCCGGCGGGCGAGAATGGTGTCGGTTCCTGGCAAGTCACAGACGGACGTGGCATACGGCTTCGTCGCGATTCGCCGGCTGGACCCGCGGTACTACGCGTACTGGCTGATGAACAACGTGCTCGGACAGTTCGGACTGGGCGGGCGGCTCGCCGACAACATCCGCGAGCGCCAGGGCATGGCCTACTACGCCTACAGCGTGCTCGATCCGAGCGTCGGGGAAGGGCCGCTGGTGATCCGGGCCGGCGTCGATCCGCGCAACGTGGAGCGCGCGATCGAGGCCATCGACCACGAGGTCGATCGGCTCGGCCGGGAGGGTCCGACCCCGGGCGAGGTGGAGGAGAGCCGGCAGTACCTGATCGGCTCGATTCCGCGGATGCTCGAGACGAACCAGGGGATCGCCGCCTTCCTGCAGAACGCGGAGCATTTCGGCCTCGGCCTGGACTACGATCGCCGGCTCGCGCAGCACCTGCGCGAGGTGACCGCGGACGAGGTGGCTGCCGCGGCGTCCGAGCTGCTCGTGCCCACGCGTGCGGCGCTGGCCGTGGCGGGCCCCACGCCCGCGGACGGCGGGGCCTGAGCGTGCCCGGACGGTCCATCGCACGGGCGGTCTTCTTCGACGTCGACTTCACCCTCATCTATCCGGGGCCCGCGTTCCAGGGCCCGGGCTATCGCGACTTCTGCGCCCGCCACGAGGTGGCGGTCGATCCCGCGCGCTTCGAGGCCGCGGTCGCGGCCGCCTCGGCGACGCTCGCGGTCGACGGGGGCGCGTATGATCCCAGAATCTTCATCGAATACACGCGGCGCATCATCGAGCAGATGGGCGGATCGGGTCCCGGCATCGAGCGCGCCGCGGAGGAGATCTACGCGGAGTGGTCCGCTTGCGGCCACTTCCATCTCTACGACGAGGTGCCCGAGGTACTGCGCGGCCTGCGCGCGGCTGGCCTGAAGATCGGGCTGATCTCGAACACGCAGCGATGCCTCGTCTCGTTCCAGGCACACTTCTCTCTGGAAGGCCTCTTCGACGTGGCGATCTCGTCGTCGGCCCACGGCTACATGAAGCCGCACCCGAGCATTTTCGAGGCGGCGCTGCGGCAGGTGGAGGCGGCGCCGGGCGAGGCGTTGATGGTGGGGGACAGCCTGGAGCACGACATCGAAGGCGCGCGGCGACTCGGCATGCGCGGCGTGCTGGTGTCGCGCTCCGGTCCGCGCGGGGGTTGCCCGCTCGACGTGCCGGTCATCCAGTCGCTGCGGGAGCTGCCGCCGCTCATCTGAGCGGCAAGGGTCACTCCGACGCCCCGGGGCTCAGGCCGATGATCCGGCGGCAGTGCCAGAAGGTAGCGTCCGCAACGCGCGTCGGGCATCCGGAGGAAGTCCACTGCGCGATAGCCGCGCGCGAAGTAGGCCAGGAACGCGGCGCGCGTCGCGAGCCGCCAGTCGAGCGCCAGCCCGGGGTCGAGCGGCTGCATCTCGCCGAAGCCTTCCGGAACCTCGACGAGCACGCGACACCCCTCGAGCGACAGGTCCGGCTCAGCCGGCCTGAGCCACCGATCCCCGGGCTTCGATGGGTTGACCACTGGCGCGTGCCCGAGCGACGCGTCGCGCACCGCCAGCGTCCGGCGCGCCGCGATCCGGCGCTCCACGTGCGGCTCGCGCAGGTGCCACTCGGCGATGCAGCGGTCGGTCGGCGTACCGCGGTGGAGCGGGCTGCTGGACTCGCCGTAGACGTTCACCTCGTACTCCTGCACGACGACTCCGAGGCGAGCGAAGTTGAGGTGGGCGTTCACGGTCTGCAGCGGGTCGTATGTCCACTCCACGAGGTCGATGCCCATCGCGAGCGCCCGCTCCCGCTGCGCGAGCTTCAACTGGAAGCCCAGCCCCGACGCCCGCGCCTCTGGCGCGACGCCGAGCATGTGCGACCACTGTGTCAGGCGGCCGTCCTTCACGCCAGGCATCGAGTACACGAAGCCCTGCATCTCGCCGGCGGCGTCGAACGCCCCGAGCAGAATGCCGCCGCGCTTGATCGAGACGATGAGCACGGGCGGCGGGACGAGGTCCTCGGCGTCGGTGTATCCCCAGATGACCTTCTCGAGCACCGCGACGCGGCGGCACTCCTCCAGTGTGGTCAGGGGGCGGATCTGCATGGTGGACATCCGGTTCCGGCGTGCAGCCGGCGTACGGGAAGCCGCGCGCTGCGAGCCGCGACGCGTTCCCGTCACCCCGGCGGCCATCCGAGCCGCCGCCCGGCGAGCACGTGAAGGTGGATGTGGAACACGGTCTGGCCGGCCTCGGCATTGCAGTTGAAGATCGTCCGGTAACCACGCTCCGCATAGCCGCGTTCAGCGGCGAGCGCGGCCGCCCTCCGGACCATCTCGCCCACGAGCGTGTCGTCTCCCGGCACGAGGGCGTTCAGGCTGGCGACGTGGCGGCGCGGGAGGACGAGGAGGTGCATCGGCGCCTGCGGGTTGATGTCTCTGATGACGACGATGTTGTCGTCCTGGTACTCGATTCCCGCGGGGATCTCACCGTTGATGATCTTGCAGAAGAGGCAGTCCATTCTCAGTGTTCCATGACAGCGACCCTCGGGATGTCCTGGAGGTCGTTCACGAAGCCGACGCGTGACCAGCCGGCGGCGCGCGCCAGCGACTCTACCGCGGCGCGCTGGCCGAAGCCGAATTCAACAATGAACCGGCCGCCGGGTGCAAGGCGTGCCGGCGCCGACGAGATCAAGGCGCGCAGGACGTCCAGGCCGTCGGGGCCCGCGAACAGGGCCTCAGGCGGCTCGTAGCGCGCGACTTCGGGCGGCAGGGTCTCCGTGTCGGGCACGTACGGGGGATTCGAGACGATGAGATCGACCGGGGCGCCGACCGCCTCGAGCAGCGTTGCCTGGACCAGGTGTACGCGGTCGGCGACCCCGTGCCGCCGCGCGTTGCGGGCGGCGACGCGCAGGGCTTCGAGAGACGTGTCGATCGCCAGCACGCGGGCGCCGGGCAGCTCGGAGGCCAGCGCTACGGCGAGGCAGCCGCTCCCGGTGCCGACGTCGACGAGCCGGCGGCTGCCGGCGTCGCGTGCACACGCGAGCGCCTGTTCGACGACGAGCTCGGTCTCCGGGCGCGGGACGATGACCCCGCTGGAGACGCGGAAGTCGAGCCCCCAGAATTCCCTGGAACCGGTGATGAGCGCCACCGGCTCGCGCGCCGTCCGCCGGCGAATCAGCTGCGCGTAGACTTCGTCGAAGGCCGGCGGAGCGGATTCGCGCCCGCGCGCGAGAAGGGACGCGCGATCCCATCCGAGCGCATGACGCGCGAGGACGGCGGCGTCGATGGCCGCGTCCTCCGCGGAGAGACCGGCGCCGATGAGCGCCTGGCGCGCTGCCGCGATGCGCTCGTGCACCGTCGCGGCCATCGGCCTCAGTGCGCCGGCTCGCCCGTTTCGGTCGAGGCTTTCAGCTCCTGGGCCTGATAGTACGCGGCCGCCTGGTCGATCAACCCGCCGATGTCTCCGTCGAGGGCCTGGGCGAGCTGGTGCATGGTGAAGCCGATGCGGTGGTCGGTGATCCGGTTCTCCTTGAAGTTGTAGGTCCGGATCTTTTCGGAGCGTTCGCCCGTGCCGACCTGCGTGCGCCGATCCCTGGCAATCGCCTCCTGCTGCTTCCGCATCTCGATCTCGTAGAGACGCGAGCGCAGGACCTTCATCGCCTTCGCCCGGTTCTTGATCTGGGATTTTTCGTCCTGCTGCGACACGACGAGGCCGGTCGGGATGTGCGTGATGCGCACGGCGGAGTACGTGGTGTTGACGCTCTGACCGCCGGGTCCGCTCGAACAGAAGGTGTCGATCCGGAGGTCCTTTGGATCGATCTGGATGTCGACCTCCTCGGCCTCCGGAAGGACGGCCACGGTCGCGGTGGATGTGTGGATCCGCCCGCTCGCCTCGGTGGTCGGCACACGCTGAACGCGGTGCACGCCGCTCTCGTACTTCATGCGGCTGTACACGTGTCGCCCCTCGATCAGCGCGATCACTTCCTTCGTGCCGCCAACCCCGGTCTCGCTCAGGTTCAGGAGCTCCAGCCGCCATCCCTGGCGCTCGGCGAACCGCGAGTACATGCGGAAGAGATCCGACGCGAAGAGCGCCGCCTCGTCGCCGCCCGTGCCCGCGCGGATCTCGAGCACGACGTTCTTCGCGTCGTTGGGGTCTTTCGGGACGAGGAGCAGCTTGATGTCGGCCAGCAGCGCGTCCCGCTTCTGCTCGAGCAACCGCAGCTCCTCCTGCGCCAGCTCCCGCATGTCGGGGTCTTTCACCAGCTCCCCGGTCGCGGCGAGCTGGCCGAGGACCGCCTTGTATTCCCGGAACTTCTCGACGAGCGGCTGGATCTCCGCGAGTGCCTTCGAGTGGCTCCGGAACCTGGCCGAATCCCCCTGGACGGACGGGTCCGCCATCTCGGCCATGAGCTGGTCGTAGCGCGCTTCGACGGTGGCGAGTTTATCGAACACAGAGACGCTCTCTTCGATGGCCGCAGTCCGCAGCTCGCGGTTCGCCGCCCGTTCTCGCTATCGAGACCCGGGCGCCGCGCGTCCCGAACCACGGATCGCTGGCTCCGAGCACCGCAGCCGGGGCCCCGGGCGGTTACCCACCCGACACGGGCGGCAGGAACGCCACCTCGTCCCCGTCCTGCAGCACGGTCGTGAAGCGCGCGTAATCTTCGTTCACCGCGCAGGAGATCGCGGCGGCGTACGGGGCCATGTCCGGGAACTCGCGCGCGAGCGCGTCCCATGCTGTCCGGGCCGTGGCCCCCTCGGGCAGCTCCCGGTTGAGCTCCGGCGCGCCCGCGATCTCGCGAAGCCTGGCAAACAGCCGCACGGTTACGAGCATGCCCGTCCCAGCGCCGCCTCCCGGGCAGCGTCGTCCTCCGGATCGGCCGTCGCCCCCTCGATCCACACGTCGCCGCCTTCGAAGTGTTCGTGCTTCCACACGGGTGCGATCTGCTTCACGCGTTCGATGGCGTACCGGCAGGCCGCGAACGCATCGGCGCGGTGCGGCGCCGCCGCAGCAATCACGACGCTCGCCTCGCCGATCTCGACCCGGCCGATCCGGTGGTGGACGGCGAGGCGGACCGACGGCCATCGTGCGGCGGCTTCGCCGGCAATCCGCTCGAATGCCCGGAGCGCCAGCGGCGCGTAAGCCTCGTACTCGAGCCAGCGTACCCGGCGGCCCAGGTTGTGATCCCGGACGAGGCCCACGAACGTCGCCACGGCCCCGCAGGTCCCGTCGGCGACGAGCTGCGCGGCCGCCCGGGCGTCGAGTTCATTCCCCGTGACGCGGTGCATACCGGACGCCATCAGTATACCTGCCAGAAATGATGCAGCGGTCCGTGCCCCCGGCCGATCCGCGGCGCATGGCGCAGCGCCCCTTCCAGATACTGCCGCGCCTGCTCGAGCGCTTCCCGATCCGTCAGGCCGCGAGCCAGATTCGCCGCAATAGCGGACGACAGCGTGCAGCCGGTGCCGTGCGTGCTCGTGGTAGGGATGCGCGGCCCGCGCAGCTCGATCTCGCCGTCCTTCGTGCAGGCCACGTCGATGCACTCGTCGCCGTCGAGGTGTCCACCCTTGACGAGCACGACCCGGGGCCCCATGGTTAGGATCCGCCGGCCCGCCGTGCGCATGTCGCCCGGCGACCCGATGACCATCCCGGACAGCACCTCGGCTTCCGGGATGTTCGGCGTGACCACGTGGGCGCGTGGGAGCAGCTCTGCACGGATGGCACCGACCGCATCCTCTTCGAGGAGCCGGTCGCCGGCCTTCGCGATCATGACCGGATCGAGCACCACGAGCGGGAGATCGAGATCGGCGACCGCTGCGGCGACCGCCTCGACGATAGCCGCCGTGCCGAGCATGCCGATCTTGACGGCGTGGATGTCGATGTCGCCGGCCACCGCCTCGATCTGCGCGGTCACGAGGTCAGCGGGCATGGCCAGCCAGGAGGTGACGCCCAGCGTGTTCTGCGCGGTGACGGCCGTGATCGCCGTGGTGCCGTAGACGCGGTGGGCCGCAAAGGTCTTGAGGTCGGCCTGGATGCCTGCACCGCCGACCGAATCGCTGCCCGCAATTGTCAGTGCGCTGTGCATACGATAGAATGCCGGCCCGATGGCCTCGGTTGCGTCGACGACGGAACGGACACTGCTTGGTGCGCTCGCGGGCCGGCTCGAGCTCTCGTGGCTCATTCGCGCCGCGGCCGTGCTCTTCGTCGCCGTGCTGACCGCGGCCGCTGCCCAGGTGAGCGTGCCGCTGCCGTTCACCCCGGTTCCGCTCACTTTGACGCCGATGATCGTGCTGCTCGGCGGCGCGGCCCTCGGCTCCCGGCTCGGCATGGCGAGCCAGATTGTCTATCTCCTCGCCGGCGTCGCCGGGCTCCCCGTGTTTGCCGCCTCGGCGGTGCTGCCGCCCGGCCTGCTGCGCCTCCTGGGCCCCACCGGCGGATACCTGATCAGCTATCCCCTCGCCGCGTTCGTCGCCGGCTGGCTGGCCGAGCGGGGGTTCGACCGGCGCTACGTCACATCGGTCGTCGCCATGGCTGCCGGTCTGGCCGTGATCTTCGCCGGCGGTGTGGCCTGGCTCGCCTGGTTCGCACAACCAGTCAACGTCGGCCTGGCCGCCGCGCTCGGCACGGGCTTCTATCCCTTCTTCCCCGCCGATCTCGTGAAAGTGCTCCTCGCCGCGGCCGTGCTGCCGTCCGCCTGGAAGCTGACCGGCCGCCGCGGCCAGGCTGACTGATCGGTCTCATCCTCCGATAGCACGTCTCTCCTCACTGAACCCTGAACCAGGAACCCCTGAACCAGAAACCGGCTCACCTCACGTATCCCAGACTCCGCAATCGATCGATCATCTCCTGATCGAGCGGTCGGCCTCGACCCCCCCCGGGCATGAGCGGTGCCGCGTAGTGCCGGACGCGCCGTACGGGATAGCGTGCCATGAACGCCTCGGTGAACAGGGTCGTCAACGGCCTTCCCGCGAGCGCCTCGCTGATCGGCACCCCCAGCGCATGCAGGATGGTCGGCGCCGCGTCGACCAGCGCTCCTGAGTCGAGCGCCCCACGCCGGGCGACGGGACCGGTCATGGCCAGCCGCCCTTCGCCGTTCTCCGCGGCCACGCGGCCCTGTGCGGTGAGGACCAGCAGGATCTCGTCATCTCGGGCTGCGGAGACGACGGGCGCCAGCAGCCGGTCGAGCGTCACGTAGTACGACTTGACGGCCTCGACGCGAAGGGCAGCAGTCGAGGCGGAGAGCGCGCTGTCATCGACGCTCCGCAGCAGCGAGTGCTGGGCGATGTCGAGGCCGGGCAGGTACACGGCGGTGAGATCCAGCGCGCGATCCGCGACGGCATCGGCCAGGAGGAGCTGCATGGCATCGAGCTCCGCGGAACGCTGCAGGACCGTCCGGATATCTGTCCCTTGCCGTTCGTCGATCGCTGCCGCCGCCAGAACGGCCGCACGCTGGCGTAGAGCGGGCCAGTGTTCCCGCAGCCGCTCGTACAGCTCCGGGGGAGCGATCTCGGAATCCAGATCGCCGCCGTGCTCCAGCCTCAGCGTCGCCCTGTCGGTGAGGACGATCCCGGCCTCTCGAGAGGCGGGCCATGTCGCCCACCAGTTCACGACGGCGGTTCGCAGGCCGGCTTCCGCCGCGACCTCCCAGAATGTCATCTCGCGGCGTTCGTGTCCGCTCGCTATCGAGGGGCGCGTGAGCCGCAGCAGATCCGTCGCGGCCCGAAGGGGGGCGGCGAGCGGCGAGCGTTCGCTCACCGTCACCGAGCCCCTGAGCCCGGCGATCCGCCGCGTCTCGAGCCCGTAAACGCCGTGGAGGTCGGCGGGCTGACCCGTCGCTGCGGTCGTCCACGTCCGCGCCGGATCCGCCTGTGTGGCCCCCTCGTCCGGGGTTGTGCCGGACGCGAGCTTCGCGCGTGCGCCGTCCATGACGGCTGCGAGCGCCGGGAGGCGGCCGGTCGAAATCAGGTCGTCGAGGAGCCGCGCGTCGACACCATCGATGGCGACGACGCGCGTGCGAAGGCCGCTCGGGACGACCGTGAGGGCCGGCCGCGCGGCGGGCGTCGATTCGGCAGGCGCCGTGAGCACCAGGAACGCGGCCGCCCCGGCGAACGCGAGGACGCCCGCGGCGAGGGAGATTCCCCACGAGGCCCCAGGGACGGCGGGAGCGGCCGTTCCGGGCTCTGCGCCGGCGACGAGCACCGCGACAGTCGTGACCCGCACGGCGTGGCCGAGGAGCAGGCTGATGGCGACGGCCACCAGCAGCGCGAAGGTGGTCCAGGCCGGCGCGTCCCAGCCGATGCCGGCGTTCGCCGTCTGCCACCAGAGCGTGAGATAAGCAAGGCACCCGAGGGCCACGAGCGTGCCGGCGGCGGCTCCCCAGCCCCGGCCATGCCGGGTCACGGCGGATGGCGCGCGGCGGGCGGTCAGCCGCACGGCAAGACTGGCCAGGAGCGCGGCAGTTGCCACGGCCAGACCGAACAGCGCGCCCATGTAGAGGGCGATCACGACGGCGTCCCGGGCACCGGTCACGAGCCCTGGTACGCGGCCACTGATGCCGACGGCGGCGGCCGGCCCGAGGAGGAGCCCCGCCAGCAAGCCAATCCGCAGGCTGGCCAGCAGCGCGATGAGGACGGGCGCCCTCGCCGCGCGCGCCGGCGCGAGCACGAACCGGTCCACCCCCGCGTCCAGATAGCCGAGCGATCGCAGGCGCTGCCGAAGTTCATCGACCCGCGGATCGTGCTGGTGCATGCCCGCCACCTCAGAGGCTCCTCGCCGCGACGAACGCCGACAGCTCCCGGAGTCGATCGGCGCGCTGGCCGAAAGGCGAGAGCGCCCTGTCGGCCGTGACGCACAGCTCGGCTGCGAGCTGGCGCGCGCCCTCGAGGCCGCTGAACGAGACGAACGTCGTCTTGCGGGCATCCTCGCGCACGGCCTTGCCCGTCGCGGCCGGATCGCCGTCCACGTCCAGCAGGTCGTCGATGATCTGGAACGCCAGCCCCAGATTCTTGGCAAACGCGGCGAGCGCAGCGATCGCGTCCGGGCCCGCGCCCGCGGTCAGCGCCCCGGAGGTGGCCGCCGCGCAGAAGAGCGCGCCGGTCTTGCCGCGATGGATCCGCTCGAGCACGTCGAAGTCGATCTGCCGATCGGTCGCGAGGAGGTCGGCGGCCTGCCCGCCGATCAAGCCGTCAAGCCCCACCGCCTCGGCGAGGACGCCCGTCAGACGGGCGCTCAGCGCGGATTCGTATTCGCGGCCGAGCGTCTCGAACGACAGGTTGAGGAGGCCGAAGGCGGCGAGAATCGCGAACGCCTCCCCGAACTCGCGATGGTTCGTCGGCCGTCCACGCCGGAGGGGCGCGTCGTCCATGCAGGGCAGGTCGTCGAGGATGAGCGACGAGGCGTGGACCATCTCCATGGCGGCGGCCGCCGCCAGGGCCCGGGCCTGCGCGCCCCCGCACAGCTCCGCCGCCAGCATCGTCAGCACCGGCCGGACGCGCTTCGACGGCGCGTGCAACGTATAAGCCATCGACTGCTGCACGCGAGTGCCGCCGGGGGGGACGATTTCGCGGAGGTGCGATTCGACCCGGGCCTGGTATTGGGCGAAGAACGCCGGGACCGCGATCATCGTGGCGGCGGGGACTGCTTCCCGAACACCAGCATGTACTGATACGGCAGAAAGTCCGGCCGTTCGAGCAGGTGCAGCCCGGCGGCCTCGGCATCCGCGATCACCCGCTCGGGATCGACGCGCTCCTCCATCGGGGGTCCGGGGCCGTATCCCTTCTTCGAGGAGTTGATGATGCCGAGCCGGCCGTCCGGCTTGAGCGCACGGGCGAGGTTGCGGAGGAGGACGACGGGCTGCTCCATCTCGTGATACGCATCGACGATCAGTGCGGCGTCGACGTGATCGGCGGGGAGCCGCGGATCCGCGTCGGTCCCGAGCACCGTCCTCACGTTGCGGAGCTGCTCGCGCTCGACGCGCCGCTCGATGGACTCGATCATCTGCCGCTGGACGTCCTCGGCGTAGACCCGCCCGTTCGGCCCCACGCGACGGGCCAGGCGGATCGTGAACCAGCCGCTGCCCGCGCCCACGTCAACGACGACGCGGCCTTCGGAGATCCGGAGCGCGTCCATCACGCGCTCCGGCCGCTGCCACGCGTCGCGATCGGGCTGCTCGAGCAGGCCCAGATCCTCCGGGCGGAACAGCCGTCCGTGCTGCACCTGCTGGCCGCCGACGGGAACCGCCAGCGTGATCGCCACGACCAGGGCGGCGAGCCCCGCCGCCGTCCGCACTTGCATCATGAGCCGTCTTCTCCCCGGGCACCCCCGGTGCCGTCATCGCCTCGGCCGACAGGATCGCGGCGAGGCGGTCATCGGGCAACAGCCTGCGCTCGCGCACGAGTTCGCGTACGGGCTTGCCGGTCTGGACGGACGCCTTGGCGATGTCGGCCGTCGCGGCATACCCGAGGTACGGGCTGAGCGCCGTGGCGACGGCCGTGCTGCGATCGAGCAGCTCGCGGCATCGGGCCTCGTCCGCCCGCAGGCCTGCCACGCAGCGCGCGTCGAGCGTGCGCATGGCCTCTCGCAGGATCCGCGTCGCGTGGATGGCGTTCCACGCGATCACCGGCATCATGACGTTCAGCTCCAGCTGACCGGCGTCGCCGGCGGCCAGGATCGCCCCGTCGCACCCCACCACCTGGCAGCACACCTGATTGACCATCTCCGGCACGGACGGATTCACCTTGCCGGGCATGATCGAGGAGCCGGGCTGCACGGCCGGCAGCTGTACCTCGGCGAGCCCCGCGCGCGGCCCCATGCTCAGCAGGCGAAGGTCGGAGGCAATCTTGTTCACTTCCACGGCCAGCCTGCGCAGCGCGCCGGAGTAGGCGAGCACGTCCCCCATGCTCTGGGTGACCCTGAAGCGGTTCGCCGCGGGCCGCAGCGGCAGCCCCGTCTCGCGCGCGAGGCTCGCGACGGCGCGCCGGGTGTAGTCCTCGCCCGCGTTCAGGCCCGTGCCGACGGCCGTTGCGCCGAGGTTCAGCTCGTGCAGCTCGTCGGCAGTGCGTCGAAGCGAGGCGGCCGCATGCGTGACGTTCGCCGCGTAGCCGCCGAGCTCCTGCCCGAGCGTCATCGGCACGGCGTCCTGCAGGTGCGTACGTCCGGTCTTCAGCACGCCGGCGAACTCCCGGCTCTTCGCCTCCAGCGCGCCCGCGAGCCCGCGCGCCGCCTCGAGCAGCGAGGGCACCATGGACAGGATCGCGAGGCGCGTCGCCGTCGGGAACACGTCGTTGGTCGATTGCGACATGTTCACGTGATCGTTCGGGTGCACGCGGGCGTACTCCCCGCGCGCGCCGCCGAGCAGCTCCGCCGCCCGGTTCGCCAGCACCTCGTTGGCGTTCATGTTGTGCGAGGTGCCGGCGCCCGCCTGGTAGACGTCGACGACGAACTGATCGCGCAGGCGCCCGGCGAGCACCTCGTCGGCGGCGGCCGCGATCGCCCGCGCGACGTCTGGCTCGAGCCGCCGGAGGGACCGGTTCGCCTCGGCGGCAGCCTTCTTGACGAGAATCGTGGCCGTGACGAGCTCGGGGGGCGCCGTCAGCCCGCTGATCCGGAAGTTCTCGACGGCGCGCTGCGTCTGCACGCCGTAGTAGGCGCCGGCCGGCACCCGAACCTCACCGAGCGGGTCGCGTTCGAGTCGATACTTCATTGGGTGCGGCCCTGCACCGGACGCGCGGTGTTCCGCCATCCCCTACGGCTGATTATACTTCCCGTATGCTTCCCGCTTTTCTCGACAGCATGGTCGAGTTGATCACCCGGACGTCGACCGATCTGCCGCCCGACGTCCGCGCCGCCATGGGCCTGGCCCTTCGGACCGAGGCGCGGGACACGCGGGCCGGCCAGGCGCTGGCCGTGATCGCGCAGAACGTCGACCAGGCTGCCTCGTGCGAGGGTCCGATCTGCCAGGACACCGGGATGCCGACCTTCGAGGTCAGGGTCCCCGTCGGGGTCAACCAGATCGGTCTGAAACGGCAGATCCGGGAGGCCGTGGCCGAAGCCACCCGCCGCGGGAAGCTCCGCCCGAACTCCGTCGATTCCATCACCGGCGAGAACTCGGGCGACAATCTCGGGCCCGGCACGCCGATCGTGCATTTCGAGCAGTGGGAAGAGCCCGAGATCGAGGTCCGGCTGATCCTCAAAGGCGGCGGCTGCGAGAACACGAACGCTCAATACTCGTTGCCAGCCGACCTCGATCACCTCGGCCGGGCCGATCGGAACCTCGACGGCGTCCGCAAGTGCATCCTTCACGCCGTATGGAAGGCCCAGGGCAAGGGCTGCAGCCCGGGCGCCGTCGGCGTGTGCATCGGCGGGGACCGCACGTCGGGATACCTCCACGCGAAGGAACAGCTCTTCCGCCCGCTCGACGACGTCAACGCCGACGAGCGCCTGGCGGTGATCGAGGCCGCGGTCATGGACGAAGCCAATCGGCTCTCGGTCGGTCCGATGGGCTTCAGCGGGAAGACCTCCCTGATCGGCTGCAAGATTGGCGCGCTGAACCGGCTGCCCGCCAGCTTCTTCGTGTCGATTGCGTACGACTGCTGGGCCTTCCGCCGCCTGGGCGTGCGGGTGGACGCCGAGACGGGAGCGATTTGCTCCTGGCTCTATCGCGACGCGGACCGGCCTTCCGCGCCGATGCTGCCGCCGGAAACGGTCGCAGCCGGGTTCCCGGCGACCGGCCGGGAGATCCCCCTTGCCGCGCCCATCTCGGACGAGCAGGTTCGCTCGCTGAAGGTAGGCGACGTCGTGCTGGTCTCCGGCCGCGTCTACACGGGTCGCGACGCCGTGCATGCGCACCTCATGAAGCACGCGCCGCCGGTGGACCTTCGTGGCGGCGTGCTGTATCACTGCGGGCCCGTCATGGCCAGGGCGGGTGATGGCTGGCGCGTCACCGCCGCGGGCCCGACGACGAGCATCCGCGAGGAGCCCTATCAGGCCGACATCCTCGAACGCTATGGCGTGCGGGTCGTGATCGGCAAGGGCGGCATGGGCGCGAAGACGCTCGCGGGGTTGAACAAGAGCGGCGCGGTGTACCTGAACGCCATCGGAGGCGCTGCCCAGTTCTACGCACGCTGCATCGAGCGCGTGGACGGCGTGTCGCTCATGGAGTTCGGCACGCCGGAAGCGATGTGGCACCTGCACGTCCGGGACTTTCCGGCGATCGTCACCATGGACGCGCACGGCAACAGCCTCCATCGCCAGGTCGAAGAGGCGTCGGGCGAGGTGCTGGGTACGCTCAGAGGGTGAGCGGGACGCGGCGCAGCCCCACGACACGCGGGCGAGCCGAGTGGTGGCGCGGCGCGCCGGCTGACGACGACCAGGAGGCGAGTTCTGCCGGACTGCAGAGCAGAACGGTCTCCGGACCAACCGGCCGCCGAGGCGACACTCAGCGCTCCTCGATGCGACCGTGCAAGGTCAGGGTGGCAGTCAGCCGCCGAGCGCGTCGGCGAAGAGCCGCGTCAGCACTTCTCCGGCATCGCCCTGATCGCCCCTGATGTGGATCCTCACCACCCTGCGCCCATGCGCCGCCAGCGTCCCGGCGTCGGCGAGCGCCTGGGATCGCTTCAACACCCCGAAGGAATAGCCGGCGTCAGGGATCGGCGTCTCCGTTGCGTCGTCTCCGGTGATCACGAATGCGACGACGTTGTCCGGTCCGCCCTTGTGGTACTGCCCCGTCGAGTGGAGATACCGCGGGCCGACGCCGTACGTCGTCGCCGCGTGCGTCTTCGAGCGCAGTGCGTGCCGAATCGCCGCAATCGCCGATTCGAGGCCGCTCGTCGGCGGAAGATACGACAGGAAGGCCGCGTAGTCGCCAGGTGCGATTGACTGCACCGCGGCGGCGACGACGCCCTCCGGGCTGGTACCGGCGAACGTCGGGGCCTGAACGAACGCACGGGCTCCCGACGCCGTGGGCTCTTGATCGGGCAGCCTGCCCTCCGAGCCGAACGCGGCGAGCAGCGCTTTGGTGTTCTCCTTCGCTTCGGCCACGTTCGGCTCATCGAACGGGTTGATCCCCAGCACGGCGCCGGCGACCGCCGTTGCGAACTCCCAGCGGAAGAACTCGGCCCCGAGCCCGCTCCGCCTTGTCGAGAGGCGCAGGACGGGGTGACCGGCGTCTTCGAGCGCCTCGAGCCCTCGCGCGTCCGGCCCGTCGTCCTCGGTTGCCATCGCGACGAACGCCCGGTCCTGCCCGTATTCGTCGGGGCGCCCCAGCGGCTCGTCCACCACCGGCAGGGCACCCTTCCCGTGCTTGCCCGTGCTCTCCGCGACGAGCTGTTCGATCCAGAGGCCGAGCGAGGCGAGCGAGGGCGGCAGCACCACCGTCAGCTTGTTCCGGCCCTCCAGTGTCGCCGCGCCGATGAACGCCCCCAGCTCGAGGCCGGCGTTGGTGTGGTTCTCCTGCCGGCAGCCTTCGGCCATCGCCGACCCGCCCTCGAGCAGCTCCCCGGGCATGGCGTCCAGGAGCGAGGCAGGCACGAGGCCGAAGAGCGACAGCGCGGAGAAGCGCCCTCCGATGTCCGGAGGATTGAGGAAGACGTGCCGGTACCCGCGGCTCTCGCCGAGCTTCTGCAGGGCCGTTCCGGGATCCGTGATCGCGATGAACTGGCGCCCGGCAGCGCGCGGGCCGAGCGCGGCGACGGACAGGGACCAGAAGAACTTCTCGAGCGAAGCGACCTCCACCGTCCCTCCGCTCTTGCTCGCCACCAGGAACAGCGATCTGGCGGGGTCGAGGCGGCCCGCTGCCGCCGTGATGGTCTGTTCGTCCGTCGTGTCGAGCACGTGCAGACGGACGGCCGTTCGATCGGGGCCGACGACGGTGGCGATGACCTCGGCGCAGAGGCTGCTGCCGCCCATGCCGAGCAGGTACACAGACTCGACGCCGTCCGCCCTGACGGCCTGTCCGATCCCAGTGACGCGATCCAGCTGGGGGGGCATGGTTGCGGCCACGTCCAGCCATCCGAGCCGCGACGCGATGGAACGCGCATCAGCCGAGCCCGGGTCTGCCTGCCAGACGGCCAGATCGCGAGCCCAGATGCGGGAGACGACGTGATCAGCGAGGAGGCGATCGGCCAGCCGCGCGGCCGGTTCGTAGGCAAGGGGCATCAGCGGTCCTGTCGACGGCCGGCCCGGTCAGGCGTGCCGGGCGAACGGCCGGGCTGGGGCGACCCTGGGCTCGGCCTTCAGCTGGCGCCAGTATGTGGCGGGGACCAACCTCGAGACAAGTCGGCGCGGACGGACGTCTAACTGATTGAGGCCGTGCAGGTTGACAGGTCCACGGTGACGGCCCGTCGTCACGGCCGTCCTTGAAGGCACGCCACGGCGGCGGCTATAATCGAGGTTGGTCCGTGCAGCTTCGGGCACGAGGGAGACATCAGATGATCAACGTCACGCCAGCAGCAGCGTCCAAAATCAACGAACTGCTCACCGAGGAGAACAAGCTGGAGGCCGGCCTGCGGGTCTTCGTGCAGGGGGGCGGCTGCTCCGGGTTTCAGTACGGGCTCATGATCGACGAGGGCGAGGGGGACGCGACCACTGACGCCGTCATCGAGTCGAACGGAGTCAGGCTGCTGATCGATCCCATCAGCGCGCGCTACCTGCGCGGAGCCGAGGTCGATTTCATCGACAACATCACCGGCGGCGGATTCACCATCAAGAACCCGAACGCGAAGTCGACGTGCGGGTGCGGCTCGTCGTTCTCGGTCTAGATTCCGGCGAGTCGAGGGCTCGGTGGTGCCCCGGGCCCTCGCGAGCGTCATGCAGTCCCCTTCCGCCTACCTCGAAAGCCTGCGTCCGGCCGGCAGCAAGCGGTCGAGCAAGCGCGACCTGATCGTGAACGTGTTCCTGCGGCAGGAAGGGCACCTCACGGCGGACGACCTGGTCGATCTCATCCGCAAGGAGGACCAGCGAATCAGCCGGGCGACGGTCTATCGCACGCTTCAGTGGATGGTGGATGCCGGGATCGCGCGGAAGGTCGATTTCGGCGAGGGACGGTTCCGCTTCGAGCACTCCTACCGGCACCCGCGGCATTTCCATCTGATCTGCAAGGGCTGCAACCGGTCGTTCGAGTTCCTCAGCTCCGACATCGAGGCGCTGCTGGAGGAGGTGGCCGCGGCGCGCGGATTCACGCCGCGGCAGAGCGTGCTCCAGATTCATGGCACGTGCGAGGCCTGCCGCACCGGACGAGTCCCGTCGGTCGAGGGGGGCCCGACGGAGCTGCTCTTCGCACGGGATGCGCTCCGGATCGCGATCGCCACCGAGCGGAGCGGGCTCGAGTTCTACAGCCGTGCGTCGAGGCTGACGCGGGACCCGCGCGGCCGTCGCGTGTTCGAGAAGCTCGCCGACGAGGAAAAGGAGCACCTCGCCACGCTGGAGAAGCGCTACAGCGAGCTGCTGCAGCGCGACCCGCAGCTCGAGTCACACCCCACGTTCCTGTTCTTCAAGGGTGCAGCCAACGGGCTGTTCGCGGCCGGCGCCGACCAGCTCACCAAGGGCGTGAACGATCGCCAGGCCCTGATGATCGGGATCCGGTGCGAGCGCGGCTCGCATCGCTTCTTCAAGCGCTACGGCGAGCGGTTCGAGGACTCCGAGGGCAAGCAGATCTTCCTGGAGTTCGCAGACGAGGAACGTGCGCATCTCGAGCTGCTGATCCGCGAGTACCGGGCGCTCGTCCATCGCCAGCGGCGACGCCGGACGCGGCGCCCCCTCCGCAAAACCGGCCAGCAGGCTACTGCTTGAATCTCGGTTCAACCCGGAACTTTTGCGCCGACCGGATTGATCGATTTACATCTCCACACCACCGCCTCGGACGGCGAGCTGTCTCCCACCGATCTCGTCGCGCGCGCCGCGGCGGCCGGTCTGACGATCGTCGCGGTGACGGATCACGACACGCTGGCGGGGCTGCCCGAAGCCAGGGATGCGGCCGCTCGCCATGCCGTCCGTCTGATCGACGGCATCGAGATCACCGCCGTCGAGCAGGGGCGGGACGTGCACGTGCTCGGCTACTTCATGGACGCGGCGAGCGCGACCCTGCTGGAGTTCCTTCGCGGCCAGCGGGCGGATCGGATTCGCCGCGTGCGCGCGATGGTGGAGCGCCTGGCCACGCTCGGATTCCCGGTCGACATCGAGCCGGCGCTCGGCCGGAGCGCCACGATGCCGGGCCGGAGTGTCGGCCGTCCGCTCGTTGCCGATGCGCTCGTCGCAGCCGGGCATGCCGCCGACAGGCGTGATGCGTTCGATCGGCTCCTGGGTTTCGGCCGGCCGGCATTCGTGGCCCGCTGCGGGGCCCGGGTGGCGTCGGTCGTTGCCACGATCCACCGGGCTGGCGGCATCGC
Organism: Vicinamibacterales bacterium; assembly: GCA_035620975.1. GTDB lineage: Bacteria > Acidobacteriota > Vicinamibacteria > Vicinamibacterales > 2-12-FULL-66-21 > DASPFV01. The sequence continues at coordinate 26,410 of DASPFV010000078.1, forward strand.
GTCCCTGGCGCATCCCGGGCTCACCCGCATGGACGGCGAGATTCCCGGCTATGCCGAAGCCGGACTCGACGCGATCGAGGCGGTGCACAGCGATCACGACGCGGAGGCGGAGCGGGCGTACCGGCACATGGCGGTCCGTCTCGGCCTGGCCGTGTCGGGGGGCTCCGACTTCCATGGTCAAGGCTCGCATCACGCGCCGATGCTGGGCCTGCTCTCGCTGCCGTCGGGCGACTTCGCCGATCTGGAACGACGGGCCGCAGCGCGCGCGGGCGGCCGCATGGGGGACGCGTGAGCGCCACACTTGCGGCCCCGGCCGTCCTCCAGCTGGAGGCGGTGGTGAAACGGTATCAGGCCCTGAGGCCGCTTCGCATCGAGCAGCTCGAGGTCGGGGCCGGCGAGCGGGTCGCGATCGGCGGGGTCGATGCCGGGGGGGCAGAGGTGCTGGTGAATCTCGTGACTGGCGCGGGCCTGCCGGACTCCGGGTCCGTGCGCGTGTTCGGTCGCGACACGGCGACGATTGCTGGCGGCGACGAATGGCTCGCCTCGCTGGACCGCTTCGGCATCGTCAGCCCGCGGGCGGTGCTGCTCGAGGGCTCCACGATCCAGCAGAACCTGGCCATGCCGTTCACGCTGGAGATTGACCCCGTGCCCTCGGCCATCGGCGATCGCGTCGCCGCGCTCGCTGCAGAGTGCGGCATTCCGTCCGAGCCATCGTGGCTGGCGCGCCCGGCGGGACACACACCGCCCGACGTGCGCGCGCGCCTGCACCTGGCACGCGCCGTCGC
>DASPFV010000079.1:0-20850 GCA_035620975.1 Vicinamibacterales bacterium
GGTCGGGCGCATCGACGCCGGCCCGGTGACGGGAGTAGAATCGGCGTTCCCGCTGCAGCGACCCCCAGACTGGTGGACGGCGCCGCGAACGGCGATCCGCGATCCGCAAACGAGGAGGTTGGTCCGGTGATTCCCGCAGCCTTCGACTACATCCAGGCCCGGTCGGTGGAGGAGGCTCTGGCGGCGCTCGAGGCGCATGGGCCAGAGGCGCGTGTTCTCGCCGGGGGCCAGAGCCTGATTCCGGCGATGCGCTTCCGGCTGGCGCGCCCGGCGGTGCTCGTCGACATCAACGGCATTCCGGATCTCGAATACCTCCGCGTGGACGGCGCGCTCTCGATCGGCGCGCTTGCGCGCGATGCCGCCATCGAACGGGCGCCGTGGATCGGCGACCGGAAATGGAGCCTGCTGCACGACGTCGCCAGGGTGGTGGCCGATCCGATCGTCCGCCAGATGGGGACCGTCGTAGGCAGTCTGTGCCACAACGATCCGGCCGGGGACTGGACGGCCGCGGCGCTCGCGGCACGGGCCGAGATCGACGTGCGCGGCAAGGGCGGGGTGCGGGCAGTGCCGATCGATCAATTCCTGGTGGACAGTTTCACGACGGCGGTGGCCGACGGGGAGATGGCGCTGGCGGTCCGGTTCCCCGCGCCGGACGATCGGACGGCCGGAGCCTACGTGAAGGTGGAGCGAAAGGTTGGCGACTTCGCGACGGCGGCCGCGGCCGTTCAGATCTCCCTGAATGGGGGCACCGTCCGGCAGGCAGGCATCGCCCTCTCGGCGGCCGGCCCGTGCGCCGTGCGCGTGGAGGAAGCCGAGAAGCTGCTCACCGGGCAGAAGCCGTCAGCGGATCTCATCCGCGCGGCGGCGGATGCCGCATCGAAACAGAGCCAGCCGCAGGGCGATCTCCGCGGCAGCGTCGAGTACAAGAAGCATCTGGCCGGGGTGCTCGTGGCGCGCGGGCTGCGCCAGGCGCTGGCACGACTGGGGGTGCAGGCATGAAGGTCAGCCTTACGGTCAATGGCGTGCCGCAGCAGCACGACGTGGAGCCGCGTACGCTGCTGGCGTACTTCCTCCGCGACCACTGCGGCCTCACCGGAACGCACGTCGGCTGCGACACGTCCAGCTGCGGGTGCTGCGTGGTCGTGCTGGACGGCGAGCGGGCGGTGAAATCCTGCACGATGTTCGCCGTGCAGGCGGACGGACACTCGGTACTCACGGTCGAAGGCCTGGCCAGCGGTGGTACGCTGCATCCCATCCAGCAGGCCTTCTGGGATCAGCACGGTCTGCAGTGCGGCTACTGCACACCCGGCATGATGCTGGCCTCGTACGTGCTCCTCAAGCACACGCCCGACCCCGACGAGGCCACGATCCGCGAGGGGCTGGCGGGCAATCTCTGCCGCTGCACGGGATACCAGAACATCGTGAAGGCGGTGCGCCAGGCGGCCGAGGCCATGCGCCAGCCGGCCGGGGCGCAGCCGGCGGGAGCAGGGCGATGAGCGTCGAACCCACCACCGAACGACACTCGCTGGGCGTCCGGATGAAGCGCAAGGAGGATCCGCGGTTCCTCCAGGGCAAAGGGCACTACGTGGACGACATCACGATGCCGGGGATGCTCTATGCCGCGCTCGTCCGCAGCCCCTATCCTCACGCGGCGATCAAGTCCATCGACATCGGCGAGGCGATGAAGGTGCCCGGCGTGAAGGCGGTCATCACGGGCGCCGATCTCGAGGCGGCCGGACTGGGCTGGCTCCCCACGTTTCACGGCCTCGACAAGCAGATGGTGCTGGCGATCGGCAAGGTGCTGTTCCAGTACCAGGAGGTGGCGGCGGTCTTCGCCGAGACGCGGGAAGCGGCGTACGACGGCGTGGAGGCCGTGCGGGTCGACTACGAGCCGCTGCCGGTCGTGGCCGATCCGTTCACGGCGAAGCGCGACGAGGTGATCCTGCGGCCGGACCGTGAGAAGAAGACGAACCAGATCTATCACTGGGAGGTCGGCGATCGCGACGGCACGGCGCGGGCGCTCGAGGGCGCCGCGAAGCGCGTGCGTCAGCGGATGTGGTTCCAGCGGTGCCACCCCGCGCCCCTCGAGCCCTGCGGCTGCGTCGCGCACTTCGACACCATGGGCCGCCTGCACTTCCACGTCACGTCGCAGGCGCCGCACGTGTACCGCACCGCGCTGGCGATCGTGACGGGGATCGCGGAGGATCGCATCCATGTGGTTTCGCCGGACATCGGCGGCGGCTTCGGCAACAAGGTGCCGGTCTACTCCGGCTACGTCTGCGCCGTCGTCGGCGCGCTGAAGCTCGGGCGTCCGGTGAAGTGGATCGAGACGCGTACCGAGAACCTCACGTCCACCGGCTTCGCGCGCGACTACCACATGGACGTGGAGCTCGGGGCGAACGCCGACGGCCGGCTCACGGCGCTGCGCGTCTCGACTGCCGCGGATCACGGGGCGTTCGACGCGGCGGCGGATCCGAGCAAGTACCCGGCGGGCATGTTCGGGGTCGTGACGGGGAGCTACGACGTCCCCGTGGCGCACGCCGAGGTCGACGCGTTCTTCACGAACAAGGCGCCGGGCGGGATTGCCTACCGGTGCTCGTTCCGGGTCACCGAGGCGAGCTACGCGATCGAGCGCGCGATGGACGTGCTCGCCGACGAGCTCGGGATCGACGCCGTGGAGCTGCGGCGCCGGAACTTCATCCGGCGCGATCAGTTCCCGTACAAGTCCGTGCTCGGCTTCACCTACGACAGCGGCGACTACCACCTGACGCTCGACAAGGCGCTGGAGATCATCGGTTATCAGGCGCTGCTGAAGGAGCAGGCCGAAAAGCGCGCGCGGGGCGAGCTGATGGGCATCGGGGTCTCGACGTTCACCGAGGTGGTCGGCGCCGGGCCCTCGAAGCACTTCGACATCCTCGGTATCAAGATGTTCGACAGCGCCGAGATCCGGATCCATCCGACGGGCGCGGGGATCGTCCGCGCCGGCACCAAGTCGCAGGGGCAGGGCCACGAGACGACGTGGGCGCAGATCGTCGCCGAAGAGCTCGGGCTCGATCCGCAGAACATCATGGTGGAGGAAGGGGATACCGACACCGCGCCGTACGGGCTCGGCACCTACGCGAGCCGGAGCACGCCGGTCGCCGGCGCCGCGATCGCGACGGCCGCCCGGCGCGTCCGGGAGAAGGCCAGGAAGATCGCGGCGCACCTCCTCGAGGCCGGGGAGGGGGACGTCGAGTGGAAGGACTACAAGTTCCAGGTGAAGGGCGTGCCCGCGAAGACGGTCACGATGAAGGAGGTCGCGTTCGCGGCCTACACGAACCCCGGGCCGAACGAGCCGGGGCTCGAAGCGACGAGCTACTACGACCCGCCGAACATGACGTTCCCCTATGGCGCGTACATCGCCGTGGTGGACGTGGATCGCGAGACGGGCGAGGTGCGCGTGCGCCGCTTCCTCGCCGTGGACGACTGCGGCACGATCATCAACCCGCTCGTGGTGGAGGGGCAGATTCACGGCGGGCTCACCGAGGGCTTCGCGATCGCCTTCATGCAGGAGATTCAGTACGACGGCGAGGGCAACAACCTGAACACGAACTTCACGGATTACCTGCTCCCGACGTCGCTGGAGACGCCGCACTGGGAGACCGCCAACACCGTCACGCCCAGTCCGCATCACCCGCTGGGCGCCAAGGGCGTGGGCGAGAGCCCGAACGTGGGGAGCCCGGCGGCCTTCGTCAACGCCGTGATCGACGCGTTGTCGCCGCTGGGGATTCGCCACATCGACATGCCGATCACGCGCGACAAGGTCTGGCGGGCCATCAGGGACGCCGAACGGAAAGGCGCGCGGTGAAGCTCGAATACAGCGGGCAGGAACAGATCCCCACCGGGCCGGATGCCGTGTGGGCGTTCGTCAACGACCCTGAAAAGATCGGTCGGTGTCTGCCCGACGTCGTGGACCTGAAGGTCGTGGATCCGCGGCACTTCGATGCGGTCGTCCGCGTGGGCGTGGGGCCGGTCCGGGGCCGCTTCACGATGAAGTTCGAGCTGCAGCCGGAGGAAGCGGCCAGGCGGATGAACATGAAGATTTCCGGCGGCGGGCTTGGCAGCGCCATCGATCTGACGGCAGCCGCCGATATCGTCGGGGCCGAACAGGACGCGACGAGCCTGAACTGGCGCGGCGCGGCGGTCATGCGCGGGCCGGTCGCCGCGGTCGGCGGGCGCGTGCTCGACGCGCAGGCGCAGAAGCTGATCACCCAGACGTTCGCGAACGTCCGCGAGGCGCTGTCGCGCCCGGTCTGAGATGCGCGACTTCTTCGACGAGGTCGCGGCGCTCCGGCGTGAAAAGGCCCTGTTCGCGACGGCACTCGTCGTGGGACGCCGCGCGCCGGTGTCTGCCCACCTCGGCGACCGTGCGATCGTGCACGCCGACGGCAGGATGGACGGCTTCGTGGGCGGTGCGTGCTCGCGCGAGATCGTGCGAAAGCAGGCGCTCGAGGCGATTCGCCTGCGTCGGGCGGTGCTCGTCTCGATCCGTCCTGACGCCGCCGCTGCTTCCACGGATCCCGAGCACCTCGTCGTGCCGATGACGTGCGTTTCGGAGGGAGCCGTGGACGTGTACGTGGAACCGAACGTGCCGCCGCGCCGCCTGGTCGTGGTGGGCAACACACCGGTCGCCGACGCCGTCACGCGCGTCGCGTGCAGCCTGGACTACGACGTCGTGCGGGTCGTCACCGCGGACGAAACGCGGGACCTGGAGGGCCCGGCTGCCGCGCTGGGCTTCGCCGTCATCCCACTCGAGTCGCTCGACGCGGCGTTCGGCGAGGGAGCGGCGGACGCGGCGGCCGTCGTGTCGACGCAGGGCCACTACGACGAAGAGGCGCTGGCGGTGATTCTCCGGCACGAGCTGCCGTACGTGGGGCTGGTCGCCTCGCGCCCGCGCGGAGGTGCCGTGAAGCGGCTGCTGCAGGAGCGGGGCGTCGCCGTGGATCGGATCCGGAACCCCGCCGGCCTCGATCTCGGCGCGCGAACGCCGCCGGAGGTGGCCGTGTCCATCCTGGCCGAAATCGTTCAGGCCCGGCCCGCGCAGAGCGTCACGCGCGAGGCGCCGGTGGCCGAGGCGCCAGCCGGGTCGCCGACCTCCGCGACGGCAGTCGATCCCGTCTGCCGGATGGAGGTGGAGATCGCGACCGCCAGGCACACCGCAGAAGTGGCGGGACGGATGTACTACTTCTGCTGCGCGAGCTGCCGCTCGCGGTTCGTGCACGATCCCGCCGCGTTCTCGGCGGCCACCCCATGATCGATGCGCGAGGTCTGCAGGCCCGCTTCACCGCGCGCGGCTTCATCGTCAACGAAGCGTTCGCGACGGCGCTCCAGCTCGTGCTGGCGCTCCGGAAGCCGCTGCTCGTGGAAGGGCCCGCGGGCGTCGGGAAGACCGAGAGCGCCAAAGTGCTGGCCGAGACGCTCGGCACGCGGCTCATCAGGCTCCAGTGCTACGAGGGGCTGGACGCGCAGACGGCCCTCTACGAGTGGAACTACCAGCGGCAGATCCTCCGGATCCGCATGAGCGAGGGAGCCGCCGCTTCGCTCGAGAGCCGCGAGGCGGAGATCTTCGGCGAAGCGTTCCTGCTGAAGCGGCCGCTGCTCGAGGCGATCCTCCAGGACGCGCCGCCCGTCCTCCTCATCGACGAGATCGACCGGGCGGACGAAGCGTTCGAGGCATTCCTGCTGGAGGTGCTCGCGGAGTGGCAGGTGACGATCCCCGAGCTGGGCACGATCCGCGCGACGCATCCGCCCTTCGTGATCCTGACCAGCAACCGCACGCGCGAGCTGTCGGACGCGCTCCGGCGGCGGTGCCTGTTCTTCTGGATCCCCTACCCGACGCTCGAGGAGGAGATCGCGATCCTCCACGCACGGATTCCTGGGCTGCCCGCGCGCCTGGCCGATCAGATCGCCGGCGCGATGCAGATCTTCCGCGAGTGGCCGCTGCAGAAGGCGCCCGGCGTCGCCGAAAGCCTGGACTGGGCGCTGGCGCTGATGGCCATGCATCGCGAGCACCTCGATGCGCGGGCGCTCGAGCAGACGCTCGGGTGCGTCCTCAAGGTCCGGGAGGATCACCGCGTGCTCGAATCGCGGCGTGCGGCGCTCGACCCGGTGCTCGAGGCCACCGCCCCGCCGCTCCGGCCGGGCGGGCACAGCCTCGATACGGACTTCGGGATCGGGTCGGTGTCGACCCCGCGACAGTGAGCCTCCCCAGACCGGGATTTCCGGAACGGCTGGCGGCGTTCTGCGCGCGTCTGCGCGGCGAGCACGGCTTCATGGTCGGGCCGGGCGAGCTGCACGACGCGGTGCGCGCGATCCAGCTCGTGTCCCTCGCGGAGCCCCGCACGGTCCGGGAGGTGCTGCGCCCGGTTCTGACGGGGAGGCGCGATGACCTGGCGGTATTCGATCGCGCCTTCGACGAGTTCTTCCTCCAGCCACGGGCCGGCACCCGTCTCGAGCACACCGGCCCGGATCGCGGGGCGGCCGCATCAGGCCGGCCGCGCGCAGCGGAGCCGGGCCGCCCGCGGGACGCGACTGAAGAGGAAGGGGCGTTCAGCGCGAGGCGTCGGGACGCTCGCCTCGACCTCGTCGGGCGAGACGCGGAGGAGAAGTCTCCTGCGCTCCGGGCGGCGTACAGCCCGCTGGCAGCGGAGGGTGAGCATCAGCCGCTGGTCCCCCCTGACGCGCCATGGCAGGCGGCGGCGCTGGTGTTCGTCAGGCGGCTCGAGATCTCGCTCTCGCGGCGGTATCGGCCATCGCCGCGCGGACCACGATTTGACATCCGGCGGACCCTCAGGAGCAGCCTGGGGACGGGTGGAGAGCTGCTGTCTCCCCGATGGCGCAGCCGGCCACGCCGTCGTCTTCGACTGGTGTTGCTCCTGGATGGCAGCCGCTCGATGAGCCCGCACGCCGGTGCGTCGCTCGCGATGGCCATCGCGATCGCCGGTGTGGCGACGGGTACGGAGGTCTTCACGTTCTCCACCTCCCTGCGGCGGATCACGCGCGACGTCCGCCGCGCCGCGTCCGGAGAGCCACGCGTCCTCGACCCGCACGAGGCATGGGGCGGTGGCACGGCAATCGGCGCATGTCTCACCGACTTCCTGATCCGGTTTGCCGATCGCCTGCTCGCCCGGGATTCCATCGTGATCATCGTCAGCGACGGCCTGGACGTGGGAGACCCCGCCGTCCTGCGGGACGCGATGGACGGACTCCGCCGCCGCGCCGCTGCCATCGTCTGGCTGAACCCGCTCCTCGAAACCCCCGGCTACGAACCCAGCGCGCTCGGCATGGCCGCCGCGAGGCCGTTCGTCTCGACCTTCGCCTCGGTGCAATCGCCCCAGGATCTCAGCGCGCTCTCACACACCGTTCGCATCCGACGCTGACGCTCCGCTCGCATCGAGGCACGCTCGGCACGGCACCCTCGTGCACCGGTGTTGACAATTCCCAGCCGGATAGGCATAGTTCACCTATGCCTCGCGACGACGGCCTGCCCCCGGGCACTCTGGTGATGCTCATCCTCCGCGTGCTCGCCTCGCAGCCCCTCCACGGGTATGCCATCGCGCAGCGCATTCATCAGCTGTCGCATGCCGAGCTCAGCGTCGAGGAAGGATCGCTCTACCCGGCGCTGCAGAAGCTCCTGCTGAAGGGGTGGGTGAAGGCCGCGCCGGCGATCTCCGACTCGGGACGATCCGTGCGCGAGTACCGTCTGACGGCGAGCGGCCGGAAACAGCTCGAGCGGGAGCGGGCCAGCTATCAGCGCGTGTCGCAGGCCATTCGCGTCGTGCTCGAGACCGCCTGAGCGCTGCATGTCGTTCCTCCTCGAGACGCTTCGCCGCGCGTGGTATCTGATCAACCGCCGCCGCTTCGAGGACTCCCTGCGCCGCGAGATGGAAGCGCACCGGGCCATGATGGCCGAGCCGTCGGGTTTCGGGAATACGCTCCGCCTGCGCGAGGAGGCGCGGGATGTGTGGGGCTGGCGCTGGCTCGACGACGTGGAGCGCGACTTTCGTTTTGCGTGGCGCATGCTGAGGCGCACGCCGGGGGTCGCGTGCATCGCGGTGGTCTCGCTCGCCCTCGCGACCGGAGCGACGACGGCCATCTTCAGCGTCGTGAACGGCGTGCTGCTGCAGCCCCTGCCATTCATGGAGCCGGATCGCCTCGTCCAGGTGTTCGGCCGGAGCTGGCGCGAGGATCGAGGAGGGCAGCCGGATTCCCTCGACGGCCCGGTCGGATCCGCGGAGCTCGAACAGTTCGCGCTGCAGGCGGGCTCATTCGAAGGGTTCGCCGGCTACGCCGTCACGACGGTGCACCTCGGCGGCGCTGACGGTCCGGAGCGGTTGACGGCCGTTGCGGCGGATCTGTCTCTGTTCGAAGTGCTCGGGGTCCCGGCCGTCGCCGGCCGGACGTTCCGCACCGGCGATCCGCCCGATGTCGCGGTCATCGGCGCGCGGCTCTGGCGGGAGCGCTTCGGCGGCACCACCGCGATCTCCGGGCAGTCCGTCAGGCTGGACGGCCGTTCGTTCACCATCCTGGGGGTGGTGCCGGAGCGGTTCCAGTTCCCCTACCGGGCCGCATCGCTGCTTCCCGGGGCGCTGCCCGAGGGCCGGACCGATGTGTGGGTTCCCCTGCCTCCGCTCCGGTTGGCTGCGGATGGGTCGCTTCGTCGTGGCCGCGTGAACGTCGTCGCGCGCCTGAAGCCGGGCGTGGCCGTGCCGTCGGCTCAGGCCGAGTTGAACGTCGTGGCCCGGCGCGTCGAGGAGGCGTCCGCGGGAACACGCCTGCGCGCGGGTGCGCGCATCGTCCCCCTCGCGGCCGTGGTCGTCGGCCCCATACGGGCGTCGCTGTGGCTGCTCTCTGCAGCCGTCGGCCTCGTGCTGCTGGCCGCGTGTGCCAACGTGGCCAACGTGCTGCTCGCGCGGATGACCGTTCGGTTCCGCGAGATGGCCACCAGGGCCGCCCTCGGGGCGAGCGGCGACAGGCTGCTGCGCCAGCTGCTCGTCGAGAGCCTGCTGATCTCCGCACTCGGAGCGCTGGCCGGCGCCGCGCTCGCGCGCTGGGCGATTGGACTGCTGACGACGCTGGGCGCCGCGAAGATTCCGCGCGCCCACGAGATCGCACTGGACTGGCGGGCCTTCGCGTTTCTTCTGGCCGTCTGCGTCGGCACCGCGGTCGTCGTCGGCCTCGCCCCCGCGCTCGTGGCCTCACGGATCGGCCCCGGGGCCGTCACCCGGTCGATGGCCGGCTATGGCGTGGCGGGAGGTCGAATCGGCCGGCTTCGGGACGGGCTCGTCATCGTGGAGGTCGCACTCGCGTTCATCCTGGCGCTGGGCGCAGGCCTCGTGGTTCGGGAACTGGTCCGCCTCGAGAACGTTCCCGTCGGGATGAACACCGAGAACGTGCTGACGCTCCACCTCACGCCACGGACCACGGCGCACGAGTACCAGGAGATCGAAACGCGCGTCTCCCGGTTGCCGGGCGTGCGCACCGCGGGCCTCGCGCAGCTCGTCCCGCTGCAGAACTGGGGGTGGACCGGCGACTTCGCCATCCGCAACCAGCCCCGCCAGGACCGTCCCGTCGCCGGTTTGCGATACGTCACGCCCGGCTACTTCCGGACGATCGGCATGCCGCTCCTCGAAGGCCGGACCTTCTCCGGGGCCGACACCGCCGGGTCGAGGCCGGTCGTGGTCGTCAACGACACACTCGTGCGGCGCTACCTTCAGGACCGGGATCCGGTGGGCCTCGAGCTCGACCGCGGCGTCATTGTCGGTGTCGTCGGCGATATCCGGAATACCGGTCTCGGCCAGCCTCCCGAGCCCGAGATCTACTACCCGGCCGCGCAGAACCTCGCGATGGTCTCCGACATCGGAATGTCGCTGATCGTTCGGGCGGCGACCCCCCCGGCGGGCCTGGTGGAGCCCGTTCGCGCGGTCGTTCGGGGCGTGAATCCCAATCTCGCCGTGTTCAACGTGAGGACGATGGAGCAGGTGGTGGCGGATTCCCTGTGGGAGCTGTACTTGTACAGGTGGCTGACTGGATCGTTTGCGCTGCTTGCGCTGTCGCTCGCCGCGATCGGACTCTACGGCGTGATTTCGTTCGGGGTGACAGCCCGGATACGCGAGTTCGCGGTCCGTCTTGCTCTCGGCGCCGAGCCGTCGCGAGTGGCCAGGCAGGTGTTCGCCCGCGCGTGGTGGTTGACGGCGGCTGGCCTGGCTGCCGGGGTCACGATGGCACTGGCGCTCACGCTGCTGCTGCCGGCGCTGCAGGTGCCGATCGGCCTGCCCATGTATGCGTTCACCGCGGGACTGCTGCTGATCCTGGCGATCGTGTCGTCGGCCTTCCCCGCGCTGAGAGTCGCGCGCGTCAATCCGGCCTCGGCGCTGCGGCACGAGTAGGGCTTCGCTGCCTCGACCTTCCGAGAGAAGGTGTAAGCCCGGCACACGTGGCCATCGTGGCTCGAAGCTCGCATCCTCAGCCGCTGGCGGCTCAGGCTCCACGACGCGACAGCGGCAAGCTGGGAGCTGCTGCTGGACGTCGCGGCGGGATACACTGACCGCGTGCGCACCACTTCCATCGTGGCGCGTCTGTTCAGGCGCGAGCCCGGACTGGCTGCGACCGTGGCGGCGATCTTCGCGCTGGGCATCGGCGCGGGCGTGTCGGTGTTCGCCGTGGCCCATGCCGTCGTGCTGCGGCCGCTGCCGTTCGCGGATCAGGAACGGCTCGTCGTCATGTGGGAGCGCGACGATCGGCGCGATGTCGCGGTCTGGGAGGTCTCCTACCGTAATTTCCGGGACTGGAGTGCGCAGGCGACCTCGTTCACCGGGCTCGCGGGTATGGGCTCGGTCACCTGGTCCACCCGGCTCGCCCGGCCCGACGGTCCGGTCACTCTGCCGCTGGCCGCTGTCTCGAGCGGCTTCTTCGACGTGCTCGGGGTGCGTCCCGCTGCAGGGCGGCCGTTCACACCCGCCGAAGACCGCCGCGGCGCGCCAGCCGTGGCGGTCATCAGCGACGGCACGTGGCGGACGCACTTCGGCGGCGACCCGGGCATCGTCGGCCGCGGCGTCATGCTCGACGCCGGGGAAGGCCCGCGCCTGCACACCGTCGTGGGCGTGATGGGGCCGGAGTTCGATTTCCCGCGTGGCGCCGCCGTCTGGATGCCGCTCGCACCGGTGCTCGGCGCCGCTTCCGCGCAGGCCGGCTTCGATACGCTCGAAAGCCGCGGCCTGGGTGTGTTGTACGTGGTCGGGAGACTGCGCAAGGGGATTGCCCTCGTCGCCGCCGGCGCCGAGATGGATGCGATCGTGTCGCGGCTGTCCCCGGATCCGACGGGCCGCCGCGCAGTCCTCACTCCTCTCGCCGAGTACGTCATTGGCCCGGCCAGGCAGGTGCTCTGGCTCCTGCTCTGTGCCATCGGGATCGTGCTCGCGCTGATGTGCGCCAACGTGGTCGGCCTGCTGCTCTCGCGCCTGGCCGCACGACGGCGGGCGATCGCGATTTCGATCGCGCTGGGCGCCGGCCGCCGGCACCTGCTGCGCGTCGCGGCTGCCGAGGCGGCGGCACTGGCCGGCTGCGGCGTCGCCGGCGCGCTCCTGCTGGCCTCGTGGGCGCTGCCCGCGCTCATCGCCCTGGTACCTTCGGACGTGCCTCGCCTGGCGGATGCGACCTCAATCGGTCCGGCCGTCCTCACGTTCACGCTTCTGGTCGGGCTCGTCTGCGCGGCCATCTGCAGCGTGATCCCCACCGCAGCCGCCTTCCGGCAAGCTCCCTTCAGCGCGTTGCGGGCAGGGGATAGAGGGTCGCGTCCGGCGCTGGGCGCCCGGGGGGCGCTCGTCGTCGTGCAGGTGTCGCTCTCGGTGGTGCTGCTCGTCGCGGCGAACCTGACCGCGCGCAGTTTCCGCGCCATCCGCGGTGTCGATCTCGGATTCGACAGCGCCGGCATCATGACTGCCGATGTCTCCCCGGGCGGCGAGCACTTCGGGACCGACGTGAACCGGCTCTTCTACGGCCCGGTGCTGGAGCGCATTCGCGCGATGCCCGGGGTGACGGGCGCGGCCGGCATCTATCTCCGGCCATTCGAGCTGGGACCAATCGGTTCCGACGAGGCCGTGCTGGTGGAAGGCCTGGCGGCGGATCGCCCGGAATCGTGGCACGCCCTGCCGACCGTCAACGCCGAGACCGTTTCCACCGACTACTTCGAGGTGATGAAGGTTCGAGTCGTGCGTGGACGGGCGTTCACCGAGGCCGATCGGCGTGGAACCCTGCCGGTCGTCGTGCTCAGCGAGTCCTCAGCGGCACGACTGTGGCCGGGCCAGGACCCCGTCGGCCGCAAGCTGATGGCGAGCACGGATCGCCGGACGCAGCAGTGGCAGACCGTCGTCGGTGTCGTGCGCGACGTGAGATACCGTGGAATCGGAGATCCGAGGCTGGATCTGTACCGCCCGTACCTCCAGTCGAGCGACGACGTGAAGCACGTGATGATTCAGGCGCCGGCGGGTGCGCTGTCGCTCGAGCGCCTTCGAGACGTCGTTCGCACGGTCGATCCGCGAGCGGTCGTCGAAGGGCTCCGCCCGATGACGCAGGTGGTCGCCCGCGAGTACGCGCCGTGGCGCTTTGGGGCTGTGCTGTTTTCGCTGCTGGCGGCCCTGGCCACCATCCTCGCGTTGATGGGCCTCTACGCGAGCTTGTCCGCGATCGTGTCCGAGCGCACGAAGGAGATTGGCATTCGGAAGTCGCTCGGCGCCAGATCGCCGCAGGTCATCGCGCTGGTGCTGGGCCGCGTCGTGGTCCTCGTGGGCAACGGCCTGGTGATCGGAACCATCGCCTCGCTCGCCGTGGCACCCGGCCTCGAAAGGCTGCTCTTCGGCGTGAGGTTCCTCGATCCGGCGGCCTACCTGTTCACCGGCTCGCTCCTGACGGTCGCTGCCCTCTGCGCGGCCTGGCGCCCGGCCCGGCGCGCGGCCTCGGTCGATCCCCTGATCGCGCTGAGAGCGGACTAGCCTCCCACTTTCCTGGGCGTCCGCATCCGCGGAACGAATCCACGCGTCGTTGCTGCCTTCCAGGGCTGGTGCGTCTGCGGCTTGGGCGGCCGCACGGGCGCGGTCTCGGCGCCCCCGGTCGTGGCTGCGGCGGCCGCCGCGGCCTTCTTGGCCGCACGGGCCCGATCTGCCGCGGCCTTCGCATTGTCCTTGTCCAGACAGCAGTGCTTGTACTTCCGTCCCGAGCCGCAGTGACACGGCTCGTTTCGACCCGGTCGGGGCTTGCTTGAGGCGGCCATGTCTCCGAGCAGTGTAACGTATCGCGGCACGCTGTGGTGCCGGGTTACCCAGGAGGTGCTATGCCCGAACGTCATGCTCCCCTCGAGATTGATCAGGATCTCGTCTTTCAGCGCCGTGAATGGCGCGTCCAGCGGGTCGGCTGGTGGGCCCTCTGCCTGTTCGTCGTCGCGGCCCTCGCCGGGGTCTTCGGCGAGGGACCGATCAGCCGCACGCGCGCGGAAGGAACCGGACTCTCGGCCGAGTACGACCGGTTCATCCGGACCGGGAGGCCTACACGGCTGACCGCTTCCTGGTCCCCGGCCGGCGGAGAGGCGTCTCTCCGGCTCGACCGGGCCTACTTCGATCGCGTCCGTCTCGAGCAGGTCACCCCCGCGCCGCTCCAGGTCGAGATCGGCGCTTCCGATGTGCGGCTGCGGTTCGCCGCTGGCGGAGCACGGCCGTTCACGGTCGTCGTCGAGATCGAGCCGCTCGGCGCGGCGCGCCTGGCCACGGAGCTGCGAACCGAAAGCGGCCACGTGACCAGGATCGTCCAGCTCGCTTACTTCTGACCCGGAGACATGCCCATGGATGCCGTTCTTCGCGCTGCGGCCATTTACGTATTTCTCCTCCTCGTGTTCCGGATCACCGGAAAGCGATCGCTCGCCCAGATCACGGCGTTCGATTTCGTGCTGCTCCTGATAGTCGGGGAATCCACCCAGCAGGCGCTGCTCGGCGATGACTTCTCGGTCATCAACGCCTGCGTGGTCATCGCCACGCTGATGTTCCTGGAGCTGGGTCTTGCGTACCTCAAGGGCCACTGGCCCCGGCTCGATCCCATTCTCGACAGCACGCCGCTCATCGTCGTGGAGGACGGCCGCGCGCTGCAGGACCGGATGGCTCACGAGCGGGTGGACGTCAGCGACGTGCTGGCTGCCGCGCGGGAGCGCCACGGCCTGGTCCGGCTGGACCAGATCAGGTTCGCCGTCCTCGAACGCAGCGGGGGCATCTCGATCGTGCCGAAAGAGAAGGCTTGAGGGGCGGCTGAGGCAGGTCGGAGGGATGATGCAATCCGTCCGATCAGCCGTATCCGTGTGCTTCCGTGCATGCTCGGCACGTGGCAGCAGATCAGGCGGCTCGAGTTCGACACCCGCGATCTCCGACCTTCTCTCGCTGGCTCCTTCGACTCGTCATTTCACGAAGCCCCGGCTGGCGTGCGTCCTCGCGCGCGATCGCGCACGGTCAATACGACACTCGAGACCCCCGCGGCAAGCAGCGTGGTGACGGTCAGCCCATCCGCGACACCGGGAGGGAGGTCGACACCCGTGAGCTCGCGGACGAGCAGCTGGACGTAGGAGGGCGGGTCGTCGTAGCCCATCCGCGCGCGGACCTGCCAGTGCCAGTCGGTGCAGGGGCAGTATCCCCATCCGTAGACAGCGCCCAGCCCGAACCAGGACAGCGCCGTCAGCGCGATCGTGGCGAGATGCCACGGTCGCGTCCGTCGCCAGATCCAGCCCAGACAGTTGAACGCGATCCAGGCGGTGTGGAAGACGAAGAAGCCGATGTTCAGGGTCTGATCCATTCCGTGCCGCGTGGCTGCCCCGTTCAATCGTGCGCTACCATCAGCCGCATGCTCAACTACATCTGGTTCGGGCTCATGGCCGTCGCGCTCTTGGTCGCGGCCTTCAACGGCACCGCCGAGGCCGTCACGAGGGAGGCCGTCGAGTCGGCGACGACGGCCGTGCAGATCGCCATCGGGCTGGTCGGCATCATGACGCTCTGGCTCGGCATGATGCGCGTGGCCGAGGCCGCGGGCCTCGTGACCGTCGTGGGTCGGGCGCTCAGGCCGGTGCTCCGCTGGCTGTTCCCGGAGGTGCCCCCGGGCCACCCCGCCGCCGGGGCAATCGTCGTGGCGCTCGCCGCCAACATGCTGGGGCTCAACAACGCTGCGACACCCCTCGGCATCAAGGCGATGGAGGCGCTGCAGACCCTCAACCCCGACAAGGACACCGCGACCAACTCGATGGTGACGCTGATGGCGGTCACGACGGCGGGGGTGCAGCTGATCCCGGCGTCGATGATCGGCGTGCTGGCCGCGGCGGGCTCCAGCAACCCGACGGTGATCATCGCGCCGACGATCCTCGCGACGTTCGTGGGGACCCTGGCCGCCGTGATCGCCGCCAGGCTGCTGCAGCGCTTCTACCCGGACAACCCTCAGACGCGCGCCGAGGTGAGCCGGTGATCCGTGCCACGCTGGACGCCATCTCCCTGTGGGCCATCCCCGTTCTGCTCGTCGCCATCCCGATGGCGGGGATCATCCGGAACGTGAAGGTCTACGACGTGTTCATCGAGGGAGCGCAGGAGGGCTTCGCGGTCGCCGTGCGCATCATCCCCTTCCTCGTCGGGATCCTGGTCGCCATCGGGATGTTCCGCGGCTCGGGCGCGATGGACCTGCTGCTCGCCGGCCTCCGGCCGGTGCTCGCGCCAGCGGGGTTTCCCCCCGAGCTTGCGCCGCTCGCCATCCTGCGCTCGCTCACCGGCAGCGGCTCGCTGGCGTTTGCGACAGATCTGATCCAGACTCACGGCCCGGATTCCCTGATCGGCCGGACCGCCGCGACCATGTACGGGTCGTCGGAGACGACGTTCTACGTGCTGGCAGTCTACTTCGGCGCCGTGGGCATCCGGCACACCCGTCATGCGGTGCCGGCGGCGCTCGTCGCCGACATCGTCGCCGCGATTGCGGCCGTCGCCGTGTGCGCGTGGCTGTTCTGATCGGCGCCGCGGCCCGCAGCCGCAGCGTCAGACGGCATGCCGGGAGCGGGAGGAGGCTGGGCACGGGAGGCTGGAAACAGGAAGGTGACCATCAAAGGAGCCGCACTTCAATGGAACAGCGTCGGTTCGGCAATTCGGGGTTGAGCGTGTCCGTCCTCAGCTTCGGCACGATGACGATCGGCGGACGGGATCGGTTCGCCAAGATGGGGAACCTCGGCGTGGCCGAGACATCACGGATGCTGGACGTGTGCCGCGAGATCGGCGTCACGCTGATCGACACGGCGGACGTGTACTCGTATGGCAGGTCCGAGGAGATCCTGGGAGAGGCGCTGGAGGGCCGGCGTCACGAGTTCGTCCTCGCGACGAAGGCCTTCATGCGCATGGGGCCGGCGCCGCACGATACCGGCCTCTCGCGCAAGCACCTGATTGAGGCGTGCGAGGCCAGCCTGCGGCGGCTGCGGACCGACTACATCGATCTCTACATCTGCCATCAGCCTGACACGTTCGTCTCGGTGGAGGAGACGCTCCGGGCGTTCGACACGCTGGTCGCGCAGGGGAAGGTCCGGTACGTCGGCTGCTCCAATCACGCGGCGTGGCAGGTCATGAAAGCGCTGTCGGTCTCGGAGCGGGCCGGGCTGACGCGGTATATCTGCCAGCAGGTCCTGTACTCGCTGGTCTCGAGGGACGTCGAGCACGAGATCGTTCCGCTCGGGCTCGACCAGGGACTGGGGCTCATGGCGTGGAGTCCGCTGCACGCCGGGCTCCTCAGCGGCAAGTTCCGCCGCGGGGTGCGGCCCGATGTCAGCCGGCTCAACGAGCTCGATACGCCCGGCACGATCGATTTCGAGCGGCTGTATCGGATCGTGGACGTATTGAGCGAAATTGCCCTCGCTCGCGGAGTCACGCCGGCGCAGGTGGCGCTCAACTGGGTGATGTGCAAGCCCGGCGTCGATACCGTCATCATCGGAGCGAGGGACGAGATGCAGCTGCGGGACAACCTCTCCGCGGCGGGCTGGCGGCTCTCGATCGAGGAGATCGGGCGGCTGGACGAGGTGAGCGCACTCCCCGAACCCTATCCGATGTGGCACCAGCACAAGTTCGGAATCGAGCGGAACCCGCGGCTGCCGGGCATGCGGTCTCCGGAGTCGAACGCCGCGCCGATCGGATCGTCCCCCGCGTCCGAGACGCCGCGGTGAACGCCCGTGCTATGATTCGCGCCTCATCGACAGTTCACCTGGGCGCCGCCTGGCGGCCCGCACCGGTCTGCTCTGGAGGTACACGTGATCCGCGTGCTGCTCGTCGTGACCGTCCTCGCGTCCGGTCCGGCTTCACTGAACGCCCAGCCGGTCGCCCATCCGCTCGATCCGCTGACCTGGCAGGAGTACTGGAGCGTGCTCGAGGTGCTTCGTGAAGCGAAGCACCTGGACGAGCAGACACGCTTTTCCATGGTGAACCTGGTGGAGCCACCGAAAAGCGTCGTGTGGTCGTGGAAGCCGGGCGATCCGGTTCCCCGCACGGCGTTCGCGCTCGTGCGCCAGGGCTCACAGGCGTTCGAAGCCGTGGTGGACCTGTCGGCCAAACGCCTGACCGGCTGGGGCGCGCTCGAGCGTGCGCAACCCAACTGGCTCTTCGAGGAGCTGTCCTCGGCCGCCGAGTTCGTCAAGAAGGCCCCCGAGTTCATCGCCGCCATGCGGAAGCGCGGCATCGACGACCTCACGTTCGTGGATTGCGTGGCCATTCCGCCCGGCTACTTCGGCACCGAGGAGCAGCGCGGACGCCGCGTCGGGCATGTGAGCTGCAACGACGCGCGCGGCGTCCGGAACAGCTGGTCCCGCCAGATTGGCGGCCTCACCGTGGTCGTGGACATGAACGAACGGAAGGTGCTGCGCGTCGTGGACGAGGGGGTCGTCCCCATGGCCACGGCGTCGGCAGACTACGATCCCGCATCGATCGGGAAGCCGCGCGACGTGCCGGCGCCGCTGCGGGTGGATCAGCCCCTGGGGCCCGGCTTCCGTCTCGACGGTCACGTCGTCGAGTGGCAGCGCTGGCGCTTCCACGTCCGGCCCGACTCCCGGACGGGAATGATCGTCTCGACCGTGAGCTACGAGGACGGCGGTACTCGGCGGCCCGTGCTCTACCAGGGGCACCTGTCCGAGATCTTCGTCCCGTACATGGATCCTTCCTTCGCGTGGTACGCACGCAATTTCCTCGATGCCGGGGAGTTCACCTTCGGCGGCCTTTCGAAGCCGTTGATTGAAGGGAAGGACTGTCCGTCGCACGCCGTCTATCTCGATGCGCTCGTGGCCTCCGACAACGGGCGGCCGAAGCCCGTGTCGCGCGTCATCTGTCTGTTCGAGCGGATGACCGGCGACATGTCCTGGCGGCACTGGGATGGTGAAGAGGCGGCCTCGGAGAGCCGCGCCGCGCGCGACCTCGTCGTGCGGACCGCAGCCGTGCTCGGCAACTACGACTACGTCTTCGACTGGATCTTCCAGCAGAACGGGGCGCTGAAGGTGGCAGTCGGGGCGACGGGCATTGCGGAGAGCAAAATCGTGGCGGCGCAGGGCCCGGTCGAGACCACGACCGCCGGAAATGGCGGCTCCAACGGGAACCCCGCGACCGGCGCAGAGCCGCCCGACGCCTACGGCCGGTTCGTCGATCGGCAGATCGTCGCCGTGAACCACGACCACTACTTCAACTTCCGGCTCGATCTCGACGTGGACGGGCCGTCGAACAGCCTGCTCGTCGACCGCCTCGTGCCCCGAACCCTGCCCGCCGGCCACCCGCGGCGGAGCCTCTGGGTGCGCGAGCCAGCCATCGCGACGCGCGAGGCGGACGGCCAGCTCGATATGGACATGCACCGTCCGGCGCTGTGGCGTGTCGTCAGCACTTCGCGGACCAACCACGTCGGCTATCCGACGAGCTATCAGCTCATGGCCGGCATGAACGGGATGACCCTGATGAGCGCCGACGATCCACCGCGCCAGCGCGCGGGCTTCATCGATCACCACCTGTGGGTGACGCCCTACCAGCCGGCCGAGCGGTACGCCGCCGGCGACTATCCCACCCTGAGCACGCCGGGGCAGGGCCTGCCCGCATGGACGAAGGCCAACCGCGCGATCGAACGGACCGACATCGTGCTCTGGCACACGATCGGGATGCACCACGTCGTCCGGGCTGAGGACTGGCCCGTCATGCCGGTGTTGTGGCACACCTTCGAGCTGCGCCCGTTCGACTTCTTCGACCGCAACCCGGCGCTCGATCTGCCGCGCTGATCGGCAGTCTTCTGGTTCGCTCAGCCTCGAGAATCGAGGCGGCGGGATGTGAGGACGCCCGTGTGGCTCACCTGGTGCGCCTGTCCTTCGTATCGCTCGCGCTCACCAGATGTTCCTCCACGATCTCGCGAAGGAGATCGGCTTGCTGTTCGGCCTCGAAGGCCGACTGCACCGTGACTTCGATGATGGGCTCGCGGTCCTGGAGCACGGCCAGGAAGGGGGGCTCCGATCGCGTGCAGAGTTCACACGTGAACCGGCCCAAGGTCCAGAGCGGCGCCATGTCCGACGGTGTGGCGTGGTGTGTGCGCATCGAACCCGCGGCCGGCGTTCCCACACCCGCCGCCCTTTCCCAGTCCTTCGTCATTCAGGGTTACTGTTCGGCTCGAATCTCCCGCTCGGACCGGTTCCAGACTCGTGCCAGCGGTGAACGCTGTCTTTACGGGCGTCCTGATCACGATTGGTCGAATTGCCGGCGGTGGAGGGGGAAAAAAGTCCGGCGTCTGCCTGAATGTTGAACTCTGCCCGCGCTACGGATGAGCCGGGAATGCGCTGACCGGTTCGGGTGGGGATTGGCTCGGCGCGATCAGCAGATCGAGAGGGAAATCGTCTCGAGGCAAGTGGGCGCAGCGGTCGTGCCTCGCGCGTGCGACACGCGCGGCCCGCGCTCATCCGTCGCTCTCGCTATTTCGTTCTGGTCACTGCGTCCGCCAACGTCTCGAGCAGCATCCGGTCGCGATTGTCGGGGCGCTGGGTCTCCGCGGAACCCCACCACTCGTCCAGTTCCGTCACCGTCGTCACCACGCAGGACGTGTCGCACGTCGTCCACCCGCGCCTGGTAGCGATGATCGAAACCTGCTTCGAGAGGAGCGTCAACCATGTGTCGAACAGCTCCGCCTGCTCCGTCGCGGTCCGGTCGCCGGGCTCCCACTCGAGCAGCCGGTCCATCGCCTGGATCACCTGCGGGTTCACCGGCTCGTTCCTGCTGCCGATCGTGATCGCGAAGAGCGTGGTCTGCGTACCTGCGAACGGGGAATCGGGGACCGAGCCTTTCTCCACCGTGTATCGCGCCCGGGCCTTCTCGCGCACGTGTTCGAGCAGCGGGATCAGGGATCGGGCGGCTTCGGTTCGCGCCGCGAGCGTGGCCGCGTCGAGCTCGATGGTGCGTGGCTGCTGCGGTGTGCTTCGAGAAGGGCTCGCCGGCGAGGCGAGGCCGAGGATCAGCAGCGGAATGCCTGCCAGTCGGAGGCTCATGGCATCTCCTGGATACTCCCGATTACATCACCAATCCCCGCGGGAGAGAAGGTGGTGCCTCGAAGCTGCGCGGACGGCTGAGGTCGTACCCGTATGTTAGAATGGTGCGTTTTCGCGTCCCCCGCCGGCGTAGCTCAGTTGGTAGAGCAGCTGATTCGTAATCAGCAGGTCCTCGGTTCAAGTCCGAGCGCCGGCTCCATTTAGATTCAATCACTTGCCGCCGCCCGAGCCCGCCGCCTTCTCGTCCTCGGTTGCGTCTGGATTGCGGA
>DASPFV010000080.1:0-5414 GCA_035620975.1 Vicinamibacterales bacterium
CCACTCGAAGGCAGGTCACCCACGTGTTACTCACCCGTTTGCCACTCTACTTACCCCTTGCGGGGCTTTCGCGTTCGACTTGCATGTGTTAGGCACGCCGCCAGCGTTGATTCTGAGCCAGGATCAAACTCTCAAGTTAAAAGCGCTGGCCCCGCTCCTCCCGGCCCGAAGGCGGGAGTCACGGAGCACAACTCTTAACGTTGAGCGCCTGTTGACATTGGCTCTCTAACGTTGTTCAGTTCGTCAAGTGTATGGATGGTTCGCCGCCCGGCCCGGATGGTGAACCACACCCCCGGATCCGGTTGCGCCCGCAGCCCGAGGGCCGCGACCGCCGCAACGCCACCCGCTGATACTCGACGGGCTTCTCCGACCTCGCGCCCCCGGCGCGTCGTCGAGACACGTCTCGAGTCCGCGCCGACGACCACGTCGCCGGAGAAAAGTGCTTGCACGTTCTATCTAGTTTTCAAAGAACCGGACGATGTTCCCCGCCAACTTCTTTTTCGTCAGGGGAACCTTTCTATATTACAGAAGCACCCCCGCCATGTCAACCATGCCTGCCGTCGTTGCCCGCTTTGTCACCGGGGAAACTGTCGCTCCGCCGGAAACATCATCACCAACGGATGAGGTCGGACGGGGTCGCGCAGGCAGGCGAATCGAGCTGCGGAAGTCATTGGCGACAAAAAAATTTGCTGCGGTTACCCGGAGCAAATCTTCCGGCCGCCAGGCCGGGTCACGCTCGGTTCACACAATATAAGCCCCGGCTGCGGGGCTGTCAACCCCAACGGCACGCGATACACGCGCCGCCCCGGCTCCGTGCGTTCCGGGTGGGCCAGCGCGCCGCTCAGCCGGACAGGGGTTGATCGACTGGCGTCTCGGGACCCGCATCGAGCGTCACGCGATCGCCGTCGAACAGGAACACACGGCTTCGGAGCGCCTGCGCGACCTCGTGCGCCCGAGCCAGGGCCGCCTCGCGCGTGGGATGCGGCACGTCGACCTGGCCCTTGTTGCGCATCAATATCCAGGCCTGGCCCTCCTGCCCGGGCATGGACGTGACCATGACATCCGAACCCGTCAGCACGACGATCCGGTAGATCTGCCGGCCGACCTGCAGCAGAAACGGCTCCTCCCGCTCCACGATCATTCTCGGCGTCGTCTGCTTCTCGCCGTCGATCCGAACGGCTCCCTGCTGGATCTTCCGCGTGGCGTCGCTCCCCGACTGGGCCAGCGACGTCTCGAGCAGCAGGTGCTCCAGCATCGTGGCGGCGAGCATCGGCCGCTCGGCAAGCTCGGCCGGCACCTCGCGTCGGCTGAATCGGCGATCGAACTCGGCGGCCGCGCGACCGGCCTCGGCCGCGCCATGGAAGTCCGTGACGATCATCGCAGCCAGATCCACCTTGGCCTGCTTGGGATGCAGCTGACCTGTCGCAACCGCCGCCTGCCGGGCGGCGATCTCGGCTGAGCTCAGACTCGTCAGGAGCGGATAGTACTTCCACATCAGCTCGTCGGAAATCGACATGAGCTTCCCGAACATCTCGCCGGGCGGCTCGGTGATGCCCACATAGTTGCCCAGGCTCTTCGACATCTTCTCCGCGCCGTCGAGCCCCTCGAGCAGCGGCGTCGTCATGACGATCTGCGGCTGGAGGCCGTAGCCAGGCATGATGTCGCGCCCGACGTTGAGGTTGAACAGCTGGTCGGTGCCTCCGAGCTCCACGTCGGCCTGGAGCACCACGGAGTCGTAGGCCTGCGCGAGTGAGTAGAGGAACTCGTGAATGGCAATCGGCTGCCCGGACTCGTAGCGCTGCTTGAACTCGCGCCGTTCGAGCATCTGCGCCACGCTGTAATTCGCCGCCAGCTTGACCCACCCGACGCTCCCGAGCGGCTCCAGCCATTCACTGTTGAAACGAACGGCTGTCTTCTCCGGATCGAGAATCCTGAAGATCTGAGTCTTGTAGGTCTCCGCGTTCTGCTCGATTTCCTCCCGGGTCAGCGGCGGCCGCGTCTTCGACCGTCCGGTCGGATCCCCGATGAGCGCGGTGAACGCGCCGACGACGTAGACAACGCGGTGACCGAGGTCCTGGAAATGCTTCATCTTCCGGATGAGCACGGTGTGACCGAGGTGGAGGTCGGGGGCGGTCGGGTCGAAGCCGGCCTTCACGATCAGCGGCCGCCCGGTCCGGGCCGACTGCTCCAGCCGGGCGCGCAGGTCGGACGGGCGTACGACGTCCACGCAGCCGCGGGTGAGGTAGGAAACCTGTTCGTCGAGCGTCATCGTCGGGAGGCGCGGAGAGGCCCGGCGCTGTACCGCGCTAACTATACCGCGCTACCATAGCGAGCGGATGGCCTCTTCACGCCCGGACGGCGCGTGGACCCGGCGGGATCTCCTCAAAGGCGTCGGCGCGGCCGCCATCGGCGCGATTGGAGGCACCGCGGCGCATGGCTTCCTCTACGAGCGCCATCACGTCAGCCTGACCCGGACAGTTCTGGAGGTATCGGGGCTCGCCGATTCGCTGTCGGGCTTCAGGATCGGGTTCATCAGCGATCTCCATCGCAGCCAGACGGTGCCCCACGAGCTGGGCGAGAGCGCCGTGCGCGTGCTGACTGCGGAGCAGCCGGATCTCGTGGTCCTCGGCGGCGACTACGTGACCTGGGGGGACCGGGCGTTCGTCGAGCCGGCAGCCGAGGTGCTGGCGCCTCTCTCGGCGCCACACGGAGTAGTGGCGGTGCTCGGGAACCACGACGACGATCGGGACATGCCGGCCGCCCTGGCGCGTCGGGGCTTCACGGTGCTGCGGGACGCGCGGACACAGATCCGCGTTCATGGTGAGCCGTTCGACGTTGCCGGGATCCGCTACTGGACACGCAAGCCGGCCGACATCGCGCAGGTCCTGCGCGGCGCGTCGTCGAACCTGCTTCTGGCAGCCCACACACCGTCGCGCCTGATCGAAGCGGCCGCGCTCTCAGTGCCCGTCATGCTGAGCGGCCACACCCACGGCGGGCAGATCGTGCTGCCCGGCGCCGGCGCCCTGGCCGCCCGCCGCTTCCCGGTGGTCGCCGGCCAGGGACGTCGCGAGAACACCACGATATTCGTGAGCCGGGGGGTGGGCACGGTCTACATTCCCGTCCGGGTGAACTGCCCGCCGGAGGTGGTCATTGTGACGCTGAAACCGGCCACGGAATAACACGGTCTTCTCGCCACGGAATAACACGGTCTTCTCGCCACGGAACAACACGGTCTTCTCGCCACGGAATAACACGGAAGAACACAGACACTGATTGGCGGGACGGCGCCACGGCCGCAGTCTGTCGGGCAGGTCGCGCCGGTCGAGACGACCCGGCGTGAATCCGCGCCTATCCGCGCGACAGGTCGCTGTGTGCGAGACAACCCTCGGGGCAATCGGCGGTCAGGCCCGCCGCACGAAGCGGCGGCCCTGGATGGTCCAGCCGCCGTCGAGCACCAGTCGGACGGCCTCCGGGTAGATCCGATGCTCCTCGATCAGGATTCGCGCCGACAGCGACTCCACCGTGTCGTCGTCGCGGACCGGTACGGCGGCTTGCGCGACGATCGGTCCGCCGTCGAGCTCGGAGGTGACGAGATGCACGGTGGCCCCGCTGACCTTCACGCCGTGGTCCAGTGCCTGCCGCTGGGCGTGGACGCCGGGAAAGGCGGGCAGCAGCGAGGGGTGGATGTTGAGGATTGCCGCGGGAAACGCGTCGAGAAGCGGCTGCCCTACGAGCCGCATGAAACCGGCGAGGCATACCAGGCGGACGGACCGGGCCTGCAGCTCGCGCGCCACCGCGTGATCGAACTCGTCGCGCGTCGCGAAGCGCCGGTGATCGATGACCAGCGTCTCGATCCCCGCGGCCCTGGCGCGATCCAGACCTGCTGCATCGGTCCTGTTCGAGATGACAGCCGCGATCGCGGCATCGAGCCGCCGTTCGGCGATCGCGTCGATGAGCGCCTGCAGGTTGCTGCCCCGGCCTGAAATGAGCACGCCGACGAGCCTCGCGCCCGGCTGAGCCTGGTGGCGTTGGACGGCGCGCTCGTCAGCCAACGTACCGGACTCCCTCGCGACCGGCGCGGATTTCGCCGATGCGGACCGCCTGTTGCTCACCGGCCTGCGCCAGCGCCGCCAGGAGCGACGGCTCGTCGCGCGCCGAGCAAATCAGCACCAGGCCAATCCCCATGTTGAAGGTGCGCAGCATGTCCTCGTCCGGCACCCCGCCGGCGCGCTGGAGCCACGCGAAAATCGGCGGCACTCGCCAGGCAGTCCGATCGATCACGGCCCGGGCTCCGGTCGGCAGGACGCGGGGCAGGTTCTCGGTGAGCCCCCCGCCCGTGACGTGGACCATGCCTTTGACCAGGCCGGTCTCGATCAGCGGACGGATCTGCGGCAAGTACGACCGGTGCGGCACCATCAGCGCGCGCCCGATCGTCGTTCCGAGCTCCGGCACTTCGCTGTCGACTGCGAGGCCCGCGGTCTCGAACGCGATCCGCCGGGCGAGCGAATAGCCGTTGGTGTGCAGCCCGGAGGAGGGCAATCCGATGACCGCGTCGCCGGGTGCGATTCGACGGCCGTCGATGACGTGATCGCGCCCGACGACGCCGACGACGAAGCCTGCGAGGTCATACTCGCCGTCGGCGTAGAAACCCGGCATCTCTGCCGTCTCGCCGCCGAGCAGCGCGCATCCGTTCGCGCGGCAGGCCTCCGCGAGGCCCTCGACGATCTGGACGGCCACGTCGGGATTCAGCCGCCCCGTCGCGAGGTAGTCCAGGAAGAACAGCGGCCGCGCGCCCTGCACGAGGATGTCGTTCACGCAGTGGTTCACGAGGTCGACGCCGACGGTGGTGTGGATGCCCGACGCGAAGGCGAGCTTCAGCTTGGTTCCGACGCCGTCGGCGCTCGCCACGAGCACGGGATCGTCGACGTCCTCCGCGCCGAGGCGGAACAGGCCGCCGAACGATCCGATGTCGGACAGGACGCCGGGTGTGAACGTGGCCCGGGCGAGGGCCCGGATGCGCCGAACCACCTCGTTGCCGGCGTCGATGTCCACGCCCGACTGTCGATAGTCCATGTCCTGTCCAGAGGCCCCGACCCGTCAGAACTCGTACAACTGAGTCAAGTTCTGCAGGGGTCAAGGCCGACCGCGCGTCAGCGCGGCGTTATCAGACGGTGCGGTCTAAAGAGAAACCGGGGGGCTTCGCCCCGCCGGCCCCCCCGTCGCGCCCGTGGCGCGCCTTTCATGGCTTCGCGGTCCCGCGCAGCCGGGGTGGGCAACCAGCGAGGCGGAGCCTCGCTAGAACTCGAGCTGCCGGACCAGCGTCTCGGCGACGCGCCGAGCCGGTGATCCCGCCGGCGCCTGCCAGAATGCGCGCCGCACGGTGACGAAGAAGCGTTCCTCCTCGTAGTCCTCTT
>DASPFV010000081.1:0-30342 GCA_035620975.1 Vicinamibacterales bacterium
AAGATGAGCGTCGGCATGCTGTGCCTCGGGAAGCACTGGAACGGCCTCAGTTACCGCTACGAAGATCGCCGCTCGGACTTCGACAACCTGCCGGCGCCGGACATTCCGGCCCCCCTCCACGTCATCGCCCGCACCCTCGCCGCAGACGCCGGCTTTGCCATCCAGCCCGACGTGTGCATCCTCAACTACTACTCGGCCGACGCGAGGCTGGGCGTGCACCAGGACAAAGACGAACGCCCCGAAACCCTCGCCGCCGGCATCCCCATCGTCTCGATCTCCCTCGGCGACGCCGCGCGCTTCGTCATCGGGGGCCTGTCGCGGCGGGAGCCCACACAGCCGCTGTTGCTCCATTCCGGCGATGCGCTGGTGATGGGCGGGCCCTCGCGCCTCCGATACCACGGCGTGACCCGCATCCTCCCCGGGACGGCCCCGCAGGGCACGGGCCCGGGAAGATTCAACCTGACCTTCCGGCAGTGGTGAGAGGCCGGGCGCGCTGACAACCGCGCGCGCCTGCACAATCTCGAGGACCTCCTCGCCCTTCCCGGGCTGAGACACGGGAGGGCAGAACCGTTGAAACTCTCGCGCGGATATCGTCGACACGACCCGTCTGCCCAGTGCCGGCGTGAAGCAGGAACGACGCGCAGAACGTGGGCTGATCGACTTCGGCCAAAATACGCCACCGTCGGACGCCGCCTCGCCGCTACTTTCGGAACGTCAGATGTCGCACAAATCGGGCGCCGCGCCGGAGCCTTTCTCGTGGATTATGACTTCGATTCGTCGCAGAGTTGATGATATGGCTGACACCGCCAAGCTCACCCTGGAATACATCGGCCGGCCGAATCAGGATCGATTCGACGGCGAGAAGGGCGAGAAGATGGTTACGCTGGTCGCTGGACGGCGCTACCAGGTCGAAATGGCGGGCCCTCGCGCCTCCGATACCACGGCGTGATCCACATCTTCCCGGAGACGGCCCCGCAGGACACGGGCCCGGGAAGGTTCAGCCTGACCTTCCGGTAGTGCTGGAGGCCGGACGCGCTCGACCGCGCGCGCCGGCACGATCGCGACGGCCTGCTCGCCGCTCTCGGCTGAATCACAGGGCGACACAACCGTTGGAAGACTCGCGTGGATGCAAACCGGGCTCACCTTGCTGATGACTGAACACAGCAGGCTCAGCCCAGGCCGATGCGCAGATCGTCGATGGCACCCGACGAAAACCGTCAGCTGCCGCACGAATCAGTCGGTCGGCTGTCCCTCCCGCCCGGGTCGACCCACCCAGATTCCAAGGGCTCCCGCGACGACGCCGGTCCGACCCGCTGGCAGCGCGGATGCACGTGATGTCCCTGGCCGCGCTCTGACCGGTGTCCAACCTCTGGATGAGACACGTCCCACTCGCCACTCTCGCCGTCGCGCTGACTGCCTCCGCCGCAACAGCCCAGACTCCCCCGCCGGAGACGAACGCCTACGAGGTGATCGCGGCCGGGCCGGTGCCCCTCCCGGCTCCGTGCGCCTGCATCGCGAATCCCTTCACTATGCCTTCGGCCAGGCCCGGATGGGGATACGGCTCGGGTCCGGCGGCGCCCGATACCCCGGCGCCCCCGTCCGACGCCGACCGCAAGCGCGCCGCGGCGGAGTACGCGGAAGAGCGCGCCCGGTTGGGGGCGCTGGTCGAAGACGCCCGTCGGGGAAATCCCCACGCGACGATCAGCGTCGCACGCCACATGGCGGAGGGCACCGAGGCCGAGCGGAAAGCCGCGGTGCGCTGGTTCCAGCTCGCCGCGCGGCAGGGCCATGACGATGCGCCTGTTGCGCTCGCCTATCGGTATCGGCGCGGCGTCGGCGTGAAGCAGAACGACAGGACGGCTGCCTACTGGTACTACACGGCCGCATCGCGTGGCAGCCGCGTGGCGATGGTTGCCCTCGGCCTGATGTATGCCGCGGGCCGCGGTGTCCCGGAGAGCTGGGACACGGCAGTCGCCTGGTGGCAGCACGCGGCGGCGGAACCCGGCCTGCCCATCGCGTCGCGATTCCTGGGTGACGCCTACGCCTGCGGGCTGGGCGTCGCACGCAGCCTTGAAGCCGCGGTCCTCGCCTACCGGGACGCCGCAAAACGCGGCGAGCTGAGCAGCAGCGTCCAGCTCGGACGCATCTACGAGTCGGGCTGCGTCGCGATTGACGACGAGACCGCGCTCGAGGCTTACAAGACGGCCGCGGATCAAGGCGATCCGGAAGCGCAGGTCGCGCTCAGCCGGATGCTCCTGGAAGGGCGCGGCGGCACGGGCCATCAGCCGCACGAGGCGTACATGTGGGCCAGGATCGCCGAGCGCCGGCTCGCCGACGGCGAGCTCCGGGCCCTCGCCAGCGTCAGGGCGGCAGACGCAGCGCGCCACCTGTCCGCCGCCGACCGACAGGACATCGAAAAGCTCGTCGCCGCGCTGATCGACGAGAACACCAAACCAATCTGGAGATGAACGGGATGCCACGCCTTTCCGACCGGACGCTCGGGACTGTCGCTGCGGCGGCGCTCGCCGGTAATCTGCTCCTCCCCCACGCTGCCGGCGCGCAGTCCGTGAGCGTGACCGGGACCAGAGTCTCGATGACGCCGCCGGCCGGCTTCGTCGAGGCCGCGGAGTTCCCCGGATTCCACCACCCGGAGGCTGAAGCCTCCATCATGGTCACGGAGCTCCCCGTGCCAGCGGCGGAGATGCAGCGCGGCATGACGAGGCAGGCGCTCGCCACGAAGGGCATCACCGTCCTCTCGTCCACCCGCACAGACGTGGGAGGCGACGCCGCGCTGCTGCTGCAGGTCTCTCAGAAAGCGGGCGGGCGCGACGTGCTGAAGTGGATGCTCATCGGCGGCGACCCGACCGTCACGATCATGATCGTCGGGGGCTACCCACGCGCCGCCGATCCGCAGCTCGGCGCGGCCATGAAGCGCTCGGTCCTGAGTGCGAGCTGGGGCGCAAGCGGACCGGCGGACCCCTTCGCCGGCCTTCTC
The DNA here is from genome assembly GCA_035620975.1 of Vicinamibacterales bacterium. Classification (GTDB taxonomy): domain Bacteria; phylum Acidobacteriota; class Vicinamibacteria; order Vicinamibacterales; family 2-12-FULL-66-21; genus DASPFV01. The sequence continues at coordinate 2,996 of DASPFV010000081.1, forward strand.
TACCGGATCGATCCGAGCGCGAGGCTCAAGCTCGCCGGACGCATGAGCAACATGATCATGCTCACCGAGTCGGGCGACTCGAGGCTGAGGAGCGCGGACGAGGCGTTCTACTCCGTCGGGAACTCGATCGGCCGGATGGAGATCGGCGACCTGGCCGGCTTCTCGGAACGCCGCGCCCGCCAGCTGCCCCAAACCGCCGAGCTGCGCAACGTAACGGGGGGACCAGTCATCGTCGACGGCCTGCCCGGCTACGAGCTCCTGGCCGACGCCACGCACGCGAAGACGGGCCGGGAGATCAAGCTGTATCAGGTCATCGTCCCCAGCGAGGGCGGCTACTACATCATGATCGGCCTCGTGACGCGGGAGCGCGGGCCGGAGATGGTGCCCGAGTTCCGAAACGTCACCAACACGTTCCGCAGAGCGTCGCGCTGAGACCAGCAGGGCTGACCCCGCCAGCGCCTCGTCGCAACTTCCCCCCCTGCTGTGCTTGACTCCGGCATCCTGGGGCCTACATTCCTGCTCTGCACGTAACCAACCTCGCTCGGCACCATTGGTTCGGACCAACCCGGGGGGGAACCATGCTTCGACGTATCACCTCACCTGGATTCGTGGTGGCCGTGTGCTTCGGCGCGCTGCTCGCCGCATCCGCTCGAACAGGTGGCTCGGCTGTCCGCAACGCATTCGACTTCGAGCCGCTGCCCGCTTCCGCGGCCTGCGTGCCGGGAGGCGCCGGCACGTTTCCGAACGAGGAGCCATTCATTCTGCCTGCCGGGTTCATACAGACCGTCGTCGCCCGCGAGGGGGACGGCGGATCTATCGAGCGGTTCGACATGCTTACGCTGAACGAAACGGGGCCGCACGCGGGACGGTACCTTTACCGATCGCACGAGACCCTCGAGGACGGACAGGTCACCGTGACCGACCTCGCGACGGGCGTCACCAGCGTGCTCGCGGAGCGCCCTGACTGGAACCGGCTGGACGGACTCGTATGGACCAAGTGGCACACCCTGCTGGTCGGCGAAGAAATGCGCCCGGGCCGAACGCCCTCCACCTCCGACCCGCTCGTGCCACAGGCGCTGGCGGGTCTGGTCTACGAAGTGGATCCCGTGAGCGGCGCCAGCGTGCCGCTTGCGGCACTGGGCGCTAAGGCTCACGAAGGCATGCGCTTCGATCCCGAGGGCAACCTCTACAGCATCTCGGAAACAGCGCCCACCCCGGTCCCGCCCGGCGGACCCGGAGGCTATATCTTCAAGTTCGTTCCAGATCAGCCGGGCGACCTCTCGAGCGGGCAGCTCTACGCGCTGAAGATCGTCGCTCCGACTGGAGACCGCACCGGCGAGGCCATCTGGGTGCCGCTGGATCGCACGCTGGTTCAGGTCGACGCCGACATGGCCGCCACTCAGGCCGGCGCCACCGGCTACGGCCGGCCGGAGGACGTCGAGATCGCGACCAGCACGGGCAACAGTCGCGGCGGCGCTACCATCGTGTACGTGGCGATCACGAACGAGCATCGCGTGCTGCGCATCGATTTGCGCGAGCCAGGCGGCGGATCCGATCACGCGACGGCGTTCGTGTCGGACTACGTGCGTGCGGGTGTGAACGCACCGGCGGACTTCATCAACCCCGACAACCTCGCGCTCGACGCGAGCGGCAACCTCTTCATCGCGGAGGACAGCACGACGCCGCCGGGCAACGATCTCTGGGTGGCCGTCCCCGGCGCAGGCAATCAGCTGCAGGCCGACACCACTGTCCGTTTCGCCAGTCTGACCGACTGCGAAGCCGAGGTGAGCGGGATCTACTTCGACCGGCGCGGCCAGTTGTTCGTCAACGTGCTGCACGTGCTCGGGACGGTGCAGCCCGATCTGACGATGCTGATCCGGGAGGCTCGGCCCTGAACCGATGACCGAGGCTCGCCCTTCGTCGAGCCCGGGCGGCACGTCCCGCGCCGCGGCCGACGAACGGCGAGCCGACACCCTGTGTCGACGCTCAGCGCGTCTCGATCATCGCCTGCGGCGCGGTCGTCATCGAACGGTCCGCTTCGATCGTCAGCGGACTGTCGTGGCCGACACACGCGCGGACCACGCGCGCCACGATCGACGGCCGGAAGAGCGTCGGCGCCGGTTCGAGCAGGTTCGCCACGTCGAAGAACGCGCGGCACACGACGCGGTCGGTCGCCGCGGCCCGGTGCACGTGATTCAGGTACCAGTTCACGACGTCCGTCCCCGCCGGGCGACGCCCCGTGACGCCCTCGAAGGCCATGTCGCTGCCCGCGGCAATCGTCCATGGCGTGTCGATGATCCGGCTCGCCGCCTTGAAGAACGGCTTCGAGACCGCCGCGGGCGTGGACGCGCGGCTCAGCGCCTCGGCCAGTGCGAGCGCCTCGAGCGTCGCCACGCTCATGCCCTGACCGTAGAGCGGGTTGAAGCTGCACATCGCGTCGCCCATCACGAGATAACGCCCGGGGAAGCGGCGCATGCGCTCGTAGCGCCGGCGGAGGTTCGATGGGAACACGTAGCCCACGGCCTCGGTCAGCGGCTCCGCGTCGCGGATGACCTCGTAGATGTCCGGCCGCGGCAGCTCCCGCGCGAACGCGACGAAGCCCTCCAGGTCGAGCGGCGCCCGCGTGCCGAGCCAGCCACCCATCGAGACGATCCAGCGGTTCCCCTCCATCGCCAGCATGAATCCGACCGCGCGCTCGCGCGGCGGCTTCGGCGCCAGGATCGCGCCGTTGTCGCCGCCCAGGTCGCGCGGCCGCCTCCGGAACGTCATGGACGTGTAACGGATGTCGACGGGCACCTCCTCGACGGCCGGCCGGCCATACCCCAGTTCCTCGAGCCAGTCGGCCGATCGCGACGCGCGTCCGCCGGCATCGACCACCAGGTCCGCCGCGACACGAACGGCAGGTTTCTGCCCGCGACTGACCTGAACGCCGCCGACGACACCCGACTCCTCCGTCAACCCGAGCACGTGGCTCTCGTCGTCGATGCGCACGTTCGGAATCTGCAGCACCTGCGCCCGGAGCGTGGTCTCGAGCAGCGCGCGGCTCAGCAGCAGGCCGTCGAACCCGCTCCGGAACTTCGCCTTGTAACAGCCGTGCTGGAACCAGCGCACGTCTCCGATGATGTCGCCAGGCACGGCGCCGCGCTGGAGCAGCTCACGCTCGAGGTCCGGGAACAGCCGCTTCAGCCCCCGGTAGCCGCTGGCCAGCAGCCCGTGACCGTGGCGGCCCTGCGGGACCGCCTTGCGGTTCTCGACCGCCGACGGCAGCACGTCCCGATCGAACAGGGTGACCCGCTGGAAATGCGCGGCGAGGATCCGCGCGGCCAGCAACCCGCTGATGCTGGCTCCAATCACCAACGCATGAGTGCCGAGGAGACGGCCGGGAGGGGGAACGACGTGCATAGGGGCTCCTTTTTGATTCGCCGACGTCGGAGCCCACGATACGGCCGCCCGGCAGGTCATTTCATGAGCAGGACGTTAGTGAGTGGTTAAATTGCCGATTGCCGATTGAGGATTGCGGATTTGATTGACGATTGGCAGATTGGGGGATTGTTGATTGCGGATTGAGAGATTGGGAGATTCGGAGATTGGGAAATTGGGAGATTGGGAGATTGGGGGTGGCGGACTGCTGATTGTCGATTGGCCGAGCCGCCGCCGGGACACCGTGCGCAGCCGGGCGGGGCCGAATCAGCTGGACGTCGCCACCTCAATCGCAACGGATATCAGCAGCTCTATCGCCACTCCGCTATGAACACATTGGTCTCGCCTTCCGTCTTCGCCTGCCGGTTCGACGCGAACACCAGGCGCCGGCCGTCGGGCGAAAACATCGGGAAGCCGTCGAAGGTCTCGTTGTACGTCACGCGCTCCAGCCCGCTGCCGTCCACGTTGATGAGGTAGAGGTCGAAGTTGCGGCCCTTCGGGTCGTGAAGGTTCGAAGAAAAGATGATGCGCCTGCCGTCGGGGTGCCAGGACGGGGCGAAGTTGGCGCCGCCGAGCTTCGTGAGCTGCCTCAGGTTCGAGCCGTCACGATCCATGACGAACAGCTCGAGCGACGTCGGACGCCAGAGCCCCTGCTTCAGGAGCGCCCGGTAATCGTCCAGCTCCGGGCCGGGACCGAGCGGGCGGCCTCGAAAGACGATGCGCCTGCCGTCCCAGGAGAAGAACGGGCCGCCGTCCGGACCCGGCGAGTGGGTGAGCCGGCGGACGTTGGATCCATCTCCGTTCATCGAGTAGATCTCCATGTCGCCGTCGCGCACGCTCGTGAAGGTGATGAGGCCGTCCGGCGCGATCGTCGCCTCCGCGTCGTAGCCGGGACTGTTCGTCAGCGGCGTCAGGCTCGATCCGTCTGAGCCGGCGCGGTAGATCTCGTAGCCCTCGTACACCGGCCAGACGTATCCACGGGCGAAGCTGGGCCGCGGCGGGCACGCTTCCGAGGCCGCGTGCGTCGAGGCGAAGAGAATCGCCTTCCCGCCCGGATAGAAGAACCCGCACGTCGTGCGACCGGTCCCGGTGCTGACCCGCCGGCGCCCGGTGCCGTCGACCCTCATCGTGTAGATCTGGTCGCACGGGTAATCGCCGGTGGTCGCCTGGTAGATGAGGCTCGCCCCGTCGGGCGAGAAATACGCCTCGGCGTTCTCGCCCCCGAACGTGAGCTGCCGGATGTTCGCGAGGCGTGTCTCCTGCCCGGCCTCCGGCGGTGCCTGGACTGCGGCAGCCGGGGCCCCCTGCCACGCCCCCACGACTGTCGCCGCACCCGCCAGGCACGCCCCCGCAATCGATCTCGCCATCTCACGCCCCTGAACCAAGTCCTGACCGCCCCGGCCACATTCTCTCGAAAGGCGCAGGCGTATCCAAACTCCGGATTCGTCCCTCAATTCGTCCCTTCGGAGAGGAGGTGGCACCGATTCTGCCCCGCCCTCCCCCGCCCCGCCCTGGATGCTGGGGGAATGCCCGCAACCCGGACGGGGCTAAGTCACAAGAGAGCTGGAACTTCCGGATTTCCGACCGCCCCGCAGGCGGGGACGGAGTGCACTGGCGTGCTGATTACGGAACTGTTCGCTCGTGTGCGATCTCTGCCCGCGCTCGGCGTGGTCCTGGGGTGCCTCTGGATGCTGGTCCAGCCCACCGGGGCGGCGACGATGGCCCCGGTCACGAGCCGCATCGAAGGCTTCGTGAAGCTGGTGGCGTCGACGACGCCAGCGGCCATCCCCTCGGGGGCGTACCCGTCACGACGCGTCTCGCGGCCGGCCGGCGGCGGGCCGCAGACGAGGCACGTGGTCGTGTACCTGAAGGACGCGCAGAGGACGGAGGCGCTGCCTGCCGGGAAGCTCCAGATCGTGCAGCGTGACGAGGCCTTCGAGCCGGCGGTCGCGGCTGTCACGCGGGGCACGACGGTCGAGTTCCCCAACGCCGATCCGTACTTCCACAACGTCTTCTCGCTCTCGCGCGCGGCGACCTTTGATCTGGGGCGCTATCCCAGCGGCGATTCGCGAGCCCGGATGCTGGACCGGGCGGGCCTGGTCAAGGTCTACTGCCACATCCACTCGCACATGAGCGCGAGCATCCTCGTGTTCGACCACGCGCTGTTCACGATCCCGGACGCCGACGGGTTCTTCCGGCTCGAGCACGTGCCGGTCGGCGAGCACGTGCTCACGGCATGGCACGAGCGCATCGGCGAGAGCACCAAGCCCATCGTCGTCGAGGCCGGCCGCACCGCCCGCGCGGAGTTCATGCTGCCGGTGGAGGACCGGTGAACGGCACGTCGGCCCCTCCCCGCTTCGTCGTCCGGACGATGATCGCGACGCTGGCGGTGCTCGGGTTCGTGCTGTCGGCGGTGTTCGTCGTGGTGGCGATCAACGTGCACCAGCGCGAGCGCGGGACGGTGGTCGAGAAGCTGGAAACCGGCCATCGGATGCTGACGGCGCTCGAGGAGCGGCGGGCCCGTGAGCTGCGGGCGCAGGTCGCGACGCTGGCCGAGAACCCCACGCTCAAGGCGGCGCTCGACACGTTCAACGCGGAGGCAACCCTGGCCGACGCGCACGTGCGCCGCGAGCTCATCGCCACGGTGGACCGCGAGCTCGAGAAGCTCGCCCTGCGCATCGTGCCGGACGTGCTCGCGGTGAGCGCTCCTGACGGATCTGTGGTTGCGGTGGCGGGCCGCCGCGCTGCGGAATGGACGCTGGACGTGGCGCGGAGCGCCAAGCGCGACGGCTTCGGCGATTCGTACGTCACGCTGGCCACGGGGGTGTTCAAGTTCGCGTCGGCGCCGGTCATCATCCAGAACGCCACGCTCGGCACGCTGCACCTGGCGACGGCGCTCGACGACCGGTTCGCGCGCGAGCTGTCGGCCCTCTCGGGCGCCGGCACGCTGATCGTCTCGGGCGAGCGGCTGCTTGCGACGACGGCCCCCGAGATGCGGCCGGCGCTGACGCCCGCGAAGCTGACCGAGCTCCGGACGGTCGAGAGCATCCGCGTGGCAGACCGCGAGTACGCCGTGCGCCTGTTCTTCATCGCCGGCGACGCGGCGGTGTACGGGATCGAGTCGATCGACGAGATGACCCGCGAGTCGCTGCGGAGCGCGCTGCGCGGGCTGCTGCTGATCGCGGTCGGCGCGTTCCTGCTGGCCGCCATCGCGAGCGGCTGGCTGGCTCTGACCATCGCGCGGCCAATCGATCGCCTCTCGCGCTCCCTGACCGAGATGACGCAGTCGAGGAATTTCGAGAACCTCCTGTCGCCAACCGGGTACACGCTCGAGATCGACAGCCTGACGGCGGCGTTCAACAGCATGATGCGCGCCGTCAACTCGGCGGAATCGGAGACGCGCAGCGCGTACGTGGGGGCCATCCGGGCGCTGGCGCTCGCGCTCGACGCCCGGGATCCATACACGGCCGGCCACTCGGAGCGCGTCGGAGCGATCTCGGTGGCCATCGGCCGCGAGATGCAGCTCGCTGAAGAGCAGCTCGAGATCCTCCGGCTCGGCGCGCTGCTGCACGACATCGGCAAGATCGGCATCAGCGATGACGTGCTGCGGAAACCCGGAGCGCTGAGCGCCGAGGAGTTCGAGCTGATCAAGGAGCACCCCGCCATGGGCGCCCGCATCCTCCGCAGCGTGCCCTTCCTCGCGCCGCACCTCCCGATCGTCGAACTGCACCACGAGCGTCCGGACGGCAAGGGCTATCCGCACTGCCTGCAGGGAGAGGAAATCCCGGTGGTCGCGCGCATCGTGCACGTGGCCGACGCCTTCGACGCGATGACGAGCGCGCGCGCCTACCGCCCGGCCTGGACCAGCCAGGAGGCGCTGCGCGAGCTGTGGCGCTACGCCGGCACGCAGTTCGACGCGGAAGTGGTGCAGGCCCTCGCCGCCGCGCTCCGCTCGGCCGATTTCGGATCACAGTTCGTCGACGAGACGGTCAGCGTGGCGGCGGTCACCCGGAAGCTCGCGGTGGTCGGGGCCCGGCATGCCTGAGGCGGCCGGGGCAGCCGGGCCGCTTCCCGTGAGGATCACGACCCCCGATTCGCCCGAAGCACGCGACGGCCTCGCACACCTGGCCGTTCGCGCGACGCGCCTGGTTCCGTTCGCACTGCTTCTCGCCTGGCCCCTGGCCGCTCAGGCGCAGTCCGAATGGCGGGATCGCACGGCGGTCGAGGCGGTCGCGGCCGTGAGCGTGGCTTCCGGCGAGCTCACGGATCCGATGGTGATCCTCGACGCCGTCGCGACGGTCCGCATGGGCGCCGGCTTCGACGTCATCGTGCGGCCGTACTCGCGCCGGCTGCCCGGCGGCGACTGGGCGCACGAGCTCTATCAGCTCCAGGTGCAGTACCAATCCCCCACGCGCATCCCGATCCGGGTCGACGCAGGGGTCGTCACCTCGCCGCTCGGCCTGGGCACGCTCGAGATGCGGCCCGATCGCAACCCGATCATCGGCGCCCCGTTCTACTACTACATGCCCCTCCCACGGTTCGACGCACGGACGGATCGCGTGAACCTGCTCGCGCCGGGTTATCCGATTGGAGTCATCGTCAGCGCTTCGGATGTGAAATGGGACCTCCGCGGCGGAGTCACCGACGGCACACCTGCGCGGATGCGGAACGCGCTCTCGCCGGATCGACCGCCGGCCGCCGCCAACGTGCTCGCGGGCGGGGGCTGGACGCCAACGCCTGGGCTGCGAGTCGGCGGCGCGGTCGCCCGCGGACCGTACCGGCCGACGCTCGCGGCGATCCTGCCGTCCGCCGACGCGACGGACGCGACGGTCGTCACCCTCGAAGGCGAGTACGCGGTGGGCTTCACCCGCGTCACCGCGGAGTGGATCACGGACCGCTTCGACACGGCGGGCGATCCGGCCGTCTCGCGGGGCTATACGCTGATGGCCGTGCGCACGCTCACACCGCGCGTGTTCGTGGCCGCCCGCCACAGCCGTGCGTCGACGCCCGTGCAGCTCGGGCCCACCCTCACGCGCAGAGACGCCGCGGGCGCGGATGCCACGCTCGGCTACCGCCTGATCGCCGACATCACGCTGCGCGGCGGCTACCAGGGGTTCCGCCACTATCTGTCCGAGGACTGGGAACACGCGCTGGCGCTGTCGGTGGTGTGGGCCCACCGGTGGCACTGATTCGCTGATTCGCGCGGATACCGTTAAACACGGGACGCGGATGAACGCGGATTTGCGCGGATGGGGTTCTCCACGGCGCGCCGATGAGCGCGGATTCGCGCGCGATCAGCCGACGCGAGCTCGCCGATTCACTCCCGGAGCTCCTCGCGCCACACGATCATCTCCGCCATCGCGGCGGAGCGAGGCTGTCGGGCGCCGGGGCCTCGGAGCGCGCCGCGGCGCTGCCCTGCCCGAGCGCGAGGGCCGGAACGCGCGCGCCGCGATTCGGGCGGCGCCTCCGCTCTGTGTGATCCGCGTAGCCGGGATCACCACCGGCGGGGCCGGAGCGCCTGGCAGACTCGGCGGAGTTCAGCTGATAGGCGCCGCCGACGCGGCAGGGTCCGAGCGGCGAGCGCGTTCCCGGCGCGCGGAGCGGACCCGGGCCCGACAGCCTCGCGGAGCCGCGGTTCACCGCGGAGTGCCGACTGTCCTGCGCTCACGGACACGGACGGGCGCGGCAGCCGTGCGCCACACGTCAGCCCATCCAGACCGCCCACTATACTGACCATGTGCCCCTCCTGTTCCTGACGCTCGTGGCGTTCCTCGCAGTCTCGTGTGCCCGCGAGAACCCGACGAACGCGCCGGACACGACCGCGCGCAGCGTCCTGCTGATCACCGTCGATACGCTCCGTGCGGACCGTGTCGGCGCGTACGGCTACGGCCGGGCGCGGACGCCGGTGATGGACAGCCTGGCTGCGCGTGGCGCGCGGTTCACGCACGCGTTCGCGCCGGCGCCCATCACGCTCACGTCGCATGCCTCGCTCATGACCGGCCGCTATCCCCCCGGCCACGGGGCACGCCACAACGGGATGCGCCTCGCGCCGGACGCCGTGACGCTCGCCGAATCCCTGTCGCAGGCAGGCATGGCGACCGGTGCGTTCGTCGGCGCCTTCCCGCTCGACCGGCGCTTCGGCCTGGACCAGGGCTTCACGGCCTACGGCGACACGCTCCCGCGCGGTCCGGGGGGGCGCGTGCAGAACGAGCGCGCCGGACGGCTGGTCGTCGACGAGGCGCTCGCCTGGCTCGCGACCGCACGGCCGCAGCGGTTCTTCCTCTGGGTCCACCTCTTCGAGCCGCACGCGCCGTACGGCAACCCCGCCGACGCCCGCCCGGCACGGGACCGCTATGACGACGAGGTCGCGGAGGTCGATCGGCAGATCGGCCGCGTGATCGGTGCGCTCGGCGATACGGCGGCATCGACGCTCGTGATCGTCACGGCCGATCACGGCGAGGCGTTCGGCGAGCACGGCGAGATCGGCCACAGCATCTTCGTCTACGACACGACGCTCCGGATCCCGCTGATCGTGGCCGGGCCGTCGGTGAAGCCCGGCGTGGTCGACACGCCCGTGAGCCTCGTGGACCTTGCGCCCACCATCGCAAGGCGGCTGAACACCTCCGCGTTCGACGCGGACGGCGTGGATCTCTCTCCCGCGCTCGAGGGTGGCACGATCGGATCGCGTCCGCTCTACGCGGAGTCGTTCGCGCCGCTGCTCGACTTCGGCTGGAGCCCGCTCCGGTCCCTGCGCGCCGATGGCTACAAGTACATCGCGGCGCCGAAGCCCGAGCTCTACGCGCTCGAGAACGATCCTGGCGAGCACGAGAATCTCGTCGCCCGGGAGGCGGCGAGGGCGGCCGTGATGCAGGACCGCGTGCAGCGCATTTCGAGCGCGCGCCTGCCGCAGCCGCGTCTGCTCGACGCCGACGCCGCGGCCCGGCTCCAGGCGCTCGGCTACGCCTCGGGCGGCCCGGACGATGACGGACGCGCGCTGGCCGATCCCAAGGACCGGCGGGACCTGGCGGCGCGCATCGCGCAGGTCACGTCGGGCGAGCTGAGCGGCGCGGCCCTCGAGACGACCCTGCGAAGCATCCTGGCCGAGGACCCGCGGAACCCGCAGGCGCACCTGCGGCTCGGCTACGTGCTCCACGACACGGGCCGCTGCCCCGCCGCCGAACCGCACTTCCGCGCGGCCATCGCGGCGAAGCTGCCCGGCACGGACGCGCACCTCGGGCTCGCCGCGTGCCGCGTCGTCGCGCAACGGCCGGCCGACGCGGTCGCGATCCTCACCGAGGCGGCCGGGATCGAGCCGGGCAACCCCGTCGTGCTCGCCAACCTGGGCGGCGTCCTCTCCGACAGCGGACAGCCGCGGCGCGCCGTCGAGCCACTCCGCAAGGCGCTGTCGCTCGACCCCGACCTGCACCAGGGACGCTTCATGCTCGCGATCGCGCTCGCGCGCGCGGGCGATCGCGCTGCGGCCGCGCGCGAGACGCAGGAGCTCCTGCGCCGCCTTCCCGCGGATGCACCGCAGCGGGCGGAGGTCGAGCGCCTGCAATCGGCGCTGCAGTGATCCAATTTTTCCGGCGTCGAATCCAAGAAGGAATTGGATTCGGCGCTGGTATCACCGTTCGTCACACCGTTGCTCACCGCGCGATTCCGCGCGTTCAACTACTTAGAACTCGCTCTCGTCACACCCCGTGTGGTGTGCTCCTTGCTGAATGACGTGCCGCTGCGGACGAACGGCAGGCGACGGGTCTGTCGAAGACGTGATTCACCCCACCATTCATCCCCGGGTGGCGACGCGGGCCGCAGCACAAGGAGGCCACAAGGCATGAAGAGGATGTTCATCGCTGCCCTCGTGATCGGCGCGCTCGGCGTGGCGGGCTCGCCGGCGTTCGCGCAGCAGACAACGGGCACCATCACGGGTCGCATCGTGGACGACCAGGGCTCCGCGGTTCCGGGCGTGAGCGTGACGGGGCGTCACACCGAGACCGGGTTCACGCGCACCGACGTGAGCGACGCCGCCGGCGTGTACCGGCTCAACGCGCTGCCGGTCGGCACCTACGACATCACCGCCGAGCTCCAGGGCTTCAGCAAGGTCGAGAACAAGGGCATCATCGTCAATGTCGGCCAGACGCTGGACGTCAACATGGCGCTGAGGGTCGCGGCCGTGCAGGAGACCGTCACGGTGACGGGCGAGTCGCCGCTCATCCAGACGTCGTCCTCGTCAGTCGGGGGGGTGGTCGACATCGGCCGCATCGAGAGCCTGCCGCTGAACGGCCGGCAGTTCGCCAACCTCGCGGCCACCGTGCCCGGCGTGGGCCTCGGCTTCCATTCCGATCCGACGAAGAGCTCGCAGTTCTCGCCGCAGATCAACGGCGGCAACGGGCGCAACGTGAACTACCAGATCGACGGCGGCGACAACAACGACGACACCGTCGGCGGCCTGCTGCAGCTCTTCCCGCTCGAGGCCATCCAGGAGTTCAATTTCGTCACCCAGCGGTTCAAGGCCGAGTACGGCCGCAGCAACGGCGGCGTGATGAACATCGTCACCAAGAGCGGCACCAACCAGGCGCGCGGCAGCTTCTTCACGCTGTTCCGCGACAAGTCGCTGAACTCGACGACGTTCAGCCAGGAGATCGCGGGCCTCGACAAGCAGGACTACCGCCGCTACCAGTTCGGCGGATCGTTCGGCGGGCCGATCGTGCAGAACAAGGCGCACTACTTCGCCGCCTTCGAGCGGACGCAGCAGGACACGAAGCAGGCCGTCGACACCCGCGGGCTGTTCCCGGGCGACGACGGGGTGTACGACACGCCGATCCGCGAGAACCTGTTCACCGGGAAGATGACGACGAACCTCACGCCGGCGCACTACCTGGCCGTGCGCTACGGGCGCAACACGAACTCGCAGCCGTATGGCGCGGCGCTGCGGAACACGCCGTCGGCGTGGAGCACCAGCGAGAACGGCTTCAACTCGTTCAACGTGAACCACAACTGGGTGGTCGGCGGATCGAAGCTGAACGAGTTCGTGTTCCAGTACGCCGACTTCAGGAACCACATCCCGCTCAGCAGCAACGACCCGTGGCTGATCTTCCCCAACGGCGTGCGCACGGGCGCGAACCCGAACACGCCGCAGACGACCGAGCAGACGAAGTGGCAGTTCCGGAACGACTTCTCCTGGAACCTCGCGGGGCTGGGCGGCCTCGGCCACGACTTCAAGGCCGGGGTGAACTGGATCCACGAGCCGCACCTCTTCATCACGTTCAACGGCGGCTCGGCGCCGCAGCTCACGCTGAACGCCGACTCGCTGACGTCGACCGTCCGGCAGGTGACGTTCCAGGGGGGCGCGGCGGACGTCAACATCCCGATCGACCTCTACGCGCTCTACATCCAGGACGACTGGCGCGTGACCGATCGGCTGACGCTGAACCTCGGACTGCGCTACGACTACGTCGACAACATCCCGATCGACCAGGCGACGAACCCCAACTTCGTGGCGATGCAGGCGGCCGCGGATGCCGGCCAGCTCGCGGGCATGGCGCTGCTCGAGGACTTCGGCCAGAGCACGCGCAACGACGGCGACAACCTCCAGCCGCGCATCGGCGCCGCGTACGACCTCACCGGCGACGGCCGCAACGTCCTCCGCGCCGGGTGGGGCGTCTACACCGACTTCGGCTACACGAACTCCAACGTCCTGTTCCCGGCGCTCGATACCGCCGGCGGCCACGGCCAGGTGTTCTTCGTGTCGACCCCGAGCGGGATCGTGAAGGCGGACGGCACGTTCTACACGCCGGCCGACCCGGTCTCGTCGGTCGCACACCTCAACGAGGTGGACACGTCGCTCTCGCCGCTCCTCGGGCAGATCTCGTCGCCACGGCTGGAGCAGCCGTATACGCGCCAGACCAACGTCGGGTGGGCGCATCAGCTCGACGGCAGCACGGCGATCACCGTCGACTACGTCCGCGTCGAGGGGCGCGACATCAACATCCGGTTCCGCCCCAACACGCGAATCAACGGCGGCCCGCGCCGGCTCGCCGGCATCCCGCTGCGGCCGAACACGCTGTCGTTCCGCACCGCCGTCAGCAAGGGCGAGAGCACCTACGACGGGCTGATCCTCGGGCTGCGCCGGCGGATGTCGCGCGGCTTCGACCTGACCGCCTCGTACACGCTCGGGCGCGCCGAGAGCATCATCGGCACCGCGAACGACGAGCTCGACCAGAACTTCATCCAGGACGCCACGGACCCGCTGAACCCGGTCAACAACGGGCCTTCGGTGCGCACCGACGGCCGACACCGGGTGAGCGTCAGCGCCGTCGTGCAGGCGCCGTGGGGGATCCAGGTCGCGCCCTTCTTCCTCTACAGGTCCGCGCTGCCGATCTTCACGTTCGACGGCCGCGACCTGAACAACGACAGCAACACGAACGACATCACCGCGCGGGCCTACCACTACACGGGCCTGAACGACGACGGAACGGCCACGTTCGAGGACGTGGGTCCGTGCGAGACCGTGAGCTGCAGCCGGCGCGCGCCGTTCTCGCAGTTCAACCTCCGTGTATCGAAGTCGTTCCGGCTGTATGGGACCGCGCGCATCGAGGCCATCGGCGAGGTGTTCAACCTGTTCAACGCGAAGAACCCGGCGCTGCCGATCACGACGAGCCAGTTCAACGCGACGACGGGCGCGCCGCTGGCGGCGTTCATGCAGCCGGTCGCCTACGCGGGCGACTTCCAGCAGCCGGAGCAGCGGGTGGGCCAGATCGGGTTCAGGTTCTCTTTCTGATCCTCGATTGGCTCAAAAGATCGGCTCAGGGCTCTTGGCTCTGGGCTCAGGCTGGCTTCAGCCCTGAGCCCTGAGCCTTGAGTCCTGAGCCCCCTTGAGCCCTGAGCCTTGAGCCCTGAGCCCTTTTTTGTCTTTCCCCCCAATGCCGGACAACCCCTTCGATCCAACAAGTTGAATACAAATACGTCCGGACTCATGGATCGAAGCTGTCCGTCCCGCCATCAGTCCCTTGCGTGATCGTCACTAACTTCTGCTATTCCGTCACTTGCAGCCGGCGGTTCATCCTGCTCATCCGTGGGTGCGGTCCTTGCTGTCCCTGCACCCTGACGCACATCGCGTCGTTCTCCTTTCCTTTGTTTCAGGGAGGCCAAACGGGATGAAGAGGATCATCAGGATGATGACCGTAGCCGGAGCTCTGCTGCTGGCAGCACTGCCGGCCGCGGCTCAGCAGACGACGGGCAACATCACGGGTCGAATCGTGGACACGCAGGGCGCTGCCGTGCCCGGCGTCACGGTCACCGGGCGGAACACGCAGACTGGTTTCACGCGGAGCGACGTGAGCGACGGTGAAGGCATCTACCGGCTGACCGCCCTTCCGGTCGGCATCTACGACCTGACCGCCGAGCTGACCGGGTTCACCCGCGTTGAAAACAAGGGAATCGTGGTCAACGTCGGCCAGACGCTGGACGTGCCGCTCACCCTCAAGGTCGCGGCCGTGTCGGAAACGGTGACGGTCACGGGCGAGTCGCCGCTGGTCGAGACCAGCGCCTCGTCGGTCGGCGGCGTCGTCGACGTCGGGCGGATCGAGAACCTGCCGCTGAACGGCCGGCAGTTCGCGAACCTCGCGGCGACCATTCCGGGCGTCGGGCTCGGCTTCCACAGCGACCCCACCAAGAGCACGCAGTACTCGCCGCAGATTGGCGGCGGCAACGGCCGCAACCTGAACTACCAGATCGATGGCGGCGACAACAACGACGACACCGTCGGCGGCCTGCTGCAGCTCTTCCCGCTCGAGGCGATCCAGGAGTTCAACTTCGTCACGTCGCGCTACAAGGCGGAGTACGGCCGCAGCAACGGCGGCGTCATGAACATCGTGACGAAGAGCGGCACCAACAACGTCCGCGGGAGCTGGTTCACCCTGTTCCGTGACGACACCATGAACGCCAAGACGCAGTCCGAGATCGACACCGACAGCGAGAAGCAGGACTACCGCCGGTACCAGTACGGCGGTTCGATTGGCGGCCCCATCCAGCAGGACAGGATTCACTACTTCGGGGCGTTCGAGCGGACGCAGCAGGACACGCTGCAGGTCGTGGATACTCTGGGCCTCTTCCCGAGCGAGGACGGCATCTTCGGGACGCCTTACCGCGAGACGCTCGTGACGGCCAAGGGCACGATGAACCTGAACCCCGCGCACTACGTCTCGGTCCGGTACGGACGGAACCAGAACTCGCAGCCCTACGGCGCCGACCCGCACACGCCGGTCAGCGGCTGGGGCACGAGCGAGAACAAGTTCAACTCGATCAACGTGAACCACAACTGGGTCGTGGGCGGATCGAAGCTGAACGAGTTCATCTTCCAGTACGCGGACTTCCGCAATCACATCGGCGCCAACAGCAGCGACCCCACGCAGGTCTTCCCGAACGGCGTGAGCATCGGCCAGAACGGCAACACGCCGCAGACGACCGAGCAGAAGAAATACCAGTTCAAGAACGACTTCTCCTGGCACATGGAAGGCATGGGCGGCCTCGGCCACGACTTCAAGGTGGGCGTCAACTACATCCACGAGCCGCGGCTGTTCATTACCTTCAACACCGGGACGAACGACTACCGGTACGCGCACCTGGACAACGACGTGAACGGACCGATCGAGACGGTCACCCGCAACGGCGGCGCCGCTGAAGCGAACATTCCGCTCGACCAGTATGCGTTCTACTTCCAGGACGACTGGCGCGTGAACGGCCGGCTCACGCTGAACCTCGGACTCCGCTATGACGTGATCGACGGGATCCAGATCGATCAGTCGCTGAATCCGAACTTCGTGAAGGTGCAGGAGGCGGGCCGCGCGGGCCTGCTGGCGGGCATCAAGGGCCTCGAGAACTTCGGCCAGGATCCGAAGGAGGACACGAACAACTGGCAGCCGCGCGTGGGCTTCGCCTTCGACGTGCGGGGCGACGCGCGCGACGTGATCCGCGGCGGATGGGGCATCTACCAGGACATGGGATACACGAACTCCAACGTCCTGTTCGCCGGCATCGACGCCACGGGCATCGGCTCGGGCTCCATCTTCAACGTAGACAACCCCAACGGGATCCGGAACCCCGACGGCAGCTTCTACCAGGTGGGCCAGCCGATCTCCAACATCGCCAGCCAGAACCAGGCGAACCCGAACGCCCTGCCGCTCATCGGGCAGTGGGTCGATCCGCGGCTCGAGATGCCCTACACCCGGCAGACGGCGTTCGGCTGGTCGCACCAGGTCGGCGCGAGCATGGTCCTGAACGTGGACTTCGTGCGCAACGACGGCCGCGATCTGAACGTGCGGCCGCGCATCAACACGCGCCCCGTGGGCCAGCCGACGGCGCCGCGCCGCCTGGCGTTCCTCAATCTCCAGCCCAACGCCGCCGGCACGCGGCCGGCAGTCAGCCGGGGCAAGAGCGAGTACACCGCGCTCATCCTCGGGCTGAAGCGCCGGATGATCAACGGCCTGGACTTCACGATCAACTACACGCTCGCGGAGGCCAAGAGCACCATCGGCACGGCCGGCGACGAGCTGAACTCGAACAACCTGCAGGAAGCCGAGCTCCTCTATGACGACCCGCGGGTGTTCGGGCCGACGTCGCGCACCGACGCGCGGCACACCGGCACGATCGCGGCGGTGTGGCAGGCGCCCTGGGCCATCACGGTGTCGCCGGTGTTCCTGTTCCGCTCGGCGCTGCCGGTCTCGATCTTCGAGGGCGTCGATCTGAACCAGAACGGCGAGCTGAACGACCTGCCCGACCGCGCCTGGGCGTTCGACGGCGAGGGCAACGCGCCGAAGGACATCGGCGCGTGCGAGACCTGGAACTGCGGCCGCGGCGCCTCGCGGACGCAGATGAACCTCCGGGTGTCGAAGGCGTTCCGGCTCTACGCGAACATGCGGATTGAGGCCATCGGCGAGGTCTTCAACCTGTTCAACGCGAAGAACCCGTCCGCGTTCGTCACCCGGCGGCTCCTGGTGACGAGCACCGGGACGGCGCCGAACCCCGACTTCCTGCAGCCGACCGAGCACTCGGGCGACTTCCAGAACCCCGAGCAGCGCGTCGGTCAGATCGGGTTCCGGTTCACGTTCTGACGCTGGTCGGCTTCGGGCTCATGGCTCTGGGCTCCCGCTCAGACACCTGAGCCAGCAAGAGCCCAGAGCCTGGAGCCTCGAGCCGATTTTGGAGAGGGAGGAGATGGGGGCCCGGCCGCAAGGCCGGGCCCTTTTTCCATGAACGGGGCGATCCGGCGTGTGACTCCCGTGGGCGGGAGTCACGGTCGGGCGGCCGCTCAGCGGAGGCCCCTGAGAAGCGCTTCGGCGGCCTCGCGCTCGCGCGTGAAGCGGGCCGGCGCTCGCGCGAGCACCTGCCGATAGGCCTCGACGGCCTTCTCGCGGTTCCCGCTTTCCTGCCAGGCGATTCCGAGGTTCAGCCGCGCTTCGTGGAAGTCAGGCGAGCGCGCGAGCGCGCGCTGGAACCACTCGACCGCCTCGGCCGGCCGGTTCTGCTGGACCAGGAGCACGCCGAGCCCGTTGGCTGCGTCGGCGTGCGAAGCATCGGCCTCCAGGGCGCGGCGGTACGCCGACTCGGCCCCCGCGAGGTCGCCCAGCTCGCGACGCGCGTTTCCGAGATTCGTCCAGTACGACGCGTTCGAGGGATCGCCTGCCGCCGCCCGCTCGAACGCCGCCGCGGCTTCGCGCGAGCGCCCGGCATCGGCGTGCAGCAGCCCGAGGCCGTTCAGCGCGGCGGGGCTGTCGGCCTCGAGCGCGAGCGCCGCCTGCTCGGCCCGCATCGCCTCGTCACGATCCCCCGCGGCACGCGCGGCCACGGCCAGATCGTGGAAGAGCGTGGCATCGGCAGGCCATTTCGCCACCGCAGCCTTGTAGATGGCGACGGCGGCCGCCGGATCGCCCGATTCCTGCAGCGCGCGCGCGAGCGTCGTCCGGAACACGAGCCCCTCGGGGTGCTGCTGCACGAGCTCCCGCAGGAGCGGCAGCGCCTCGCGCGCCGAGCCCCCGTTCACACGCGCGAGGGCGCGCTCGAACGTCGTCCACGCGTCGATCGTTCGCGCCGGGTTCGGCGCGGACGGACTCGCGGGACCTGCCGGCGCACTGCCGCTCACGTATCCCAGCGCCCGAAGCCGCTCGGCGGCCTCGGAACTGACCGGGCTCTCGGTGCCCCCGGCGGGCGCGCGGGACGCGAGCCTGGAGAGTGCGGCCTGCATGCCCTCGACAACGGTGGGGTGGCTGCCGGCGACGTTGCGGGTCTCGCCGGGATCCCCCGCGACGTCGTAGAGCTCGACCTCGGAGGATGCGATCAGCTTCCAGCGCTCGCCGGCGAGCACTGACAGCGGATGCCAGCCCGCGACGCGCGCGTACACGGATTCGGCGTAGACGTCGCGCTCGGCGCCCGGCTGCGCGAAGAGGTCCACGGTGCCCGGCGGCAGCTCGGGCCCCACGCCGGCGAGCCGCCACAGCGACGGCCCGAGATCGGCCAGCGAGACCGGCTGCCGCACCTCGCCGGCCTCCACGCCCGGTCCGGCCAGCACCAGCGGAACCCTCAGCGTGCTGTCGTACGCGAGCAGCCCGTGCGTCTGCTCGCCGTGCTCCCCGAGCGCTTCGCCGTGGTCGCCGGCGATGGCAACGATCGGGCGCCTGCCGCCTCCACGTCGTTCCAGAGCATCGAGCAGACGGGCGACCTCTGCATCCGCGTACAGGACTTCGCCGTCGTAGGGATGCGAGGCCCTGGCCCGAAACGCCGGCGGCGGCTCGTACGGCGCGTGCGGGTCGTACAGGTGCACCCAGAGGAACAGCGGTGATGACGCGCCTGCGAGCCATGCGGCCGCCGCATCAACCACCGCCGCAGCCGGTCGCTCGGCCTCGAGCCGTGCGGCCGAATCGGGGTCGCGCGGCACGCGATCGTCGTACGTCGAGAACCCGTCGGCCAGGCCGAAGCGGCGATCGAGCACGTAGGCGCCGACGAAGGCGGCCGTGTGATACCCCGCGTCGCGGAGCACACGCGCGAGCGTCGGAGAGCCCGCCCGGAAGACCACGCCGTTGTCGCGCACCCCGTGCTCGGGCGGCAGCAGTCCCGTCATCAGCGACACGTGCGACGGCAGGGTCAGCGGCACCGTCGCGCGGGCAGTGACGAAGCGCCGGCCCGAGGCGGCGAGCCGGTCGATCGCCGGCGTCAGACCGCGGCCCACTCGATCCGCTCGCAAGGTGTCAATCGTGACGAGGACGAGGTCGGGCCGCTCGGTGAGACCAGGGACGCGCGGATTTCGCCGGAATACGAACAGCGCGACGGCGACTGCCCCGACAATGACGAGGCTGGCGAGGATCGAACGCTTCAAGGTTCAGGGTTCAGGGTTCAATGCTGTTGCCGCGAAGGCCGGCGGGCGGGGGTTCATTCCAGGCCCGCCCGGACGGCTACGGCCACGTCGCGCGTCGTGGACTGTCCGCCCAGGTCGGGCGTGCGCGGGCCGCCGGCCGCGAGGACCTGCTCGATCGACTGCACGATGGCGTCGTGTGCCCGGCGGAGGCCCAGGTGCTGCAGCATCATGGCCCCCGCCCAGATCGCTCCGATCGGGTTCGCGATGCCCCGGCCGGCGATGTCGGGCGCCGACCCGTGAATCGGCTCGAACATGGACGGATGCCGCCCCTCGGGATCGAGATTCGCGCTCGGCGCAACCCCGAGGCTCCCCGTGAGCGCGGCACCCAGGTCTGTCAGGATGTCGCCGAAGAGGTTCGACGCCACGATGACGTCGAGCGACCCGGGGTCGGTAACCATCCGGGCGGCGAGCGCGTCCACGTGGTACTTGCGCCAGGTCACGTCGGGATAGTCGGCGGCAACCGCCTCGACGGCTTCGTCCCACAGCACCATGGTGTGCTGGAGGGCGTTCGATTTCGTCGCGCTCGCCAGCAGCCGACGGGGCCGCTTCGCAGCGAGGTCGAAGGCAAACCGGGCAATCCGCTCCACGCCGCGTCTCGTGAACACGCTCGTCTGCTCCGCCACTTCCTCGGGTGAGCCGCGATGCAGCCGTCCGCCGACGCCCGAGTACTCGCCTTCCGAGTTCTCCCGCACGCAGATCATGTCGAGGTCTGCGGGGCTCCGGCCGCTGAGCGGACACGGCACGCCGGCCAGCAGCCGCATCGGCCGCAGGTTCACGTACTGCTCGAACCGCTGCCGGATCGGGAGGATCAACTCCCACAGCGACACATGATCCGGAACTGCCGGATCCCCGACCGCGCCGAGGTAAATCGCGTCGAATCCGCTGAGCTCCTCGAGGCCCTGCGCGTCCATCATCCGGGCCGTCCGGCGATAGAAGTCGCAGCCCCAGGGGAACTCGATGAACTCGAGCGCCGCGCCCTCGATCTCGGCAGCGCGCTCGAGCACCTCGAGCCCCGCCGGGATCACCTCCCGTCCGATGCCGTCGCCCGGAATGACTGCGATGCGCCTGGTCGTCATGATCGATGTCGCGGCTCCAAAAGAACCGGGGGACTTCGCCCCGCCCGACCCCTATCGCCGTCGCTCGCGGGGCGGTTGAAGAATCATCAGCTGCGCCGCACCATCATAACGCCCGCGTATGCCGCGGCGGCCGCGAGCAGACCGAGGATGTTGGGGTTCCACACGCCGTAGCCGCGACCGGCGGTCCACCACCACACCCCCAGCAGCGTGGCCGTCCCGGCCACGATGGAGGCCAGCGCCTCCGTCGGCCCCGCCCGGCGCGTCATCAGGCCGCCCACGACCGGCACGAACAGGCTCACCCCCAGCACCGAGTAGAAGACGGTCGCGGCCTGGATGACGGTCTGAAGCACGATCGCGAGCACCACACCCGCGACACCGCCGGCGACGGCCGCCAGACGCGCGACAAAGAGCAGCCGGCGATCGTCGGCGTCCGGGTTGACGAAGCCCTTGTAGAGATCCTTCGACAACGAGGTGGCGAGCATGAAGAGAATGGCGTCGCACGTACTGACTTCGGCCGAGAAGATCGCGGCCAGCGCGAGCGCGCCCATCCACACCGGCAGGTCCTGCGCCAGAATTGTTGGAAGGACGACGTTGGGATCGCTGATGCCGGGGTGCGCCGCGCGTGCGGCGACGCCGAAGAACACGGGGAAACAGGCAAACGCCATCAGGGCCACCGCCTGCCAGCCCACCCCGCGACGGACGGCGCCCGCGCTCCTCGCGCCGTACGCCTTCTGCAGCAGGCCGGGCGAGATGATGAACGCCGGCGCCAGGAGGAACAGGTTGGCCCATCCCGAGTTCGCCGCACCGGACGAGTACCACACCGACCAGTACGTGGACGGCACGTCGCTCGCCGCGATCGCCGCGGACCCGCCAACGCCCGTGTACAGCATCGGAGCCGCCACGAGGAAACCGCCCAGCAGCACGACGAGCTGCACGGCGTTGACCCAAACCGAGCTGAGCAACCCCCCTGCCACGAAGTAGATGGTCATCACGAGGCCGCCGATGGCCGCACCGGCCGGGCGGGAGAGGCCGGCGACCACGTCGAGCACCGCGGCGCCGGCGATGAGCTGGGCGGCCAGGATGGCGAGCGTGCCCGCCCAGAGGAGCGCCGCCACGACGCCACGCACCATCCGGCTGTAGCGATGCTCGAGGAAGTCCCCCGTGGTGTAGAAGCCATGCCGGGCTGCGAGGCTCCAGATGCGCGGGCCAATCCAGAAGGCCAGCGCCAGCGACCCGATCGCGGCGGATCCGTTCCACCACCAGCCGCTGAGGCCTTCGCGGTACGCGAGCCCGGTCGCCCCGACTGTCGAGCTCGCGCCGATGTTCGCCGCCAGCACGGTGGCGAAGATCAACGACGCCGGGAGCTGCCGTCCCGCGACGAAGAACTCGCCGCTGCCGCGCACGAGCCGCGCGATCCAGAGCCCGACGACCACGAGCGCGGCGGAGTAGACGACGAGCAGGGTGAGAGGGATGTTCACGATACGTGAATCATGTCGCAGCTCGCAGTCCGCAGCTCGACACCTCGCCGCCCGCGGCCCGGATCCCGCAACCCGGAGCGGGGCGATTCGTGGCGCGCAGCTCACGATGGTAGTGAAACGCCCGAGGGTTTGACAACGCGCGGCGGGTTGCCGTGTAGTACGCGCCGATGCCCTCGACGCTCGTCGAAGCCGTGCTCTCGGAGGTGGAGGCGACGGCCGCCGAGATGGTGGACTTCACGTCCGCGCTCATCCGCATCCCGACCGTGAACCCGCCCGGCGAGTGCTACGAGGTCTGCGCGCGCACGCTGGGCGAGATGCTGCGGGCGTGCGGCTTCGAGATCGAGTATCTCGTGGCGGACGGCCGCCCGGAGCACACGGCCTCGCATCCGCGCGTCAACGTCATGGGCCGCAGGGCCGGACGCCTGCCGCGGCCCACGCTTCACCTCAACGGCCACCTCGACGTCGTCCCTCCCGGCGCCGGCTGGAGTGTGGATCCGTTCGGGGGCCTCGTGCGGGACGGCCGCATCTACGGCCGCGGGGCATGCGACATGAAGGGAGGCCTGGCTGCAGCGGTCTTCGCGGCCGAGTCGATCAGGCGCGCGGGGGTCACCCTGAACGGCTCGCTCGAGATCAGCGGCACGGTGGACGAAGAGAGCGGCGGATTCGCCGGGATGGCCTGGCTGGCCGAGCACCGGAGGATCCATCCGGCACGAACGGACTTCGTCATCATCCCCGAGCCGCTCAACGTGGACCGCATCTGCGTCGGCCACCGCGGCGTGTACTGGTTCGAAGTGACGACCCGCGGCCGGATCGCGCACGGGAGCATGCCTTTCCTGGGCGTGAACGCCGTGGATCACATGGCCGTGATCCTGGAGCACGTGCGGCGGGAGCTCCTGCCCGCGCTGCGCACCCGGACCACGGCCATCCCGGTCGTGCCAGTCGAGGCCCGGCACGCGACGCTCAACATCAACGGCCTCGCGGGCGGGCAGGCCGTCGACGGCATCCAGACGCCGTGCGTGGCCGATCGCTGCAGGGCGGTGTTCGACCGCCGCTTCCTCGCCGAGGAAGGCTTCGAGGCGACCCGCCGGGAAGTCGTCGATCTGCTCGACCGGGCCGCCGCGGCTGCGCCCGGACTCGACTACGAGCTCCGCGACCTGCTGGTCGTGCAGCCGGTGCGCACGCCGCCCGACTCGCCGGTCATCGCCGCGCTCGAGCGGAGCGTGTCGCGCGTGCTGGGCCGTCCCGCCGCGCAGGTCGCCAGCCCCGGCACCTACGATCACAAGCACGTGGATCGGCTCGCGGGCGTGCCGGACTGCGTCGCCTACGGGCCGGGCATCCTGGAGCTGGCGCACCAGCCCGACGAGTGGTGCGGGATCGAGGACCTGGTCAGCGCCACGAAAGTGCTGGCGCTGGCGGTCCTGGAGTTGGTTGGCTAGAGTTTCAGGTTCCTGGTTCCTGGTTCCGGGTTCCGGGTTCCGGGTTCGGTTCCCATCGGGAGGAGATAATCTGCTGGAGAGCTGTGCCCCATGCGAACGATTGTCCCGACACTCGTGACGGCATTCCTGATCGGCTCGTCCCTGGCGTCTCAGAGCCCGCGCGGAGAGACTCCGGCGGGCCCAGGCGGAGAGCGGGGGCTGACGGCCGTCCAGGGCATCCGCGTCGGACATCACACGCTCGGTGAACGGCCTACCGGGTGCACGGTCGTCCTCGCGCCGGAGGGAACCACCGGCGGCGTGGACGTACGCGGGGGCGCGCCCGGCACGCGCGAGACCGACCTGCTGGACCCGGTCAACAGCGTGCAGATGGTCAACGCGATTGTGCTCGCCGGCGGCAGCGCCTATGGCCTGGATGCGGCCCAGGGCGTGGTCCGGTACCTCGAGGAGCGGGGCGTCGGATATCCGGTCGGCGCGGCCGGCGTCGTCCCGATCGTTCCGGCGGCCATCCTGATTGACCTCTGGTTCGGGAAGAACCCCAAGGTCAGGCCGACCGCCGACTGCGGGTACAAGGCGGCGGCGAGCGCGTCGGACGCCCCCGTGGCCGAAGGCAACGTCGGAGCCGGCGCCGGGGCGACGGTGGGCAAGATGGGCCTCGGCCGTCCCATGAAGGGAGGGCTCGGCTCGGCGTCCATCACGCTGCCCGACGGCCTCGTCGTCGCGGCCCTCGTGGCGGTGAACGCGGCGGGAGACATCATCGACCCGGCCACGGGGCAGGTCGTGGCCGGGGTCCGGACAGAAGACGGCAAGGGACTCGCGGATCTCCGCAAACTGCTCCGATCGGGCGCGCTCGCGGCGCGTCCCCAGCCGCGGCCCGGCGAGAACACCACCATCGGCGTGGTCGCGACCAACGCCAGGCTGACGAAGGTCCAGGCCGCAAAAATGGCGCAGATGGCGCACGATGGCTACGCGCGCGCGATCTCGCCCGTGCACACGACGGTCGACGGCGACACGATCTTCTCGCTGGCCACCGGGACCTGGGAGGGGGACGCGAGCCTCAACATCGTCGGCGCGCTCGCGGCGGAGGCCATGGCCGACGCGATCCTGCGCGCGGTGTCGCGCAGCGAGACATTGGAAGGCGTGCCGTCCGCCCGCGAGCTCGGCACTGTGCCGGCACGGTTCAGATGAGCCGCAGCAGGCTGGATCGGCGGACCTTCCTCCGGCGCCTGGGGACCGGGGCGGCCGTGCTCGTCGCACGCCCGCTCAACGCCCAGGCCCCGGGCATCGTCGCCGCGCCCACGCGGCGCCCGGTCCTCCCGCAGGGCGTCGCCGCCGGGGACGTGCAGCCCGGCCGCGCGACCATCTGGAGCCGCGCCGATCGCCCCGCCCGGATGATCGTGGAGTACTCGACAACCGAACGCTTCGAGCACGGCCGGCGCGTGACGGGCCCGGCCGCGCTCGAGTCGTCCGACTTCACGGCCCGCGTCCTGCTGCGGGATCTGCCGGAGGGACAGCGAATCTTCTACCGCGTCCAGTTCCAGGATCTGTCGGATCTCCGCACCTGGAGCGAACCGGTTGCCGGCAGCTTCATGACTCCACCCTCCGAGCGCACTCCGCGGCCCGTCACGATTGCCTGGTCCGCGGATACCGTCGGCCAGGGCTGGGGCATCAACCCGGAGTGGGGCGGTCTGAAGCTGTACCAGCCCATGCTGGCGGCGGAGCCCGACGTGTTCGTGCACTGCGGCGACACGATCTACGCCGACCAGCACCTGCCCGCCGAGATCGCGCTGGACGACGGTGGCGTGTGGCGCAACGTGGTGACGCCGGCGAAGTCGAAGGTCGCCGAGACGCTGGACGAGTTCCGCGGAAACTACCAGTACAACCTGCTGGACGAGGACATGCGCCGGTTCAACGCGCGCGTGGCGCAGGTCGTCATCTGGGACGATCACGAGGTCCGCAACAACTGGTACCCGACGGCCGACCTGGCAGCCGACGAGCGCTACACCGTCAAAAGCGTCGCGCTGCTGGCCGCCCGCGCCAGGCAGGCCTTCCTCGAATACCACCCGATCTCGATCGACGCCGACGACCTCGAGCGGATCCACCGGGTGGTCCCTTACGGACACACTGTCGATATCTTCGGGCTGGATCTGCGCAGCTACCGGGGTGCCAACAGCGCGAACCGACAGCCGGCGATGACCGGGGAGTCGGCCATCCTCGGCCGGATGCAACTCGAGGCGCTCAAGGCGCGACTGGCGGCGAGCCGCGCGACGTGGAAGATCGTTGCGAGCGACATGCCCGTCGGGCTCGTCGTGCGGGACGGCGCGTCACATTTCGAGGCGGTTGCAAACGGGGACCCCGGCGCGCCGCTCGGACGCGAGCTCGAGATCGCGGATCTCCTCCGCTTCATCCGGGATCGCCGGATACGCAACGTCGTGTGGATCACCGGCGACGTCCACTATTGCGCCGCGCACCATTACGATCCGGCGCGCGCGAGGTTCACCGGGTTCGATGCCTTCTGGGAGTTCGTGGCCGGCCCGCTGCACGCGGGGACCTATGGCCCTGGGACGCTCGACCCGACGTTCGGCCCCGAGGCCAGGTTCATCGGCATCCCGAAGGGCATGAAGCCGAACCGCCCGCCGAGCGACGGCCTCCAGTTCTTCGGCACGCTCACGATCGACGCGCGAGGCCGCACGATGACCGTGAGGCTGTATTCACCGCGCGGGGTCATCTACACGCAGGAACTGGTAGCGGAATAGCTGGTACTCCCGGCTTCCAGGTGCCAGCCGGCAAGGGGCACGCCGAAAGCCGGGAGTTGCCGGGGCGGTCTCAGTAGCGGTAGTGCGCTGGCTTGTACGGTCCTTCCACCGGCACGCCGATGTACTGCGCCTGCTCGGGCGTCAGCTTCGTGAGCTGCACGCCCAGGTGCGACAGGTGGAGGCGGGCGACCTCCTCGTCGAGGTGCTTCGGCAGGATGTACACCTTCCGCTCGTACTTCTCGTTGTGCTGGTGGAGCTCGAGCTGCGCGATGACCTGGTTGGTGAACGAGGCTGACATCACGAAGCTGGGGTGGCCGGTCGCGCAGCCGAGGTTGAGCAGGCGGCCTTCCGCCAGGACCATGACGCTGTGGCCGTCGGGGAAGCGCCACTCGTCGTACTGCGGCTTGATGTTGATCCGCTGGATGCCCTTCACCTTCTTCAGGCCGGCCATGTCGATCTCGTTGTCGAAGTGCCCGATGTTGCCGACGATCGCCTTGTCCTTCATCCGGGCCATGTGCGCGGCGGTGATGAGGTTGACGTTGCCGGTCGCGGTGATGAAGATGTCGGCCCGCTCGACGACGTTGTCGAGGGTGTTGACCTCGTAGCCCTCCATCGCCGCCTGCAGCGCGCAGATCGGATCGATCTCGGTGATGACGACGCGGCAGCCCTGGCCGCGCAGCGCCTGCGCGCAGCCCTTGCCGACCTCCCCGAAGCCCAGCACCACCGCCAGCTTGCCGCCCAGCATGACGTCAGTCGCGCGGTTCAGGCCGTCCACG